>JBIQJK010000120.1:0-10722 GCA_044507535.1 Planctomycetaceae bacterium | reverse complement strand
CCCTCCTCTCTCCTCTCTCCCCGCGGCGTACCCTCGCATCCCCACCCTCTCACCCCCCCCGCACCGACGGACCGCCCCCGCCTTGCTCCTGACCGCCCGCAACATCTCGAAGACCCACGGCCTCCAGACCCTCTTCACCGGCGTCTCCCTCAGCATCGCCCCCGCCGAGCGCATCGGCTTCATCGGCCCCAACGGCGCGGGCAAGAGCACCCTCCTGCGCATCCTCGCCGGCGCGGAATCCCCCGATGCCGGCGACCTCGCCGCCTCCAAGGGCCTCCGCGCCGTCTACGTCCCCCAGGCCGACCACTTCCCCGAGGCCGGCGATTCCGGCACCCCGCACGACGTCCTCGCCCACGCCGCCTTCGCCGGCGGCCGCGGCATCGTCCACGACCCCCACGAGGCCGAGGTCCTCGCCGCCGTCACCCTCGCCCGCGTCGGCTTCGACGACGCCCACGCCGCCGCGCCCGTCTCCACCCTCTCCGGCGGCTGGCGCAAGCGCCTCTCCATCGCCCGCGCCCTCGCGGCCTGCGGCGGCGAGCCCGACCTCCTCCTCCTCGACGAGCCCACCAACCACCTCGACCTCGCCGCCATCCGCTGGCTCGAGGACCTCCTCACCCGCCCCGCCCCCGGCCGCGCCCACTTCGCCTCCATCTTCGTCACCCACGACCGCACCTTCCTCGAGAACGTCGCCACCCGCGTCGTCGAGCTCAACGCCGCCTACCCCCAGGGCGTCCTCAGCATCGACGGCAACTACTCCGAGTTCCTCCGCCGCCGCGAGGAGTTCCTCGCCGGGCAGGCCAGGGCCGAGCAGTCCCTCGCCAACCAGGTCCGGCGCGACCTCGCCTGGCTCTCCCGCGGCGCCAAGGCCCGCCGCACCAAGCAGAAGGGCCGCATCCAGGCCAGCCACGAGCGCATGGGCGTCCTCGCCGACCTCAAGTCCCGAAACGCCGCCGCCACCGCCGGCGGCGCGAGGGTGGACTTCGCCGCCACCGGCCGCCGCACCCGCCGCCTCCTCACCGCCGCCGGCATCTCGAAATCGCTCGGCGGCCGCCCCCTCTTCAAGGACCTCGACCTCGAGCTCACCCCCGGCGACTGCGTCGGCCTCCTCGGCCCCAACGGCAGCGGCAAGACCACCCTCATCCGCGTCCTCACCGGCGACCTCCCCCCCGACGCGGGCACGATCCGCCCCAGCGACCCGCCCCCGCGCATCGTCGTCTTCAGCCAGCACCGGCGCGAAATCCCCCCGCAGACGCTCCTGCGCGAGGCCCTCTGCCCCGTCGGCGATCAGGTCCGCTTCCGCGACCGCGCCATGCACATCACCGCCTGGTCGCGGCGGTTCCTCTTCCGCGACGCCCAGCTCGACCAGCCCGTCGGCTCCCTCAGCGGCGGCGAGCTCGCACGCGTCCACATCGCCCGCATCATGCTCGAGCCCGCGGACATCCTTGTCCTCGACGAGCCCACCAACGACCTCGACATCCCCACCCTCGAGCTCCTCGAGGAATCCCTCGAGGACTTCCCCGGCGCCCTCGTCCTGGTCACCCACGACCGCGCCATGCTCGACCGCCTCGCCACCGAGATCGTCGCCCTCGACGGCCGCGGCAGCGCCCGCCTCTTCCCCACCCTCGACCAGGCCCTCGCCTCCCAGCCCGCCGCCCCCGAGGAGAGCAAGCCCCGCGCGCCAAAGCCCGCCGCCCCCGCCTCAACCCCACCCGCCCCCGCGCCGCAGCGCAAGAAGCTCTCCTACAACGAGCAGCGCGAGTACGACACCATCGAGGCCCGCATCCAGGAGGCCGAGGCCGCCGCGGCCGCCGCCGAGGCCCGCGTCAACGACCCCGCCATCGCCGCCGACCACGCCAAACTCGCCCAGGCCTGCAAAGACCTCGAGTCCGCCCAGGCCACCGTCGCCGCCCTCTACGCCCGCTGGGAAGAGCTCGAACAGAAGCTCTCCTGACCCTCACACACTCCCGTGGCTCGGGCTTTGGGGGGCCAGCCCATATCTCCCCTCTCTCCCTCTTCTCTCCCTCTCTTCCGCCCCCTCTCCCCTTGGGAGAGGCCGGGTGAGGGCTCCATGGCCTCCCTCCCCAATCTACATGGCCTCCCTTCTGAAGCCCCCGCCCTGAGGACGGGGGTTGGGGGCGGGTTCCTCTTCACCTCCATACCTCCACACCTCTTCACCTCTTCACCCGCACCCCCTACCCCCTCAACCTCCCCTCCGCCTCCACCAACAACCCCGCCGCTCGTTCCAAACTCGCCACCGCCTCCGCCTCCACCTCATCCGCCGCCGCCGACCACGCGCGGTTGATCTGCCGCTCCGCCGCGGCAAACGAGTCCATCAGCCGCGCGAACCCTCCCAGCCCCAGCCGCGACACCAGCACCGGCCGCGCGGCGATGAACCCCGGGATCGTCGTCCGCTGCTGCGCCCCCACCCGTTCGACGATCGCCGCCAGCCGCTCCTCCGCGCTCCCCATCCCCGGAAGCTCCGCCCGCAGCCGATCGATCTCCCCCTTCAGCGTCGCCAGCGTCTCATCCGGCCCGGCCCCCGCCGCCGCCTGCGCCGCGCCCGCCGCGGCCATCGCCCGCCGGTTCTCCCGCCGCACGATCGCCGCCCCAACCCCCAGCCCCACGCACCCCAGGACGAACAGCCACCACTCCGGCCACCGCGCGAAGGAGAACTCCCGCACCCGCACCCGCTCCACCCCCGCCTCCCGCAGCTCCGCCAGCACCTCCGGCGTCAGCTTCGCCCCGCTGAGCGCAATCGGCTCCCCCTCCCGCTCCCCCGCCGGGGCGTTGAGCGTCAGCGGCGCCATCTCGCCGCTCTCGTGGTCCTTCGTCTGGAACGCCTCATCCGGCAGGCTCAGCGGCGGCAGGTACGCCGTCACCGCCCCGACGACGCCGAGGACGAGCGAGACCGTGATCAGCAGCAGCGCGGCGAGTTTCATGCATCCATTCCCCTGGCTTACCCGGTGATGAGCACGATCGAGTTGACCACGAGCGCGAGGATCGCCTCCCCGACGATCAGCCCCGCGCAGAACGGCACCCCCCACTCCTCCGCCCACGCCCGCCCCTTGATCTTCCCCACCGCCATGTTCGCCACGCACCCCACCCCGTACGTGAGGATGTACACGATCGGCAGGTACATCGACAGCCCCACCAGCACCCCCAGCCCCGAGAATGCCCCCAGCCCCAGCAGCACCCCCAGCACCGCCCCCAGCCCGTACAGCGCATAAGGCATCTCGCCCCCCTGCACCCCCTCGATCACCGCCTTGAGCGCCTGCGCCTGCGGCGCGACCGTGTCCGTCCCCGGACCGATCGGCGCCCCCACCGTCTGCATGTTCACCTGCGCGATCAGCACGATCGTCGCCATCGTGATCAGCGGCCCGATCGGCACCGTCGCCGCCTCCAGGATCTGCTGCCGCCGCGGCACGCCCCCGACGATGTACCCCGTCTTCAGGTCCGCCATCATGTCCGATGCGCACCCGATCGCCACGCACAGCGCCGCCCCCATCATCACCGCCGACACCACGTCCTGCGTCCCCGCCAGCATCATCACCAGCACCACCGTCAGCAGCGCGATCCCCGAGATCGGCGACCAGTCCGTCATCCCCGTGCACTGCGCGATGATGATCCCCGCGAACCAGATCCACGCCGCGGCGATCACCGCGATGATCGCCCGCCCCACCCACGGGCTCACCCCCTTGAGCCACCCCGTCATCTCCGCCGCCCCCCCCTGCCCGCTGAACTCCGACGCCACCAGCAGCAGCGCCATCCCTATCCCACCCAGCACGAGCAGCGACCGGAAGCTCATCTCATCCCGCGACCGCGACGCCCCGCCGCCCCCCGTTCCTGCCAGTCCCCCCGCCCCCCCGGTCCGCGATGCGCTCGCGATGCTCCGCAGCGCCTCCCGGATCGCCGGCAGCGAGGCGACCACCCCCATCATCGCCCCGCCCAGCAGCAGCCCGATCCCCAGCGGCCGGTTGTACGCGTTGAGCGCGTACCCAGCCGCCCGGTCCGCCGTCACCGTCGCCGGCATCCACCCCATCGCGTACGCCAGCGGATTGAGCACCAGGTACGCCAGCACACCACCGGCCAGCACCAGCAGCCCCGCCCGCCCCGTCAGGTACCCCGCTCCCAGCGCGAACGGCGCGATCGCGAACGCGAAGAACATCTGGTCCGGCAGCCCCAGGATCCGCCCCACGTCGATCGTGTCGTCCGTCACGACCAGGTCCGGCCGGCCGTTCCCATCGCGGTCCACCCGGCGCGTCAGCGCGCCGGTTGACTCGTCCCGCTCTTCCCCCAGCCGAAGCCCCAGGTCCGCGTACCCCGGCAGCGGCCTCCCCGCCCACCCCAGCGAGACCGACCGCAGCGACCCCCACTCCCGCTCCCCCTGCGACGCCTCGTACGCCGCCACCGACAGCTTCGCCGGCGCCCCCGCCGCCGCGTCCGCCCCCTTCGCCTCCTCCTCCAGCGCGGCCACCCTCACCTCGAGCTCCGCCGACGCCAGAACCTGCTTCAGCGCCCCCCGCGCCTCGCGCAGCTCGGTGTGCACCCGCCCCGCCTCCACCACCTCCGCCGGCGCGGCCCCCGCCTCGATCCACCCCGCGATCATCCGGGTCCGCTCCGCATCCGCCGCGCTGATCCGCTCCCGCGCCACCAGCGCGTCCAGTTCCTCCAGCCCCGCCGGCCGCTTCAGCGCCGGCAGCGCCGCCGGCAGGTAGATCAGGATCGCCGCCACGATCCCCGCCGCCAGCACGACCGACTTCTTCGCCCCCGCCCCCGGGCTCTTGAGGATCGCCCCCACCGCCGTCGCGCTCGGGAACCGCAGCCGGTCGATGTCGATCATCTGCTTCCGCAGAGGCACGATGAACACCACCCCCAGCAGCGCCCCCGCCATGCACGCCAGCGTGATCGCCCAGAAGTCCCTGCTGGCGAACCCCAGCTCCACATCCAGGTCCAGCAGCAGCAGCACCGGCACCGTGAAGATCACCCCCGCGTTGGTCGTGTTCACCGCCGACGCGATCGTCTGCCCGATGTTCGTCTCCAGGATCGACCCGCGCCGCAGCAGCCCCCGCAGAACCCCGAACCCCAGCACCGCCGCGATCGCGCTGCCGACGATCGTGAACCCGATCTTCAGCCCCGCGTACGTGATCGCCGCGTTCATGATCCCCCCCACGACGATCCCGAAGATGACCGAGCTCACCGTCGCCTCGCGGTACTCCCCGCTGGCCGTCGCCCGCCGGGGGTGGGCGGAGCCGTGCGGCGAACCGGGCGGGGTCGGGCTTTCCGGGGACGAGGGCGGCGGGGATGGGGTCTGCATGGGTCGGGCCTCGACGCTCGGGGCTCGGCGCGCGGACGGCCCCGCGCGCCGGTTCTCGATGGACGCTCACCGAGCATAGTGACGACTTCCGGCCCGGCGCACAACCCTCCCCCGCTCCCCCCGATCCGCCTTGGGGTTTGGCCCGGCCCCCCGCCCCCCACGCACAGGCTTCCCCGCGGCAGAACCGTGGAAAAAACGTCCTGTGCGCACGCCCACTGTCAGGTACGTTTCGGTGTGGCGCAGCTCTTCCCCGCGTACGCGGATCATCTCGCCCGCGCGCTCATCGGCGCCGCCGTCCTCGCCGTCGCCTCCCTCTTCATGATCGGCGGCGCGATCACCCGCTCCCCCTACGTCACCCTCCAGGACGTCCCCCTCAACCAGCCCGTCCAGTTCAGCCACGAGCACCACGTCGCCGGCCTCGGCATCGACTGCCGCTACTGCCACACCTCCGTCGCCGACTCCCGTAGCGCCGGCATGCCCTCCACCAGGACCTGCATGACCTGCCACTCCCAGATCTGGACCGGCGCCGAGCTCCTCGAGCCCGTCCGCGAGAGCTGGCGCACCGGCGTCCCCATCGCCTGGCAGCGCGTCAACAACATCCCCGACTTCTCCCACTTCTCCCACGAGATCCACGTGAACACCGGCGTCTCCTGCGCCACCTGCCACGGCCGCGTCAACGAGATGCCCCTGATGTGGAAGTCCGTCAGCCTCCAGATGCAGTGGTGCCTCTCCTGCCACTGGGACCCCGGCCCGAACCTCGTCCCGCCCGAGGAGGTCTTCAACATGGACTACCGCCCCTCGCCCGAGCAGGCCGCCGCCGGGCGCGAGCGGGCCGCAGCGCTCGGCATCGACCCGTACCAGATCACCCGCTGCTCGACCTGCCATTACTGAGGGAGGCCGGGGGAGTGAACCGCAACAGCCCGGGACAGCACGAGGGAGAGATCGCCGGCCGCGGCCTCGAGCACCTCCGCGACCTCGCCCGCCTCGCCCCCGACGACCTCTCCCGCCGCGACTTCATGCGCCTCATGGCCGCCCCCCTCGCCCTCGCCGGCGTCGGCGCCATGGCCGGCTGCCCCAGCCCGCGCGAGGAGATCATCCCCTACGTCGTCCCCCCCGAGCTCGCCGTCCCCGGCAAGCCCCTCTTCTTCGCCACCACCATGCCCATGGCCGGCTACGGCATCGGCCTCCTCGCCGAGAGCCACATGGGCCGCCCCACCAAGCTCGAGGGAAACCCCGACCACCCCGCCAGCCTCGGCGCCTCCGACGCCTGGACCCAGGCCTCCATCCTCTCCCTCTACGACCCCGACCGCGCCCAGACCGTCACCCGCCGCGGCCAGATCTCCACCTGGGCCGCCTTCACCACCTTCATCGCCGGCGAGCTCGCCGCCCGGCGCGAAACCGGCGGCCGCGGCATCCGCCTCCTCACCGGCGCCGTCACCTCCCCCACCCTCCTCGCACAACTCCAGGCCTTCCTCCAGCAATACCCCGGCGCGAGCTGGCACCACTACGAGCCCGTCTGCCTCGACGCCGAGCGCGCCGGAACCCGCGCCGCATTCGGCCGCATCGTCAACCCCGTCTACCGCTTCGACCGCGCCCAGCGCATCCTCTCCCTCGACGCCGACTTCCTCCTCTTCGGCCCCGGCGTCGTCCGCTACAACCGCGACTTCGCCGCCGGCCGCCGCGTCCGCGCCGGCGGCCCCGACTCCATGCACCGCCTCTACGCCGTCGAGAGCACCCCCACCATCACCGGCGCCATGGCCGACCACCGCCTCGCCATCCCCGCGAGCGACGTCGAGCGCATCGCCCGCCTCACCCTCGCCGCCGTCCGCGGCACACCACCCCCCGCCGACGACCCCCACGCCCAGTGGGTCGCCGCCATGGCCGACGACCTCCTCCAGCACCGCGGCGGCGCCCTCGCCGTCGCCGGCCCCTGGCAGCCCCCCGCCGTCCACGCCATCGCCCACATCCTCAACGCCGAGCTGGGCGCCGTCGGCCGGACCGTCGTCTACACCGAGCCCGTCGAGGCCGCCCAGGAGGGCGACCTCGCCTCCCTCACCCGCCTCGTGACCGACATGCGCGCCGGCGCGGTGGACATGCTCATCATCCTCGACGCCAACCCCGTCTACACCGCCCCCGCCGACCTCGACTTCCCCGCGGCCATGGACGCCGTCCCCCTGCGCATCCACCTCAGCGAGTTCTACGACGAGACCAGCTTCCGCTCCCACTGGCACATCCCCCTCTGCCACTACCTCGAGATGTGGAGCGACGCCCGCGCCTTCGACGGCTCCGCCAGCGTCGTCCAGCCCCTCATCCACCCCCTCTACCAGTCCCGCTCCCCCCACGAGTTCATGGCCGCCCTCCTCGGCCAGCCGGAATCCGACGCCCGCGAGCTCGTCCGCCGCACCTGGCAGAGCCGCGCCCCCGACCCGCACCAGTTCGAGCCCTTCTGGCGCGCCGCCCTCGAGCGCGGCGCGATCCCCGACACCGCCGCGCAGGAGGTCCGGGTCTCCGTCGCCGGCGACCCGCTCGCCGAGCAGCCCCCCGCGCCCGCCCACGCCGACGGCCTCGAGCTCACCTTCCGCCCCGACCCCGGCGTCTACGACGGCCGCTTCGCCAACAACGGCTGGCTCCAGGAGCTCCCCAAGCCCATCACCAAGCTCACCTGGGACAACGTCGCCCTCATCAGCCCCGCCACCGCCGCGAGCCTCGGCCTGGCCAGCGGCGACGTCGTCACCCTCCGCCACGCCGGACGCCAGGCGGACGCCCCCGTCTGGGTCCAGCCCGGCCAGCCCGACAACTCCATCAGCGTCCAGCTCGGCTACGGCCGCGACCGCGCCGGCCGCGTCGGCAGCAACGTCGGCTTCAGCGCCTTCGCCCTGCGCACCAGCGGCGCGATGTGGACCGCCCGCGGCGTCGAAATCCTCCCTACCGGCCGCCGCCACCCGCTCGCCTGCACCCAGCCCAGCCAGGCCCTCGGCGGGCGCGACATCTTCCGCGTCCACTCCCTCGCCCAGCTCGCCGGCGAGGCCGCCGAGGACAAGGCCCACGCGCCCTCCGGCCACGGCCGCACCCTCCACCTCTCCCTCTACCCCCCCATGCCCGGCAGCCAGATCAACCACGGCCACGCCTGGGGCATGGTCGTGGACCTCAACGTCTGCACCGGCTGCAGCGCGTGCGTCGTCGCCTGCCAGGCCGAGAACAACGTCTCCATCGTCGGCAAGGACCAGGTCCTCGCCGGCCGCGAGATGCACTGGATCCGCATCGACACCTACTACAAGGGCGACCGCCCCTCCGCAGACGCCGGCCCCTACTTCGAGCCCATGCTCTGCCAGCACTGCCAGAACGCCCCCTGCGAGTACGTCTGCCCCGTCCTCGCCACCACCCACAGCGCCGAGGGCGTCAACGAGATGACCTACAACCGCTGCATCGGCACCCGCTACTGCGCCAACAACTGCCCCTACAAGGTCCGCCGCTTCAACTTCCTCCAGTACGCCGACCACACCCCCGTCCGCCAGCTCGGCTACAACCCCGACGTCACCGTCCGCACCCGCGGCGTGATGGAGAAGTGCACCTTCTGCATCCAGCGCATCAACGAGGCCCGGCGCGAGGAGAAGACCATCCTCGCCCGCAACGGCCCCGACGCCCGCGCACGCGCCGACGCCGTCGTCGACGCCCTCCAGACCGCCTGCCAGCAGGCCTGCCCCGCCGGCGCCATCGTCTTCGGCGACCTCCAGCGCCCCTCACCCGTCGCCGCCCTGCGCGACCAGCCCCACGGCTTCGCCATCCTCACCGGCCTGAACACCCAGCCCCGGGTCTCCTACCTCCCCCGCCTCGTCAACCCCAACCCGGCCCTCCCCACCTCGCACCACGCACTGGACCACCCCGAGCGCACCTTCCGCGAAGAAGCCAAGGGATGACCACCACCCACGGGAGCGGCCCATGAGCGACGACACCCCCTCCCCTCCCCCCGACCTCCCGACCCCGGCCACGCCCCCCGGCGCCGACGTCGTCGGACCCGGGCACACCGCCCACTCCGTCACCGAGAAGATCAGCGAGATCGTCCTCACCGGGCGCATCGGCCGCGGCTGGCTCGTCGGCTTCCTCCTCTCCGCCTCGCTCGTGATGCTGATGATCTACTCCATCCTCATCCTCCTCCTCTACGGCGTCGGCGTCTGGGGCGTCAACATCCCCGTCGCCTGGGGGTTCGCCATCATCAACTTCGTCTGGTGGATCGGCATCGGCCACGCCGGGACCCTCATCAGCGCCATCCTCCTGCTCCTCCGCCAGGAGTGGCGCACCAGCATCAACCGCTTCGCCGAGGCCATGACCCTCTTCGCCGTCGCCTGCGCCGGCCTCTTCCCGCTCCTGCACGTCGGCCGCCCCTGGCTCGTCTACTGGCTCTTCCCCTACTCCAACACCATGAACCTCTGGCCCGGCTGGCGCAGCCCCCTGGTCTGGGACGTCTTCGCCGTCAGCACCTACGCCCTCACCTCCCTGCTCTTCTGGTACGTCGGCCTCATCCCCGACCTGGCCACCATCCGCGACCGCGCCCCCCGCCGCTGGGTCCAGCGCCTCTACGGCGTCCTCGCCCTCGGCTGGCGCGGCAGCGCGCGCCACTGGCACCGCTACGAGCGCGCCTACCTCCTCCTCGCCGGCCTCGCCACGCCCCTGGTCATCTCCGTCCACTCCGTCGTCAGCCTCGACTTCGCCTCCAGCGTCCTCCCCGGCTGGCACGCCACCATCTTCCCACCCTACTTCGTCGCCGGCGCCATCTACGCCGGCTTCGCCATGGTCCTCACCCTCGTCATCCCCCTCCGCGTCGCCTACGGACTCCAGGACTTCATCACCGCGCGCCACCTCGACAACATGGGCAAGGTGATGCTCGCCAGCGGCCTCATCGTCGCGTACGGCTACGTCATGGAGATCGCCATGGGCCTCTACGGCGGCAACGAGTACGAGGTCTTCATGCTCGAGAACCGCATCCTCTCCGGCCCCTACGCCTGGGCCTTCTGGGCCCTGATGCTCTGCAACATCGCCGTCCCCCAGCTCCTCTGGTCCCGCCGCATCCGCAACCGGCCCCTGGTCCTCTGGATCATCGCCATGTTCATCAACGTCGGCATGTGGCTCGAGCGCTTCGTCATCGTCGTCGTCAGCCTCCACCGCGACTTCCTCCCCAGCAGCTGGGGCATGTACTTCCCCACCAGGTGGGACTGGGCCCTCTACGCCGGCTCCATCGGCTTCTTCCTCTTCCTCATGTTCATCTTCATCCGCGTCCTGCCCATGATCTCCGTCTTCGAGATGAGCGAGCTCGTCTACCGCAAGGCCGGCCGCGGCGCCACCGCCGGCGGGGGCGCCGCCGGCCGCGTGGGGGAGGAGACATGACCTCGCTCCCCCCACCGCCCCCGCCC
>JBIQJK010000268.1:0-1716 GCA_044507535.1 Planctomycetaceae bacterium | reverse complement strand
CAGGGGGCGGAGAAGCCGCTGGGCGGACGCGAGGTGTCGCGGGGCTCGGAGCTGGTGGGGGTGTGGATGCGGGTGACCGAGGGGGAGCTGATGGGGCTGGAGTTCCTGAAGGACGACCAGGTGATCGTGACGGTGGGGCGCGGGATGGGGCAGTCGTCGATGACACTGTC
The DNA here is from genome assembly GCA_044507535.1 of Planctomycetaceae bacterium. Lineage (GTDB taxonomy): Bacteria > Planctomycetota > Phycisphaerae > Phycisphaerales > UBA1924 > CALAFV01. The sequence continues at coordinate 1,546 of JBIQJK010000268.1, read as the reverse complement.
GTACCGGTTGCTCGACGGGGGGAGGCTGAGCATGGTCACGGGGGGCGGGGCGACGACGGTGTACGGGGCGACGCGGTCGGGGGACCTGCTGGAACTGACGCTGGAGTCGGCGGGGCCGGGGGCGAAGGCGCAGCGGTTCAAGCGGCTGGCGAGCGGGACGACGCTCGCGGAGGGGCTGCGGGCGCACGCCGCGGCGATCGAGGCGGAGCGGGCGGAGATGGCGAAGGGGATCGCGGCGTTCCTGCGGGAAAGCGGAGGGCAGGGGCTGGTGGTCGTGCCGGAGGTCGAGGGGAGCGACGAGTGGGTGCTGGCGATGCGCATCCTGCGCGAGATGCCGGAGACGGGCGGGATGTTCGAGGGGGAGGCGGTGCTGGACCCCGGGATGTCCGATGCGCTGCGGCCGGTGACGGTGCACCCGATCCGCGGGGCGCTGGCGCCGGTGGATGAGCTTTCCGGGCGGGTGCGGATGACGATCGAGATCGGGCCGGCGGCGGAGCCGGCAGAGGAGAGGGATGTGCAGGGGAGGGTGGACCTGGTGGTGGAGGGGACGCCGAAGAAGCCGGTGTTCAAGGGGACAGCGCAGGTCTCGTCGCGGTGGCCGGGGCGGGAGGGGGCGAGGCTGACGCGGGATGCGAAGCGCCACGGGGGGCCGCGGGCGAAGCTGGAGGTGCAGCGGGCGGCGCGGCTGGCGGCGCTGGCGGAGGTGACCGACGCGATCGGCGGGCGTGCGGTGCTGCGCGGCGAGAAGTCGACGCTGGGGGGGCCGGTGGAGCCGGTGGAGGTGACGATCGAGCGGGTGAGCGGGGAGGGGATGGCGTACGTGGCGACGGCGAGCGTGGGGAACCGTCGCGACCAGTCGGCGCAGGGGACGGTGGGGCTGGTGATCGGGCGGGGTGCGCTGTACCTGAACATGCCGTGGGGGGAGCAGTGGCGGCTGCACGTGGAGGGGGGCGGGAAGGGGCTGAAGGGGCTGTGGCGGCCGCACACCCGGGCGGACTTCGTCAGCCACGGCGAGGTGATGCTGACGGTGGAGCGGACCTGGACGATGGCGCACGTGGAGGCGGAGCGTGCGGCGATCGCGCGGTTCATGAGCGAGGACCTGCGGGCGGGGAAGCGGTTCGTCGGCGTCATGGAGACGATCCGAGGGGGGGACCTGGAACTGTGGCCGGTGACGGCGGACCTGCGGATCGGCGAGAACGGGGCGGCGGAGGGGGAGGTGTGGGTGTTCCCGGAGCGGGGCGGGGCGAAGATGACGGGGCGGGTGAGCGGGACGGGGGTGACGCTGTCGGCTACAGGGTACATGGAGGGGTCGCGGCAGGATCGCTCGCTGCTGCAGGTGAGGCTGGATGTGCAGCTGACGGGGATGGAGCCGCGGCCGACGATGCGGGGGACGCTGCGCGTCGGCGCGAAGGGGGGGAACGTGGAGATGACGCTGGCGGGGAGCGCCAGTCCGCGCGTCACCCTGCGCACCAGCAAGGGCGTGCTCGACTGGAGCGGGGCCACACAGCCGATGGCCGGCACCAGCGCGCTGGTCATCACGCGCCCC
>JBIQJK010000119.1:0-10768 GCA_044507535.1 Planctomycetaceae bacterium | reverse complement strand
CGCGATCTGCACCGCGTTCAGCGCCGCCCCCTTTCGGAGCTGGTCCCCGCAGACGAACAGGTCGAACCCCACTGTCGGGGTCTCGTCCGGGGTCTGCCCCTCTCCACTCACCCGCGGCAGCTGGCTCGGGTCCGGACGCACCCGCCCCACCAGCACCTCATCCCCCCCCGACGCCTTCAGCGGCGTCGGGAAGCGGTTCCCCGCACGGTCGTCCACCACCCGCACCCCCGGGAACCCCATCAGCGCATCCCGCACCTGCGCCGTCGTCGCCGGCCGCCGCAGCGTCACGTTGATCGCCTGCGCGTGCGCCCGCAGCACCGGCACCCGGATGCACATCGCGCTGATCCGGGCCCGCCCCTTCTCCCCCTCCCCCCCCGCCTCATCCGCCCAGATCTTTCCTGTCTCCTGGATCATCTTCTGCTCTTCTCCGTTCAGCCCCGTCCGCGGGTCCACCTCCGTGTTGTGGCTGAACAGGTTGAACGCGTACGGCTCCGGGAACAGCTCCGGCCGCGGCTCCCGCCCCTCCAGCACCTCCCGCGTCTGGCTCAGCAGTTCCTCCATCCCCCGCGCCCCCGCCCCCGACGCGGCCTGGTACGTCGCCGCCACCGCCCGCTCCACCCCGAACGCCCGGCGCAGCGGCGTCAGCGCCATCAGCATGATGATCGTCGAGCAGTTCGGGTTCGCGATGATCCCGCCCCCTTCTCCCTTCTTCTCCCCTTCCCCTCTCCACCGATCGACCACCCCCGCCATCGCCCCCGCATTGATCTCCGGCACCACCAGCGGCGCCCCCTCGTCCATCCGGAACGCCGAGGAGTTGTCCACGACAAGCGCCCCGGCCGCGGCCGCCACCGGCCCGAACCGCTTGGAGATCCCCGACCCCGCCGAGAACAGGGCGATGTCCACCCCGTCGAACGCATCCTCCGTCAGCGCCTGGACCGTCAGCGTCTGACCCCGGTACGGGATCGCCTGCCCCGCCGACCGCTCCGACGCCAGCAGCCGCACCCCGCCCGGCAGCGGTGCATGCGGGAACCCCCGCTCCTCCAGCACCGTCAGCATCTCCCGCCCCACCGCCCCCGTCGCCCCCACGATCGCCACCACCGGCGCCCCGCGCCGACCCCCGCCAACCGCCCCGTTCATCTCAGTCCCGGTACTCATGTGTTGCATCAACCTGTGTGTGCTGCGTGCTGTGTGCTGCGTGCCGCCCGCCGCGCGATCCCCGATCCGAAAGTTCGCGCTCTTCGCTCTCCGCTGCGCGCTTTTCACGGCCCCCTTCTACGCCCCCCATCCTCAAAAGGATCGATCCACCACCGCGTCCGCCATCAGCATCAAGAACCGCTTGGCGGCCGACTCCTCCACCACCTCCAGCGCCGATTTCGCCTCCGCCACCAGCCCCACCGCCACCTCCCGGGCGTGCCGGATCGACCCCGTCTCCCCGAGCGCGGCCTGCAGCGCCTGCACCCCCTCGCGCTCCCCCTCCACCCCCGGCACCGCCCCGATGAGCCCGAGCGTCCGCCCCCGCTGCACCTGGCTCGCCGCGGCCAGGTGATGGATCAGCGGCAGCGTCAGCTTCCCGAGCTCCACGTCCCGCCGCAGCGGCTTGCCCACCACCGACTCCGTCCCGGTCAGGTCCAGCAGGTCGTCCTGGATCTGGAACGCCACCCCGAGCCGCAGCCCGTACCGCTCCAGCCCCGCGGCAACGTCTTCCGAGGTCCCCGAGTGCTCCGCCCCCAGCCGGCACGCCGCGGCGATCAGCGAGGCCGTCTTCCGCTCCACGATCTCGAAGTACGTCGGCTCGTCGATCGAGTAGTCCCGCCGGTGGTGGAGCTGCAGCAGCTCCCCCGAGCAGAGCGCCATCCCCGTCTCCCCGATCAGCAGCGCCGTCCGCCGCCCGACCTCCCCCGGCAGCGTCGAGCAGAGCCGGTACGCCGCGCTGAACAGGTAGTCCCCCAGGATCACCGCGGCCTCGTTGCCGTGCAGCCGGTTGACCGTCGCCCCCTTGCGCCTGGTGTCCGCCTCGTCGAGCACGTCGTCGTGCACGAGCGTGGCCATGTGGATCATCTCGCACACCGCGGCGACCGTGATGTGCGCGTCGGTGACCTCCCCGCCCCCACCCTCCCCGGCCCCCGCCGCGAGCCCGCTGAGCACCACCACCGCCGGGCGCAGCATCTTCCCCCGGTACGACTCCACGTGCCGGCACAGCCGCTCCACCGGGGGTAGCTCCGGCCGCAGCGCCTCGTTGAACCGCCCCTCCACGCGGGCCAGCGCGTCGGCGAGCGTCCCCTGAATCCCAGCCAGTTCCGGCGGAACATCGAGCAGTGCAGACATGCCCAACAGTAGCGGCAGCTCTTCCCCGTGGCCCGCCCGTCACGCCGAGGATGAGCCCCCTCCCCCCTCTTCGTCTTCTCCCCCTCTACGGCAAATCCTCGGGTCTCCTCCTCTCCCCTTCCTCCCCGCCTCTTCCGATCCCCTCTCTTCCTCTTCCGGGTGCCACGGCTGGCCGCCCCGGGTCGGCCGTGCTCTTCCTCTCCCTTCCTCTCCCCCTCTCAGCCGCGGAGCGGCGCAAGCCTGCAGCCCGGGGCGTGAGCCCCGGGTCCGCCGGACACGCAACGGATCCGCGAGCCCCAGCGGGGCGCCCAGCGGGGCGTAATACGCGCACCGGATGTCACCCAAATCAGTGGAAGTCGCCGGAGGCGTGCGCATCTTCTGCCGCCCCTCCGGGGCTGGAGACCGCCAAGCCCACGCCCACCCGGGGCTCGCGCCCCGGGCTACACACTCCCGCCGCTCCGCGGCTCGGGCGTCCTCACTTCTCCGCCACGATGTACGTGATGTACGCCCGGTCCGCCTCCCCCTTCTCCGTCGGCTTGAACACCCCGTTCCCCCCGCCCTTGCCGTCGTCCTCCTCCCAGTAGACGGTGCTCTTCTTGAACCCCGCGTCCGCCAGGATGTCTCGGAGCTCGGGGATCGTCCACAGCCGCCACTCGTACTCGAACGCCCGCTCCATCTTCGACCCGTCGGGGAACTTGAAGTGGATGTAGCACTTCATCCGCCCGGTGATCGGGTTGAACTCCGCCTGGTCCCAGATGTAGGTGAACCGGCTCCAGCGGCGCGTCTCGGTCATCTCCTTCAGCGCATCGCTCCCCCCGTAGTGGTCCATGAAGAAGATCCCGTCGGGCCTGAGGCTCCTCCGCACCGCCTTGAAGTACGCCAGCATCTCCGCCCGCGTCGTGAAGCACCAGTACGAGAAGTTCATCGCCAGCACGCAGTCGAACCCCCGGCGCGGGATCGGCCGCCCGTCGTCCCTGGGGAACGGCCGCGCCCCCTCCGGGTCCAGCACGTTCCCCCGCAGCAGCCGCACCCTCGCGGCCTGCTCCGGCTCCAGCTTCGCCACGTTGTGCGCCAGCCCCCACCCCAGCGGGTCCGCGTCCAGGTCCAGCGTGACCGCCACGTTCTCCTCCCGCCGCCGCACCCACTCGCACGAGGTGTTCGCCGTCCCCCCGAAGTCCTCCCGCAGCAGCGTCGCCCGCCGGCGGCGGAGCTTGCGGAACGTCTCGTCGACGAAGTCGATCTCCGCCTCGGTGTTCTGCACGGACTGCTGGTAGAGCTCGTGGCGATCGGCGGTGCGGGCGGTCAGCGCCGGCTTCGCGCGCCGGCGGGTCTTTTTCTTCAGGAACGATCTCGTGGTCTTGGTCGGCATGGGGGGGGAGTGTACCGGCCTCGCCGCCGCGGGGGGAGCCGGCGCAGCGCGCATCCCCACGCGCCCCCGTGCAACTCGGAGTGCCCCGGGGTCGCGGCCGCCGCATCGTGAGCTCGAAAGAACCCCGCGCCGATGGGCTGTTCTTCAGCGACGGGCCCCCGCCGGTCCCTCTATAGTTCGCCCCGTTGACGGGCCAGGGGCCCGGCGGAAGGAGCCAATCCGATGCGTCTGAGCATGGTCGGTACGGGGTACGTCGGGCTCGTCACGGGCGTCTGCCTCTCCAACACCGGCAACCACGTCACCTGTCTCGACGTGGACGCCCGCAAGATCGAGAGGCTGAGGGCCGGGGAGTGCCCGATCTACGAGCCCGGGCTGACCGAGCTGATGGAGCGCAACGTCGCCGCCGGCCGGCTCGCCTTCACCACCGACGCCGGCGCGGCCCACCGCGACGCGGACATGATCTTCATCTGCGTCGGCACCCCCTCCGACGAGCGGGGCCACACCGACCTGAAGTACATCTTCTCCGCGGCCGACGACGTCGCCGCGGTCCTCAGATCCCTCGGCCCGGGCCAGACGCCGAAGACCGTCGTCGTCAAGAGCACCGTCCCCGTCGGGACGACCCTGGCGGTCAAGGCCCGCATCCGCGAGGCCGTCGGCCCGGACATCCCCTTCGAGGTCGCCAACAACCCGGAGTTCCTCAAGGAGGGGGCGGCGATCGAGGACTTCAACAAGCCCGACCGCGTCGTCTGCGGCGTGGAGAAGGAGTCCGTCGGCGAGCAGATGAAGCTCCTCTACGACCCGTTCGTCCGCAACGGCCACCCCATCTTCATCATGGACATCCTCTCCAGCGAGATGGTCAAGTACGCAGCGAACAACTTCCTCGCCACCAAGATCAGCTTCATCAACGAGATGGCCAACCTCTGCGAGGCGTACGGCGCGGACATCAACAAGGTCCGCGAGGGGATGTGCTCGGACAAGCGGATCGGCTACGCCTTCCTCCACCCCGGCCTGGGCTACGGCGGGAGCTGCTTCCCCAAGGACACGCTCGCCTGCATCATGATGGGGGACAAGGCGGGCATCCCCGCGAAGCTCAGCCAGGCGGTCCACGAGGTCAACCAGCGGCAGCGCGACCGCTTCTTCGACAAGATCATGGGCCACTACAACGGCAAGAACGGCGGCCTGCAGAACTGCAAGCTCGCCTTCTGGGGCGTCGCCTTCAAGCCCCGCACCGACGACATCCGCGAGGCCCCCGCGCTGACGCTGATCCGCAAGGCCCTGGGCTACGGCGCCAAGATCAGCTGCTTCGACCCCGTCGCCAACGGCAACGCCCGCCGCGAGCTCGGCCCCACCGTCGAGGTCGCCCCGGACATGTACGACGCCGTCCAGGGCGCCCACGGCCTGGTCGTCTGCACCGACTGGGACGAGTTCAAGAGCCCCGACTTCGACCGCGTGCTGAAGTCCATGGCCAAGCCCGTCATCTTCGACGGCCGCAACCTCTACCGCCAGAGCCGCATGAAGGAGCTCGGCTTCACGTACTACAGCGTCGGCCGGGCGCCCGTGCGGCCGAGCTGACCGCGCCAAGCCTTGTCTTCCCGCCCAACCCTTTGCGGCTCGGCTGGCCGGGCCGTCAGGCTTCTGGTATGATTGTCCGGCACGATCGGGAGCAAGGTATGGCAACGCTGGCTCGTCCTCTGTATCAGGCGTCGTGGCCGGTCGATCAGCCCTCCGATCAGCGCGAGGGAGGCGCCGGCCGCATGTACGCGATCGCCTTTGACATGGACATCGAGTCCCTCCGCAGTGTCTACGGCGATCCATATAACAACGCCTACGCCGAGATCCGCAAGGTCCTCGAAAAGCACGGCTTCACGCGCCAGCAGGGCAGCGTCTACTTCGGCAACCAGTCCATCAACGCCGTGACCTGCGTCCTCGCCGCGATCGACCTTTCGCAGTCCCTCCCCTGGTTCGCGGCCTCCGTCCGCGACATCAGGATGCTCCGCATCGAGGAACTCAATGACCTCATGCCCGCGGTCCAGCAGGGACATCCATAGATCCGCCGCCGGTGAGTCATCGAGTGGACGACATTCCCGAGCCGATCGAACGCGCCATCCGGCTCCCGGGCGTCACCATCGACGGCCTGCTCGTGACGCCCCTCGGCGGCGGCCTGTACCGGCTCGAAGAGTCCGGCCTGTTCCTTGACCTCGAGCTCGCCGAGGACGAGAGCGAGCTCCACAGGGTCGTCCGCTGCACGGAGCACGCGGACGGGTCGCTGGAGTTCGTGGAGTTCGTCCGGCCCAGCCCCTGGAAGCTCCACTCCCGCGGCCTGCCGCGGGGCGTCGCCGAGTCCCCCGAGCTCGCCCGCTGGCTCGAGACCGTCCGCGCCAGGGGGTGGCACTGGGAGCGGCTGTTCGGGGGCCTGCTCCTGGTGCACGCCCCGCCGGACGCCGAGGTCGATGTGCAGGCCGAGCTCGACGCGGTGCTCAAGCAAGCCCGGGGCCAGTAGAATCCGGTCATGGCCGACCTCTGGATCGAGAACGAGACCCGCATCCCCGTCAAGCTCCAGGCCAACGCCAGGCGCGAGCGCGTCGTCCGCGCTCTGGAGCGGGCCCTCGACGAGTTTGTCGCGTGAGCTGCGTCGTTCACCACGCCGACTGGCTCGACTTCGCGCCGTTGCTCCCGCCGGCCTCGATCGACCTGCTCTACGCCGATCCGCCGTTCAACACCGGCGCGGCCAAGTCCGCCCGCGCGGGGTCGTATGACGATTCGTTCCCCTCGACGTCGCACTACCTCGCCTGGCTCAACTCCCGCTTGGTGGCGACGCTCCCGGCGCTGAGGCCCTCCGCCAGCGTCCTGATTCATGTGGACTGGCGGACCAGCCACCGCGTCCGTGTGCTGCTCGACGACCTGCTCGGGGAGGACCGGTTTGTGAATCACCTGATCTGGCGGTACGGGCTGGGGGGCTCCTCGCCGCGCCGGTTTGCTCGCAAGCACGACGACATCTTGTGGTACTGCCTCGACCCGGACCTCTACTACTTCGATCCGCCGATGGTCCCCGCGACCAGCCGGCGGATGGCGGGGCGGCTCAAGAAGGCCACGGATGTGCTCGATATCCCCTCGATCAACAACATGGCCGCGGAGCGGACCGGCTACCCCACGCAGAAACCCCTGGCGCTGCTTGAACTCCTGGTGAGGGCCTGCTGCCCGCCGGGGGGGACGGTGCTGGACCCGTGCTGCGGGAGCGGGACGACGCTGGTGGCCGCGGCCAGGTCGGGCCGGCGGGGCGTCGGGTGCGACCTGAATCCGGACGCGGCGGCCCTGGCGCGGGGGCGGCTGGCGGAGGTCTCGGGCATCGGCCGCGGCGTGGCAGCCGCGGGCGCGGCGGCGGGGGGATAGAGTTGCGCCCCCCATGGTCAGACGGATCGGTAAGTACTACTCGCGGCGGATCGTCAACGTCAACGTCAACATCGTGTTGGCGGGGCTGCTGGCGCTCATCCCGACCGTGGGGGTGGTGCACCTGACGCGGTACATGGGGTTCGCGGAGGGGGAGCCGGAGCAGCTGACGGTCCGGGCGAAGCTCTCGATCGGCGCGATCACTTTCGCGGCGGACGTCGTCTTCGACGTGGCGATCTACTACGCCCTGCACTGGATGGCGAACCACTGGCCGCGGCGGTGGCGGAAGGAGGAGCCGGAGAGAGGGGGGGCGGGGGGAGCGCAGCCGACGTTCTTCCGCGACGCGACGATGGTGCAGGTGCAGCGGATGATGATCTCGCCGCTGCTGTACACGCTCTGGTTGGGGGGGCAGTTCGTGATGATGAAGCTTGGGGTCGGTCGCGAGCTGGCGACGGTGATCGGCTTCGTGGTGGGGATCACGGTGGCGCGGACGGTGCACACGGTGTGGATGCTGCGTTCGGAGCGGGCCGCGGTGCGCCGGGTGGTGGGGGCGCGGGCGGGGTAGATCGCAAGACGCCTGGGCACAGCGGGTCGGAGCGAGGCGCCGCCTTGGCGTCACCGCGCCCTCGATTGTCTCTTATGCCTCCTCCGGCGGCACCGGGGTCATGCCGAAGCGGATCCGGATGAAGGCGCGGCCGGCGTAGATCAGGGGGGTGAGGGCGACGGCGATGACGAACTTGAGGATGTAGCCGGTGAGGGCGGTCCGGAGGATCCAGCCGGGCTCGGCGGGCTCGGCGCCGGCCTGGGAGCCGTAGACCGCCCGGAGCAGGATCGGGGCGAGCCAGAAGAAGAAGAACGTGACGAGGATGCTGTCGAAGAGCTGGGAGATGACGGTGCTGCCGGTGGCGCGGAGCCAGACGTAGCGGCCGCGGGTGAGGCGCTTGAAGACGCCGAAGAGGAAGATGTCCAGCAGCGAGCCGAGGAGGAAGGCGGCGAGGCTGGCGAGGTACATGAGGCGGGCGGCGCCGAAGATGTTCTCGAAGGACTCGCCGGTGGCGGTGCCGGGGATCCCCTCGAGGATGGGGAAGTGGCGGGCGATGTCGATCAGGACGAAGCCGAGGGCGCCCATGGCGAAGGCGAGGAAGGCGACGCGCCGGGCGCCGCGCTTGCCGTAGTACTCGTTGAGCAGGTCGGTCAGGAGGAAGGTGATGGGGAAGGGGAGCATGCCGACGGTGTGCTCGACGGGGAGCGTGCCCAGGGGCCCGAGGTCGAACTCGAAGCGGAAGACCTTGACGCCGATGATGTTGGCCAGGAGGAGGGAGGTGACGAAGACGGCCGCGAGCCAGAGGTAGACGCGGACGCGGACGTCGAGGGCGGAGGGGTCGGTGGGGAGTGTGGTGGGTGTGCCGCCGGTCATGAGGGGGGCTCCAGGGTCTGGCGGGGAGGCGCGGCCGGGGGCCCCAGCATATCGAACCGCTTGGTTCGCGCCGCGGAGGGGGCGCTTCGTCCGCCCGTTTCACGGGCGAAGAGGGGAGGGGCGGGGGCGCTGGAGACCGGATGCCGGCGCATCCGGCAACCATCGCGGGCCCGCATCCGCGGGCCGGGGGCGGCGGAGGTTGGGCGCGAGCGTCGGGCTTTGGGGCGAGGGGCGGTGTATCGTGATGACCCATGTGCGGCATCGGCGGCATCTTGCGGGTCTTTCCGGCGGGGGCGGAGATTCCGGCGCCGGAGGCCTCCATCCCCGAGGGGTGGCTGGACGTGCTGGATGAGTCGATCAAGCACCGCGGGCCGGACGGGGCGGGGAGGTTCCGGGACCGGGCGGTGCGGGGGGATGGGTCGGTGGTGGATGTGGCGCTGGTGCACCGGCGGCTGAGCATCATCGACCATGCGGGGGGGCGCCAGCCGATGGTCAGCGAGCGGGGAAGGGAAGGGAAGGGGGAGGGGCTCGTGGCCGTGGTGTTCAACGGGTGCATCTACAACCACCGGGAGCTGCGGCGGGAACTGGAAGGGGCGGGGCACCGGTTTGTGACGGATCACAGCGACACGGAGGTGCTGGTGCACGGGTGGAGGGAGTGGGGGGAGGGGCTGTTCGCGCGGCTCGACGGCATGTTTGCGCTGGCCATCTGGGACGGCGGGCGGGGCGTGCTCAAGCTGGCTCACGACCTCGCGCGGGAGAAGCCGCTGTTTACCACGAACCCGGGGTTCGCGGGGCTGATGGCGTTCGGCAGCGCAGCGCCCGGGCTGATCCGGATTACCGCGATGATCGACGAGCTGGTCGAGCGGGAGCGGCCGCGATGGTTCTACGAGCCGCTCGAGCGGATGCGGGAAGCGGACCCGGAGATGCCGGACCCGCACGATGCGCCCGAAGGGACGATCGGCCGGGGGTGGCGGCGGTCCCCCGTGACGCCGGATTGGCTGGAGCCGTGGATCAAGGATGGATTCAGCTGCAACACCGCGACGCCGCCCGTGGTCGCGCACCCGCCCGCGACGTGCATCACGGTCGACTGGCCGAATCGATGGAACTCCGAGTCCAGCGGCGGCTACCGGCAGCATCGCGGGCGGCGGAAGGATGCGGCGCTGACTCCGGATCGTCTCGATGGGCTGCTCGCGGGGGCCGTGGCCTCGCGGCTGGAGGCGGACGTCCCGCTGGGGTGCTTCCTGTCCGGCGGCGTGGACTCTTCGCTCATCGCGGCGTACGCGGTGCGGGTCCGGCCGGACCTGCGGACGTTCACGGTGCGGATGCCGGACGCCCGGTACGACGAGTCGGAGCACGCGTGGAGGTGCGCGCGGCACCTGGGCACCGACCACACCACGCTCGAATGCGAGCCGGACCCGGCGGGGGACCTCACGATGCTCATCGAGCAGATCGGGCTTCCCTTCGGGGACAGCTCGCTGCTGCCGGCGTACTGGTTGAGCCGGGCCGCGAGGGAGCATGTCACGGTGGCTCTGTCCGGGGACGGCGGGGACGAGCTGTTCGGCGGGTACCAGCGCTACAGCGCGGAACGGTACCTGCGCCGGCGGTACCGGCTTCTGCGGCGGCTTCCGGACGAGATGCTGCCGGAGGTTGACCCGAAGAGCCGCGGCAGCAAGCTCGCGCGGCTGATCCGGGCGGCGCGGTGGGGTGGGTACCGGGAGCTGCTTGCTGTCTTCCCGGAGCCGTTGTTCTCGGAGCTGCTCGGACGCGACCCGCCGGAGTGGGTGGATCCGTGGACCCCGCTCGGCGATCCGCTCGCCGATGACTTTTCCTCGTACTTGCCGTATGACCTGCTCGTCAAGACGGATACCGCGTCGATGGCGGTGGCGCTGGAGGTGAGGGCGCCGCTGCTGGCGAAGTCGGTGGTCGATGCGTGCCTGTCGGAGCCGCTGTCGTCGCTGATGCCCGGCGGGAAGCGCAAGGGGCTGCTGCGGCAGGTGGCGCGGAGATACCTGCCGGCGGAGATTGTTGATCGGCCGAAGATGGGGTTTGCGATTCCGGTGTCGGAGTGGTTCAGGACGGACTACGGGGGGATGAAGACGCTGCTGATGGACCGGCTCAGGAGTGTGGAGCCGTTCGGGCCGCCGTCGCTGGGGATCGAGCTGGATATGAAGTTCGTGGAGAAGATGGTGGAGGAGCACATGTCCCGGCGGCGGGATCATGGGCAGCGGCTGTACATGCTGCTGGTCTTGTCGATCTGGGCGGGGTGGGTG
>JBIQJK010000267.1:0-1725 GCA_044507535.1 Planctomycetaceae bacterium | reverse complement strand
ACCTCCGCACCCCCCCTACCCAATCCTCCGCACCAACCCCAACCCGTAGTTGATCGGCGCCAGGTACATATCCACCTTCTCATACACCCCCACCGCGTGCTTGTTGAGGTGGTCCAGCAGGTGCCGCGGCCCCTCGTGCGCGCAGTACGGCGGGAACGTGTCGTGGAACAGCACAAACCCGCCGACCTGCAGCACCGGCTCCACCGCCCACAGATCGTGCCACACCCCCTGGATCCCGTGGTCCGCGTCGATGAACGCGAGCTGGACCCCCTGCTCCGCCTTGATCTCCGCGTGCGCCGCCTTGATCTCGAACGAGCTGTTCCCCGGATGAAGCGCGACGTGCTCCGCCAGCCCCGCCTCCGCCACGTTCCCCGCCACGAACTCCAAACGCCCCGAGAGCATCTCCACATCCCGGTACGGCGCCTTGTGGACCGGCCCGAAGTCGTCGAAGCAGCGGATCAGCCCCCCGTCCCCGTTCTCCTTCAGCGCCGCCGCGATCCACAGCGTGCTGACCCCGATGAAGCTCCCCGTCTCGATCACCCGCCGCGGCCGGATGTTCCGCACCATCGCGTGAACCATCAGCCCCGCCTCCGGCGACAGGCTCGACGGGAAGCTCAGCGGATGGTCGTACAGCCGCTTGATCACCTGCAGCCACTTGCAGTTCGGGTTGTCCAGGTACGCCGGGAACTCCCACCGCTTCGGGTGCCCGTCGGTGTGCCACTGCGGGAAGTACTCCAGGTCGCTCCACCACGCCGGCTTCTTGTCCTTCGGCACCACCGGCGCCGGCGGCGCGGCCGGGTACGTCCCCGTCCCCGGCTTCAGCTCCGCCCTCGGCGGCATCACCCGCACCGTCCCGTGCTCCGTCTGCACCGACCCGTACGCCCCCGGCGCGGGCGGCGGCTCGATCGGCGTGTCGTTCACGCCCACCTGCTGCGTCGGCGCCAGGTTCAGATGAAACCGCGCAGCGCGGGCGAGCTGCATCCCCTTCTCGCCGCCGATCGCGTACACGGCCTTCTTCAGCGACTGCTTGATTTTTATCTGCGACGATTCGCTCATGAGCTCCGGGCCTTGTGGGGTGTTCCAGCCTATCCCCCTCGCCGCCCCCCGCCAACACCCCCCCGCGGACCGGCGAGTGGATCAACCCGCGGCGTCGGATCACCATGACCCTCCACAAGACCCGCCGTTATCCCCCAGATCGCCCGCGCCAGCGCCCCCACCGCCACCCCCCCCCGCAGCCCCCGCAGCGACGGCGAGATCGCGATGAACTCCGCCGCCGCCGCACGCACCACCCGCCTCATCTCCCACGCCGTCGGCGGGCACCCGCACCCGATCGGCTCGATCACCAGCGCCGCCAGCATCCGCTCCAGCCCGGGACCCCCCCAGACCCGGACCCGGATCGCCACCGCGTCGATCACCGCCACCGTCGCCGCCGCCTCGTCCGCCGCCGTCACGATCAGGTTCGACGGCTTGTGGTCCCGGTTGTACCGCCCCGCCGCGACCATCCGCGCCGCCATCTTCCCCACCTCCTCCGCCAGCGCCCGCTCCTGCCCCGCCGTCAGCCCACGCGTCGCCAGACACTCCAGCAGGCTCGGCCCCTCCAGCCGCTCCATCACCAGCACCTCCTCCCCCCCTCCCGGCGTCCACCTCCGCAGCAGCGCCAGCGGCCGCGCCGTCGCGATCCCGTGCGACGCCAGCCACCTCGCCCCCCGCCACTGCCGCGTCAGC
>JBIQJK010000266.1:0-1734 GCA_044507535.1 Planctomycetaceae bacterium | reverse complement strand
CTCCGGCCCAGCCGGTGATCGGGATCACGGCGGACCTGGCGGAGGTCGAGGGGCGCGGGGCGCGGGCGCAGTGCGCGATGGCGTACTGCCGGGCGGTGGCCGCGGCCGGGGGGGTGCCGGTGATCCTGCCGCCGATCGAGGCGGCGGCGGCGGAGCACATCAAGCGGTGCGATGGGTTCGTGCTGACGGGCGGGGACGATCCGCGGGTGGAGCCGTTTGGGGACATCACGCACGCGAAGGCGTCGCCGCTGGTTCATCCCGAGCGGCAGGCGTACGAGACCGCGCTGCTGAGATTGTTAGAGGGACCCACACATTCGGGTGGCGGAGGGATCGGGGGGAGTGAGGGGGCGCCCGTCCTGGGGGTGTGTCTCGGGATGCAGATGATGGCGCTGGTGGCGGGGGGGAAGCTGAACCAGCATCTGCCGGACGATGTGCCGACGGCCGCGGGGCACGCGGGGAACACGGTGCACCGGGTGAGGCCGACGGTTGAGGGCGTCCTGCCGGAGGGGGAGGTGACGAGCTGCCATCACCAGGCGGTGCGGGAGCCGGGCCGGCTGCGTGTGGTGGCGACGGCGGAGGATGGGGTGATCGAGGCGATCGATGATCCGTCGCGCCGGTTTTATCTGGGGGTGCAGTGGCACCCGGAGCGGACGGGGGATGCGGGGCTGGGAGCGGGGCTGTTTGCGCGGCTTGTTGAGGCGGCGAGGGCGGCGAGGTCGTAGCAGGAGCGTTCGGGGCGTGGACCGTGGCCGCGACAGCAGCATCGCCGCGCACCTGCGCGGGCTCGAGGAGTTGCTCCTCGACGCCGCGGTCCGCCGGTCGCCCGAGCGGGTGGGGGAGCTGCTGCACCCGGGGTTCGTCGAGATCGGGAGCAGCGGGCGCGCGATGAGCCGGGCGGAGGTGATCGAGGGCCTTGGGCTTGAAGCGGCGGCGGAGCGCGCCATTGACCAGTTCGAGGCGCGGATGCTCGCGCCGTCGGTCGCCCTGGTCACGTACCGCGTTCGGCGGAGGGGTATCGGCGGGAGTAGCCCGGCCGTTTGCTCGCTGCGGAGCTCGGTCTGGGTGCTCGGGGAAGATGGCGGCGGAGCCTGGCGGATGATCTTCCACCAGGGGACCGTCGTCGGCGAGCAGGTGTGAGATGCGGGAGGTGTGGGAAGCGTGGGCGGGGTGACGGGAAGGGGAGGAAGCGGCGCCGGCGACGTCCAGGTCGGCGTCGGCGTCGGTCGTGCGGGGGGCGCGGCGGGGGCGATCGGGGGACGGGGTGGAGGGGCCGGCGGTGAACCTGGCGAGGCGGAGGAGGATGGAGGCGGCGCGGCAGGCGGTGGCGCCGCCGCGGCGGCGCTGCTCGCGGGCCCTGAGGTCGCCGGGGCGGAGGGGGACGTGCCCGACCTCGTAGGTGTACTCGTCCACGACGTTGATGAGGGCGCGGGCGACGAAGGCGAGGTGGCCGGTGGCGAGGAGGCGGATGCGGGCGGAGAGGGAGGCCTCGAGTGCGGCGATGCGGGAGGCGATGTCGTCGCGGGAGAGGAAGAGGGTGAGGCTCTCAAGGGAGGTCTCGTGGCGGAGGGCGACCTCGAGGAGGGTCATGTCGGGGTTGGCGAGGTCGTCGAGGATGGCGGCGACCTGGTCGGGAGGGGGGTCGAAGGTGGTGGAGGTGGTGGTGAAGGGGAAGGGGGGCATGATGGGGTCATTGTGCGGTTGATTTTTGGTGTGTCAAGAGGATTTTGATAGGGT
>JBIQJK010000118.1:0-11112 GCA_044507535.1 Planctomycetaceae bacterium | reverse complement strand
CTCCACGCTCTCGCCTCTGCTCATGCGCCTGATCCTCCCACGAGCCCCCAGTCTAAGGGCGAACCATACCTGCCGCACGCCCCGCTCGCAATATTGCCAGCAAATTTTTCGCAAGACTCTTGACGCAGACCCAACCACCATGTAGCTTCGACCCTGCACCATCACTTCAGGACCACACGCGATGCCCAGACTCCCCGCCGCCCCGTTCGCGGCCGCCGGCGCCGCCGCCCTCGCCCTCTCCGCCGCCGCCCAGCCCTGCGACTACGAGTGGTCGCAGCCCGGAAGCGGCCTGAGCAGCTCCGTCTTCGCCCTCACCGTCTACAACGGCGAACTCATCGCCGGCGGCCAGTTCAACAGCGAGGTCGGCAGCCCCTCCTTCACACTCCCCCGCGTCGCCCGCTGGGACGGGCACTCCTGGTCCCCCCTCGGCGTCGGCCTCAGCGGCTTCGTCCGCGACTTCCTCGAGCTCGACGGCCTCCTCCTCGCCGGCGGCAACTTCACCCACATCGGACCCTCCACCTCCACCGGCACCCCCGCCAGCCGCATCGCCGTCTGGGACGGCGAATCCTGGTCCCCCCACAGCCCCGCCGTCATCAACGGCCAGGTCATGGATCTTGAGGTCTTCCAGGGCGAGCTCTACGCCGCGGGCAGCTTCTCCACCATCGACGGCGAGATCGTCAACCACATCGCCCGCTGGGACGGCACGGCCTGGCGCCCCGTCCGCATCAGCGACTTCGGCTTCCCCGGCACGAACAGCACTGCCTACTGCCTCGCCGTCTTCGACAGCGGCGACGGCCCCGCCCTCTACGTCGGCGGCAGCTTTGAAGTCGCGGGCGAGGTCAACGCATCCCACATCGCCATGTGGGACGGCGCCGCCTGGCACCCCGTCGGCGCCGGCATCAACGGCACCGTCACCAACCTCCTGGTCTACGACGACGGCTCCGGCGCCGGCCCGGCGCTCTACGCCGCCGGCACCTTCAACACCGCCGACTTCCTCACCGTCACCAGCATCGCCAGGTGGGACGGCGAGTCGTGGTCCCCCGTCGGCTCCCTCACCGGCCAGTTCACCAGCGTCAGCGTCAACGTCCTCGCCCCCTTCGACGACGGCTCCGGCGACGGCCCCGCCCTCTACGCCGGCGGCACCTTCACCATGGCCGACGGCGTCCCCGCCCCCCGCATCGCCAAGTGGGACGGGACCTCCTGGTCCCCCGTCGGCGACGGGATCGCCTCCTCCGGCGAGGTGAGCGCCCTGGCCGTCTACGACGACGGCATCGGCCGCGGCCCCGCCCTCTACGCCGGCGGCGGATTCAACAACGCCAGCGGCGGCCCCGGCGACCGCATCGCCCGCTGGGGCTGCGCCCCCTCCCCCTGCCCCGCCGACTGGGACGAGAGCGGTGCCGTCAACTCCAGCGACATCTCTTCCTTCCTCACCGACTGGCTCGACGCCGTTCAAGGTGGCACACTTGACGCCGACTTCGACCAGAGCGGCGAGGTGAACTCCAGCGACATCAGCGCCTTCCTGACCGCCTGGCTCGACGCCGTGACCAACGGCTGCTGACCACCCGTCCCCCGTGGCATGGGCCTCCAGCCCATGCTCTCCCCCTCTCTTCCCTCCTCCCCAGCCTCACACCTTCCCCCGCTCCCACCCCCCCCCACCCCCGTCCCCCAAACCCGTTTCAAGGAGAGTGAAAATGTTCCGCCCCGTTCCCGCAGCCCTCGTCCTCGCCGCCCTAGCCAGCGCCGCCAACGCCCAGGTCCTCGTCCCCACCGGCCAGACCCGCGAGCTCCGCGGCGAGTCCTCCTGGACCGACCAGTTCGGCACCAACACCTTCGGCCCGCTGGTCATCCCCGCCCCCGTGGGCGGCTACGGCCACTGGACCGACTTCATGTCCATCCCCGGCTTCATCGCCGGCACCATCGCCTACACCGGCGGCTTCGACTTCATCGACACCATCACCCTCGAGTCCGTCACCTTCAGCCTCGGCGGCGGCAACGGCGCCGGCACCTCCGCCTCCGCCAGCGCCGAGATCGAGTTCACCTACACCTTCGACCTCCCCTCCCCCGTCACCTACTTCACCTCCGCCACCTTCGGCGTCGCCGCCCCGAGCGTGGTCCCCGACACCTTCGCCGAGTTCTCCGGCGTCTACACCCTCACCGGCCCCGGCGGCGAGGTCTTCCGCTACCAGACCGGCCCGGACAACGGCTACAACGTCGCCGTGATGGACGCCACGGGCAACCTCCCCGCCGGCTCCTACACCCTCTCCTTCATCCTCGCCGGCGAGGCCTCCTTCGTCTCCCCCCCGGACGACCCCGACGGCAACGGCGTCGGCGGCGGCGGCGGCGGCCCCAGCCCCATCCTGACCTTCCGCGTCGAGCCCGGCGTCGCCTGCCCCGCCGACTGGGACGACGACGGCGCGGTCAACTCCAACGACATCTCCGCGTTCCTGAGCGCGTGGCTCGACAGCGTCCAGAACGGCAGCCTCATCGCCGACTTCGACGGCAGCGGCGGCGTCAACTCCAACGACATCAGCGCGTTCCTCTCCGCCTGGCTCATCGCCGTCGGCGAGGGCTGCTGACCCCCCGCGGCACGGGCTTCCAGCCCGCACCCCCCTCTTCCCGCTCTACTCAGCTTCCCTTCCCCCACGACACACACATCTGTGCGTCAGTTCCTCTTCTTCGCGGCGCGGGCCCCACAGCCCGCGCCGCGATTCCCGCCGAAGCCCACCCAGACCCATCACACGGAGCCGACCGCGATGATGACCGCCATCGGTGCGCCCCTCCGCGCCCTCTCCCTCGCGCTGCCCGTCCTTGTCCTCTTCCTCCTCCCCCTCGCCCCCACCCCCGCCCGCGCCCAGTGCCAGCCCCGCTACGAGCCCACCTTCGGCGAAGCCCCCGGAACCAACGGCACGATCGAGGCCATGGCCGTCTTCGACGACGGCCTGGGAGGCGGCCCCGCCCTCTACGCCGCGGGCGACTTCAGCCGCGCCGGCGCCCACGTCGGGGTCGGCAAGATCGCCAGGTGGGACGGCGAGCGCTGGTCCCCCCTCGGCTCCGGCATGGACATCCAGTCCGTCCGCGCTCTGGCGGTCTTCGATGACGGAGGCGGGCCCGCTCTCTACGCGGGCGGCTCCTTCGCCGTCGCCGGCGGCGTCACCGTCAACGGCATCGCCAAGTGGGACGGCCAGAACTGGCACGCCCTCGGCCAGCCCGGGTCCGAGGGCGTCTCCGGCTTCGTCTGGTCGCTGGCCGTCTTCGACGACGGCGACGGCGAGGCGCTCTACGTCGGCGGCTTCTTCAACTCCGCCGGCGGCGTCCCCGCCAACCGCATCGCCAAGTGGGACGGCCAGAACTGGTCCGCCGTCGGCGAGGGCATGGCCGGCGGCGCGGGCGGCCAGGTCCGCGCCCTGGAGGTCTTCGACGACGGCGCGGGGGGAGGCCCCGCCCTCTACGCCGCCGGCTCCTTCCTCGAGGCGGACAGCGCCGTCGTCAACCGAATCGCCAAGTGGACCGGCTCCTCCTGGGTCCCCCTCGGCGACGGCGGCGGCCTGAGCAGCCACGTCTGGGACCTCGCCGTCTGGGATGACGGCCTGGGGGGCGGCCCGGCCCTGTACGCCGCGGGCGAGTTCATCTCCGCCGGCGGCGTCACCGTCAACCGCATCGCCAGGTGGGATGGGCAGACCTGGTCCCCCCTCGGCTCGGGACTGAACAACACCGCCCGCACGCTGCTGGTCTTCGATCGCGGCGACGGAAACGGCCCGGCCCTCTGCGTCGGCGGCCAGTTCACCACCGCCGGCGGCGTCACCGTCAACCGCATCGCCGCGTGGGACGGCCAGAGCTGGTCCCCCTTCACCACGGGCGCCAACGGCACCGTGACCAGCCTGATCGCCTACGACGCCGGCGAGGGCGAGGAGCTCTACGCCGCGGGGGAGTTCATCGGCGTGGGCACCGGCTTCATCGTGGACCACATCACCCGCTGGGACGGCGAGCGCTGGCGCGGCCTGGGCGGCGGGCTCACCAACGCCGTTCGCGCCATGGCCGTGCACGACGACGGCGCGGGCGCCTCCCTCTTCGTCGGCGGCCTCTTCGTCACCGGCGGCGACCAGCCGCTGCTGCGCATGGGCCGGTGGGACGGCGACTCCTGGTCGGTCCTCGCCCCCGGCGGGATGAGCAACACCACCGTCAACGACCTCGCCGTCTTCGATGATGGCGCCGGCCCCGCGCTCTACGCCGCGGGCGACTTCCGCACCGCCGGCGGCGTCACCGTGGAGCGCATCGCCAAGTGGGACGGCCAGACGTGGTCGCCCCTCGGCGCGGGCCTCGGCGGCATCGCGCACGCACTGGCCGTCTGGGACGACGGCACGGGGCCGGCCCTCTACGTCGGCGGGCAGTTCACCACCGCCGGGGGCGCCCCCGCCAGCCGCATCGCCAAGTGGGACGGCCAGACCTGGACGCCGCTGGGCGAGGGCACGAACCAGACCGTCAGCCACCTGATCGTCTTCGATGATGGGACCGGCCCTGCTTTGTACGCCGCGGGCGGCTTCACCATGGCCGGCGGCCAGCCCGCCAACCGGATCGCGAAGTGGGACGGCCAGAACTGGACGCCCCTGGGCAGCGGCCTGCCCGCGCTGGTCACCTCGCTGGGGGTCTTCGATGACGGCGCCGGCCCCGCGCTCTACGTCGGCGGCGACTTCACCATCGCCGGCGGCGTCCCCGCCAACCGCATCGCCAAGTGGGACGGCCAGAACTGGCACGCCCTGGGCGAGGGGCTGAACCACACGGCCAGCGCGCTGGCCGTCTACAGCGACGGCGGCGAGCCCGCGCTCTACGTCGGCGGCGCGTTCACCATGGCCGGCGGCCAGCCAGCGAACTTCATCGCCAAGTGGGACGGCACGGTGTGGACGCCCCTGGGCGACGGCGTCAACGGCGTCGTCACCGAGCTGATCGTCTTCGACGACGGCGCCCCGGACGGCCCCGCGCTCTACCTCGGCGGCACCTTCGTCACCTCCCCCGGCGGCGACAGCTACCTCGCCAGGTACCAGGGGTGCAGCGGCGGCCCCTCCTGCCCCGCCGACTGGGATGCCAGCGGCGCCGTCAACTCCAACGACATCCCAGCCTTCCTGACGACCTGGCTCGCCGACGTCCAGAACGGGACGACCTTCGCCGACTTCGACCGCAGCGGCTCGGTCAACTCCAACGACATCAGCGCGTTCCTCACCGCCTGGCTCACCGCCGTGCAGTTCGGCTGCTGACGGCGGGAACGAAAAAACGGCCCCGGCGCATGGGCCGGGGCCGCGGGAAGTGAGGCTGAGAAGAGAACAGAGGTAAGCAGTGGCATGGCCCGGAAGGCCATGCCACGGGGGCGAGGAGGGGTCAGCAGCCGTTGCTGACGGCGTCGAGCCACTCCGTCAGGAAGGCGGAGATGTCATTCGAGTTGACCTGGTTGTCGCCGTTGAAGTCGGCATTGAGGTTGCCGTTCTGGACGCTGTCGAGCCAGGCGGTCAGGAACGCGCTGATGTCGTTGGAGTTCACCGCGTCGTCGCCGTTCCAGTCGGCGGGGCACGCCGCGCCGCAGGCCGCGACGGCCGCGATCCCCAGCGCCGGGATCGGGTCCCCCGAGCCGACGCCGCTGACCGGGTCGAGCCCGCCGACCTGCGTGAAGTTCCTGCCCACCAGCAGCCGGTCGCCCCAGGCGTACAGGCCGAACGCCGAAGCGGTGCCGCCGCTGACCGACGGGTTGTTGACGCCGGAGCCGAGCACCGGCTCCCACGCGCCGTCCACGAGCTTGGCGAAGTGGTTCACCTGGGGCATGGCGCCGGACATGTACAGCGCGGGGCCGTTGCCGTCGTCCCAGATCTCCAGCGCGGTGGCGCGGCCGGTGATCAGCTGCTCCGGGCCCTCGACGCCGGTCCACGCCGCGCCGTCCCACTTGGCGACGTTGTAGATCTCGCCGACGCCGTCGATGCGGAACTGGTGGCCCGCCAGGTAGAGCGCCGGCCCGGTGCCGTCGTCGAAGACCGCCCAGTCGTAGTTGACGTTCGCGGGGCTGGCGGGCAGCAGCGGGGGCAGCGCCTCCCACTGGCCGGTGGAGAGGCGGAAGCGCGCGACGTTCTTCGCCACGACGCCGCCGATGGAGTCGAACCGCCCGCAGGCGTAGATCGCCCGGCCGGTGCCGCCGTCGTAGTCCGCGATCTGCGCGATGAACGGGCTGAACCCGGTCATCTCCGCGCCATCGCCGAGGGGGGCGAAGGTCTGGCCGTCGAAGATGGCGACGCCGGCGGTGCCGGGCACGTCGCCGATCATGACGAAGTTGCCGGCGACCAGCAGCTTCTCGCCGGTGCCGTCGATGTCGGCCGGGAGCAGGTCGTAGGTCACGCGGAAGAGGACGTCCTGGGCGAAGCCGGCGCCGACGCTGTGCCACGACTGGCCGTCCCACACCGCGAAGCTGTTCGTCCCCTCGACCCCGCCCGCGTCGGAGAACTGGCCGACCACGTAGAGCTTCTCGCCCGTGCCGTCGTTCCAGGGGAGCATCTCGTTGATGAACGCGTTGGTGGTGCCGGCGTTGATGCCCGCTCCGAGCCGCGACCACTGCCCCGTCGCCGGGTCGTACGCGCGAGGTAGTCGATCGTCGGGTCGCCGCCGATGCCGGTGGCGCCCCCGCCGACGTAGAGCTTCTCCCCGTTGCCGTCGTTCCACGCCACCATCGGCTGGATGTACCCGGCGGCGATGCCCGGGATGCCGAGCGTGGTGTCCCACACCGGCTCGCACTGTCCCGCCGCCCACCCGCAGCACGCCAGGACTCCAACCGCGGCAATGCCCGCACGATTCGCTCGACCAACCATTGTCGGCTCCTCTCTCTGCATGAACCCGGACACCTGTCCCCGGCACCGACCGGGGCAACCGGCGCCCAGAGCACCCGAATCGGGGGAGCATCAAGCGGCGGGGTGCGGGCGGTGGATCAAAGGGAAAAGACAACGGGCCCCGCGGCGTACGGGGCCCGTTGAGGGAAGGCGGGCGTTCGTTGCCAAGCCTGCTTACGCCGCCTTGCGGGTGCGGCGGGTGCGGCCGACGGTGCGCTGGGTTGGGGCGGCGCGGCGCATGGGCTCCTCGACGAGCTGCTCGACCATCTCCATGGGGTCGTTGCCCCACAGGTCGGCGCCGAGCTCCTCGGCGAGGCCCTCGGCGCGGGCGAAGACGCCGCCGCCGACGGCGATCTGCAGGCGCGGGCAGGCCCCGATCTCGTGGAGCGTGTCGATGAGCTGGCGGATGTTGGGCAGGTCCTGCGGGGCGGAGGCGAACATCAGCAGCACGTCGGGCTGCTCCTCGTTGACGCGGGCCATGATCTCGTCGTTGGCGATCCCGCCGCCGGCGAAGGAGACCTCGAAGCCCGCGGCCTCGAGGAGGTCCACGGCCATCTGGCCGCCGAGCTCGTCGGTGTCGCTGGGGCCGCAGACGGCGAAGATGGTGCGCTGCTTGGTCGCGGGGCGGGGGAGGCGGGCGGCGTTCTGATCGACCAGCACCCGAAGCAGGCGGCTGGCCATGTGGTGGTTGAGCGTGCTGAGCTGGTCGGCCCGGAACATGCGATCGATCAGCTGGTAGGTCGGCCAGAAGAGGTCGGTGATGAGGGACTGCGGGGTGAGGCTCCCGCCGGCCCGGTCGATCACCTCGCGGGCCGCGGCGCGGTTGCCGGTGATCAGGGTCTCAAAGAAACGTTCCACGAGGGCTTCGCAGTTCATCCGTGTGCTCCGTTCCCGGTCTTGTCCCGGCCGGGCACGGTCTCCGCCGTCCCGATGTCCGTCACGTTGTTCCCGGCGGCGTCGTGGTTCCTCGCCGGCGGCCGCGCTCGCGGCTGGTGTGGTCTATCGAGTTGCCCATCTTGCCACCGTGAAACCAGACCACTCAAAAAAAACGCGCACGCCCGGGCGTGCGCGAGGTCCAATAAGTCGTTCTTCCCCCACTTCCAGCCTGCCGCCGCCGCCGGGCTTCGCGGCCGGCGCGGGGTTATCCGGGCACCACGCCCCGGTAGCAGATGCAGATCCCGCCGGTCAGCGGGGTGGCCGTGACGTCCGTGAACCCACACTCCTTCAGCAGGGCGCGGAACTCTTCCGTGCTCATAAAGGTCTGCACGGAGGCGGGGAGGTAGCGGTACGCGCCGGTGCGGTCGCCGCTGATGATGGTGGCGGTGATGGGCATTAACTTCTTGCAGTACAAGTCGTTAAGCCATCGCATCGCGCGGAGCTTGGGGGCGCCGAACTCCAGAACGACCAGCCTCCCCCCCGGGCGCAGGATGCGGCGGAACTCGCGGATCGCGCGGGCGGGGTCGGCGACGTTGCGGATGCCGAAGGCGATCGAGACGATGTCCGCGCAAGAATCGCCCAGCGGCAGGTCTTGCGCATCGCCGAGTCGGTAGGAAATGCGCTCCCGGCCCGCGCTCTCGCGCAGGCGGGTGCGCCGTTTTTCCGCTACATCCAGCATTCCCGGCGTGAAATCGATCCCGGTGACCTTCGCGGCCCCGGCGCGGGCGAACGCCTCGGTCAGGTCGCCGGTGCCGCAGGCGACGTCCACCACCTCGTCCGTCGGCCTCACCCCAGCGGTTCGCACGGCGTACCGCCGCCAGGCCTGGTCGCGCCAGAGGGAGTGGAGGCGGTTGTTGAGGTCGTAGGAGTGGGCGATTGCCCCGAACATGCCCCGCACTTTTTCCGCTTTCGCGGCGTGGCGGTGCGGGTCGGCGAGCTCCGCCGCGGTCCATCCCTGCGGGTTCGCGGCGGCGGCGGTTGACGGGTGCTCCGGCATCTGGCGATCCTAGACCTGGTGGGGGCGGGTACGAACCGTTGCGGCGGGGTGGGGGTACGGTGTGAATGATCCGGGTGAGGGGCGCGGGGGTCAGGACGACGGAGCCCAGATGATGACCAGGCGAGTTCCCCCCGCGGCCCTCCTGCTGATGCTCGCGCTCGTGGTCGCCCCCATGCTGGGGGCGTGCGTCCGCAACCCGACGACGGGTCGGCGGAGCTTCAACATGCTGTCGCGGGAGCAGGAGATCGCCATCGGGATGGAGCAGGGGCCGGTGCTGACCGACGAGTTCGGCGGGAAGGTGCCGGATGCCGCGCTGCAGGGGTACGTGGAGGAGATGGGGCGGCGGCTGGCGGCGACGGTGGAGGTGGACGACCCGGAGATGGCGACGCTGCCGTGGGAGTTCACGCTGCTGAACTCGGACGTGATCAACGCGTTCGCGCTGCCGGGGGGGAAGGTGTTCATCTCGCGGGCGCTGGCGGCGGAGATGACCAACGAGGCGCAGATGGCGGCGGTGCTGGGGCACGAGATCGGGCACGTAACGGCGCGGCACGCCAACGCGCGGATGGGTGACCAGCTGCTATGGGGGATCGGGGGCGCGATCGGTGGGGCGATCCTGGGCGGCGCGCTCGGGGGGGACACGGAGTCGGCGGGGATCGGGGCCGCGGCGGGGGGGACGGTCGGGTCGGTGGTGGCGCTGTCGTACAGCCGCGACCAGGAGGTGGAGGCGGACCGGCTGGGGATGCGGTACATGGAGCGGATCAAGTACGACCCGTCGGCGGCGATCGAGGTGCAGGAGATTCTCCAGCGCGAGGCGGAGAAGCACGGGGGGCGGCCGCCGGAGATCCTCTCGACGCACCCGTCGAGCGCGACGCGGATCAACGAGCTGCGCAAGCGGCTGGACAAGTACTACCAGCACACGTTCAACAACCCGGAGTACGTGAGGAACCCGGAGCGGTTTGAGCGGGAGTTCCTGGCGAGGCTGCGCACGCTGCCGCCGCCGCCGACGCGGGCGGCGATGACGGGTGGAGAGGGGGCGGGGATGGCGCGGGGGTTCTGGGCGGATCCGTCGCGGTGGTGTGCGCATTGCGCGGCGGGGGGGCATTGAGGGTGGCGGTTTGAGATTGTGCGCGGGGGGTGTGGAGGTTGGGGGCGTGGGGTGGGATTGAGTGTCGCCCCGCTGGGGCTCTGCGGCTTTGGGAGCGGGTGAGCAGGAAGGGACGCTGGGACCCGAGGCTTGCGCCTCGGGCTACAGGCTTGCGCCGCTCCGCGGCTGAGGGGAAGAGGGGCGCGGAGAGGAGGGGAGAGTGGCGGCAGGGGGTGGGAAGGGGCGGGGGCAGCCGCGGAGCGGCGGGAGTGTGTAGCCCGGGGCGTGGGCCCCGGGGTTGGGGGCGCGTGTACAGGCCCGTGAGCCCCGGAGGGGCGGAAGCGGGGGCGTGGCGCCGGCGTCACTCGCGGATCGCACACCGGCGTGGATTTGGGTCTTGCGGCGGCGGGGACAGACGGGTTAGGCTGGGGCGTCCGAACGCGCGGGAGACGTCGCGACATGGCCCAGACCTATTCGAACCTGCTGACGCACATCATCTACAGCACGAAGGGCCGCGTGCCCATGATCTCGGCGGAGTTTTCGCCGCGGCTGTACAGCTACATCGGCGGGATCGCGCGGGAGATGGGGGCGGTGCTGCTGGAGGCGGGCGGGGTCGAGGATCATGTGCACCTGCTGGTGAGGTATCCGCCGCGGATCGCGGTGGCGGACCTAGTGCGGGTCGTCAAGACCAACTCGTCGGGGTGGGCGGGCGAGGTGTTCGATCCGGCCTTCGCGTGGCAGGGTGGGTGCGCGGCGTTCTCGGTGAGCGAGTCGGGGGTGGAGGAGGTGCGGGGTTACATCCTCCGGCAGGAGGAGCACCACCGGACGGTCTCGTTCAAGGATGAGGTGCGGGCGTTTCTGCGGAAGCAAGGGATCGATTTTGATGAACGGTATTTTTGGGAGTGAGAGTGGGGAGTGGGCGGGAGCGGATCGACACGAGGGGAGGGGGGCGGTGCGATATGGGAAGCAGGGTCGTAGGCGGCGTGGATGGGCGCGGCTTTCGCCCCGCTGGGGCTTACGGAGAAAGAGAGGGAGGGTGGGTGAAGGGGGGCGTTTACCCGAGGCTTGCGCCTCGGGCTACAGGCTTGCGCCGCTCCGCGGCTGAGAGAGAGAGAGAGGAGGAAGAGAGTGGGAGACACGGGCTGGAAGCTGGTGTGTAGATTCCATCCCGACTGCGGCGGGTTCGGGGCTAACGCCGGATGGCGCAGGCCAGGACCTTGATCGAGGCCTCGGTCAGC
>JBIQJK010000117.1:0-11122 GCA_044507535.1 Planctomycetaceae bacterium | reverse complement strand
GTCCGCACCCGGCGGGACGCGCGACGCCCGCAACAACGTCGAGCAGGTCCGCATCAGCGCCCCCGCCCCCGGCGTGTGGAGCATCCGCGTCGAGGCCGCGGCGGTGAACCAGGCGTCGCAGGGGTACGCGCTGGTCGCCAGCGGCGACATCCAGGGCGGCCCCGCGGGGCTGAGCATCGGCCTGACCGCCGCCGCGCCGACGCTCGTCGCGCCGGGCGAGCCGCAGACCATCGACGTGGTCATCAACCCCGGCGACGACGAGCTCGTCCCCGGCAGCGCGGTGCTGGCGTACCAGTTCGAGGATGGGGGCGAGGGAGGGTACACCATCGTCCCGCTGAACCACGTCGAGGGGATGCTCTACCGCGCCACGATCCCCGCGGCGTTCTGCGGCGAGTCGCCGCGGTTCTTCATCGCCGCCGAGGGCGTCACCACCGGCGTGCGGACCTCGCCGACGGGCGCGCCGAGCAACGCGTACGCCTTCGAGGTCGGCGTCGCGGAGGAGGCCGTCCTGCTCGCCGAGACGTTCGCCGCCATGCCCGCCGGGTGGACGGCCACGGGTCTGTGGCACGTGCAGAGCGAGTGCGCCGTCACCCCCGCCTGCGACGGCCCGACGTGGATGGCGTACAACCAGGACGCCACCTGCAACTACAACGTCGGCAGCAGGACCACCGGCGAGCTCACCTCCCCGCCCATCCAGCTCCCCGCCGTCCCCGGCCGCCAGGTGACGCTGACCTACTGCTCGGCGCTCCAGACCGAGGACAACCCGGAGTACGACCACCCCATCGTGCGCATCAACGGCCTGCAGATGGACCGCGCCGCCGAGTCCTCCGGCGCGTGGGAGACCCGCACGATCGACCTGACCTCCTTCGCCGGTCAGACCGTCACCGTCTCCTTCGAGTTCGACTCGCGCGACGGGCAGTTCAACAACTTCCGCGGCTGGCAGGTGGACAACGTCCGCATCTCCGGCTCCGTCGCCGGGTGCAACGCCGCCTGCCGCGTGGACGTCAACGCCGACCAGGCCGTCAACTCCGGCGACATCTCCGCCTTCCTGAGCCTCTGGCTCGCCGACCAGACCGGCGGCGGCCACGCCGCGGACTTCGACCGCGACGGGGCGACCAACTCCAACGACATCTCCGCCTTCCTCACCGCCTGGCTCGCGGCCGTCGCCAACGGCTGCTGATCCGTCGCGCTCCCCACACACGGGCCAGCCCGCCCTGCCTCACGAGCCCCTCCCTCAAGCCCCTCTCCCGAGGGGCTTTTTCATTTCGGCCCGCGCCGCCGGCGATCGATCTTCAGGCCCCGCCCAACCCCAATATCCCCCGAATTGCTTGCCCATCCCTCATGGCGCAGTAGAGTTGACCACACGTGCGTGGTACGCCATGCTGCGCCCGCCCCTCGGTCACGAGCTTCGGAGGAGCCCCCATATGCTGCACCTGTTCTCGGACTCGGCCGGCCGTTTCGGCAGGCCGCTCGCGGTCGCGGCCTTGTCGCTGGCCCCCATCATCGCCGCCGCCCCCGAGGCAGACGCCCAGACGCTGAGCTCCGTCCGCGTCGCCAGCGGCCTGTCGCGGCCCGTCTACGTCGCCGCCCCCAACGGCGACCTCGACCGGCTCTTCATCGTTGAGCAGCGCTCCGGGAGCACCGGCCGCATCCGGCTGATGGACCTGCGGACGCGCATCGTCGCCGACACGCCCTTCCTCTCCGTCAGCCCCGTCTCCACCGACAGCGAGCAGGGGCTCCTGGGCCTGGCGTTCCACCCCAACTACCTCGAGAATGGCTATTTCTGGATCAACTACACCGCTGGCAACGGGGCGACGGTCATCGCCCGCTACCGCGCCCTGGGCGACCCGGCCACCGCCACCACCGCCGACCCCGACTCGCGCCAGGTCGTCCTGACTTTCAGCCAGCCCTTCACCAACCACAACGGCGGCTGGATCGGCTTCGGGCAAGACGGCTACCTCTACATCTCCTCCGGCGACGGCGGCGCGGCCAACGACCCTCAGGGCAACGGTCAGAACCGGCTCACGCTCCTGGGCAAGCTCCTGCGGATCGACGTGGACGGCCCGGACAACATCCCCGGCAACGAGGACGACGATCAGTTCCCCGCCGACCCCAACAAGCACTACACCATCCCCACCGGCAACCCCTACAACGGCATGCCCGCCGTCGGGCTGCCGGAGATCTGGGCCTACGGCCTGCGCAACCCCTGGCAGTGCGACGTGGACCCGGCCACCGGCGACATCTTCATCGCCGACGTCGGCCAGGACCGCTGGGAGGAGATCAACTTCCAGCCCTACACCGGCAACCTCCTCCCCGGACAGGAGGGCTACCAGGGGGGCAAGAACTACGGCTGGCGCTGCTACGAGGGCGACGCCACCTTCATCACGAGCGGCTGCCAGCCCATGGACACCATGACCTTCCCCTTCCTGGTCTACGGCCACACCCAGAGCGTCCCCCCCACCAACGCCGTCGGCTGCTCCATCACCGGCGGGATCGTCTACCGCGGCTGCGGCATCCCCGAGCTCCAGGGAACCTACTTCTTCGCCGACTACTGCTCCAACCGCGCCTTCAGCCTCCGCTACGACGGCACGACCATCACCGACTTCCGCGAGCGCACCGCCGAGCTCCGCAGCATCACCCCCGCCTACTCCGGCCCCGTCTCCTTCGGGCGCGACGCCCGCGGCGAGATGTACATCTGCAGCCAGCTCAACGGCTCGGTCTACAAGGTCATCGCCGCCGACCCCTACTACGACCTCAACGGCGACTTCATCCCCGACGCCTGCGTCTCGTGCAGCGCCGACTGGGACGCCAACGGCTCGATCAACTCCAACGACATCTCCGGCTTCCTCAACTCCTGGCTCCAGGCCGTCAGCAACGGCACCCTCGGCGGCGACTTCGACCGCTCCGGCGTCACCGACTCCAACGACATCTCCGCCTTCCTCTCCGCCTGGCTCGACCAGATGGGCGGCTGCTAGCCGCCTCCCTCATCCCCCGACCTCCCCGCGCGGGACATGAGCCCGCCGACCCGAACACACGCGGGACGCCCGCCCTGCCGGCGGGCCTTCCCGATTAAAAACCTAGAACCGGCATCGGCCCGAGCTGATCACGCCGCGGCAGGAACCGCCGCGGCCCGGGAACGAATGCCTCGTCGTCGCGTCCGCGTTCCCGTGGACGTTCTTTCCGGCCGATAGACCTGTTCTTTGGCCGACACGCCCGCCCCTCGGCGGGGAATGTTTCGCCGTTTCCGGCACACATCCTGGGAGAGTCTCTGATGCGCGCTGCCCCCTGTCCCCGTTCCGGCGCCCACGGCCTCGGCGCCGCCGCCCTGCTCGCCATGACCGCCGGACTCGCCGCCGCGGCCCCGACGGCGCCCGCCGCCACCGCCACCGCGACCTCGCCCGCCGACGCCTTCGCCGGCGGCTGCTCCGACGCCTGCGTCCACCACCACCCCCACCCGCTCATGCGGGCCATCGATTCCCTGGCGGAGAAGTCCGACGACCCCGCCGCGGCCCGCTTCCGCCTGCTCGAGCAGGTCCGCTTCAGCCCCGCCTGCTACGCCGCCGACCTCTCGGCCGAGGAGTACGAGGACCTGCTCGCCCGCACCGGGCTGCTCCCCGCCGGGATCGACCCGACGCAGCGCTTCTTCACCCAGGGCCCGGTCTGGTTCGGACAGGGCCAGCAGGGCCCCGCCGGCACCGCCCGCGCCGCCCACATGACCTACAGCTTCCCCGACGACAACGTGTCCTGGGGCCTGGCGAGCGTCGGCTTCGGCGGCCCGCAGCCCAACCGCCTCAACCAGATGTTCACCCTGATCTTCGGCGCCGGCAACGTGGACCGCGGGCGCGAGATGGTCCGCCAGGCCTTCGCCAGCTGGCGCCGCTCCAGCGGCGTGACCTACCGCGAGGTCGCCGACGACAACTCCCCCCACAACGGCACGACCACCCGCTCCGCCTCCCGCGGCGACATCCGCATCGGCGGCTTCCCCTTCACCAACCCCGGCGGCGTCCTGGCCTACAACGTCTTCCCCGACAGCGGCAGCGACATGGTCTTCAACACCGGCGCCCAGGGCTCCTTCGCCAACTCCAGCAACAACTACCGCTACCTCCGCAACGTCGCCGCCCACGAGCACGGCCACGGCATGGGGTACATCCACGCCGTCCCGTGCAACGGCCTGTTCCTGATGGAGCCGAGCATCACCCTCAACTTCGACATGCTCACCATCGACGAGCGCCGCGGCGCCGCCCGCAACTACGGCGACCGCTTCGCCGGCAACAGCAACGTCTTCAACGCCCACGACTTCGGCGACCTGACCAGCCCCACCCTCCGCTCCGTGATCGAGAAGGACCTCTCCACCAACGGCCAGTCCGGCCCGCTGGGCAGCAGCAACGACTGGTTCCGCTTCTCCCTCTCCTCCGCCCAGCCCGTGAGCATCTCCGCGGCCCCCATCGGCGGCGTGTACATCCAGGGGCAGCAGAGCTTCGGCTGCAACGGCAACACCGCTACGGTCAACGCCAGCCAGGCCGGAAACCTCAACATCGAGCTCCGCACCGCCGACGGCGCCACCATCATCCAGTCGGCCAACGCCGCCGGCCCCGGCCAGACCGAGACCCTCAACATCGCCAGCCTCCCCGCCGGCGAGTACTCCGTGCGGATCTTCGACGCCGGCCCCAACCCGACCGCCAACCAGAACGTCCAGCTCTATGACCTGACCATCCGCGTGGACAACGCCAAGGCGCCCCCGCAGGCGATCGCCGGCGTGCACAAGCGCTGCGCCGCCAACACCAACTGCTTCTTCATGGGCAACCTCAACTCCCGCGCCCTGGACCCCACCGCGTTCCTGACCAACTCCAGCTACGCCTGGGACCTCGACGGCGACGGCGTGTTCGAGGTGCTCAACGCCCCCACGACCTCCCGCCAGTACGTCTCCAACGGCGTCTACCCCGTCACCCTCCGCGTCACCGACTCCAACGGCATGGTCGCCACCGACACCATCGAGGTCACCATCCACGGCGCGACGACCACCATCGCCGCCGTCGCCCCCGGCGCCGGCGAGCAGGGCCAGAGCATCCCCGTCACGATCACCGGGACCAACCTCAAGAACCTCACCAGCGCGTCCATGGTCTCCGTCTCCGGCCCCGGCGTCACCGTCGGCGGCGAGCCCGTCCCCAACGCCCTGGGGACCGAGGTGACCGGTCTGGTCTTCATCGTCGCCCCGGGCGCCGACATCGGCCCGCGCGACGTCACCGTCTCCAACGACGACGGCTCCGCCACCGCGGCGGGCGCCTTCACCGTCGAGCAGGGGAGCCCCTCCTGCCCGGCCGACTGGGACCAGGACGGCCAGGTCAACTCCAACGACATCTCCGCCTACCTCTCCGCCTGGCTGGGCAGCGTCCAGAACGGCGACCTCATCGCCGACTTCGACCAGAGCGGACAGGTCAACTCCAACGACATCAGCGCCTTCCTCTCCGCGTGGCTCGCCGCGGTCCAGACCGGCTGCTGATCCCGCTCCCCCACCCATCACATCACCCCGATCGATGAGCGGCGCCGCCCCCGGAGACCCCGGGGGCGGCGTCTTTCTGCGCACGCCCGCCTCGGCTTATCCCGCCGTCCCCGCCGACTCCCCCGCGCCCGCGACCGGCTCGCCCCGGCCAACCTCCTCCGGCGTCGGCGCCGCCCCCCGGCGAAGCGCGTTGTACTTGAGGATGCACCACAGCGCCCACACCCCGTCGCGCCAGGTGATCTTCTTCCCCTCCGCGTACGTCCGCCCCGCGTACGACACCCCCACCTCGTACACCCGGTACCCCAGCCTCGCCACCTTCGCCGTGATCTCCGGCTCGAAGCCGAAGCGGTCCTCCTCGATCCCGATCCGCCGGACCACCTCCCGCCGGAAGACCTTCAGCCCCACCTCCATGTCGCTGAGGTTGAGGTTGGTCATCGCGTTGGAGAGCAGCGTCAGCACCCGGTTCCCCACCGAGTGCCAGAAGTACAGCACGCGGTGCGAGTCGCCGCCGAGGAACCGGGTGCCGTAGACCACGTCCGCCTTGCCGTCGAGGATCGGCCGCAGCAGCCGCGGGTAGTCCGCCGGGTCGTACTCCAGGTCCGCATCCTGCACGAGCACGATGTCCCCGGTCGCGGCCGCGAAGCCCGTCCGCAGCGCGGCCCCCTTGCCCCGGTTGCGCTGGTGGTGCAGCGCGCGGACCTCCCCGTCCCCCCCTCCCCCCGCCGCGGCCAGCGCGGCCAGCCGCTCACGCGTCCCGTCCGTCGAGCCGTCGTCCACCACGACGACCTCGCGCGACAGCCCCTCCAGCGGCACCGCGCGCACCATCTCCACGACCCGCTCGATCGTGGCCGCCTCGTTGTACACCGGGATGACGACCGACAGCTTCATCGTGGCCTTCCCCCCCTCCCGCTTCCCTCCCCCCGCCCCGGCCGGTGGAGCATACCACCGGCCGCAACGAAAAACGCCGCGGCCACCCCGGTGGCCGCGGCGTCGATGTCCGATTCGCCCCGCCGCCCTCCCGGCCTCAGGCCACCTGCAGCAGCCGCATGACCCGCTGCACGATGTCGTTGGCCGTCAGCCCGCACATCTTGAGCATCTCCTGCTCCGTCCGGGCGCTCTTGGGGATCCGCGTGACGTGCATCTGCTCGAGGGTGAAGGCGTCGCCGGAGTTGGTCATCGCGTCCGCCACCGCCGAGCCGATCCCGCCGCCGTAGTTGTCCTCGATGGTGACGACGTACCCGCCGTTGGCCCCGGCCAGGTCCAGCAGCGCGTCGGCGTCGAACGGCAGCGAGTACAGGTCCACCAGCGTGGCGCTGATCCCCGCCTTGTCCAGCGCGTCCAGCGCCTTGTTCGCCTCGTGCACCATGTACCCGGCGGCGCACAGCAGCACGTCGCGCCCCTCGGTGAGCACCTCGAACCCGCCGAGGTTGAAGACCTGGTCGTCGGAGTAGATGAACTCCGTCTCCGACCGCAGCGTCCGCATGTAGCACGCCCCCTCGTACTCCGCCATCGCGGCCGTCAGCGCGTAGGCCGCGTACGCGTCCGCCGGCTGCAGCACGTAGCACCCGGGGTTGCCGCGGTGGTCCCGCATCGTCGTCCACGAGCGGAACCACGCCACGTCCGGCAGCGCCATCTGGCTGGGCCCGTCGGCCGCGAGGGTGATCCCCGCGTGGCTCCCGACGAGCTTGATGTTCGCCCCGGAGTTGATCGCCATCTCGATCTGGTCGTACCCGCGCGTGATGAACTTGGCGAAGCTCGAGGCGAAGGGGATCTTCCCCGCCGCAGAGAGCCCCGCGGCGACGCTGAACATGTTCTGCTCGGCGATCTTGCACTCGATGAACCGCCCCGCCAGCGACGGGTCCTTGCGGAACGTCTCGGCGTAGGTGGAGTTGCTCACGTCCGCGTCCAGCACGACGACGCGGTCGTTGGCCTGCCCCAGGGCCCGCAGCGCGATGCCGTAGGCACGGCGCGTCGCCAGCTTCCCGGCGTGCAGCGCCGACTCCATGTCCATCTTCTTCATCATCTCCGAGAAGCTCGGCGCCTCCCCGTAGGCGACCTCCCTGGGGGGCATCTCCTTCGGCGGCTGGATCGTGAACTGGTCCGAGCCCGTCAGCGCGCTGGTCAGCTCCACCCGCCGCTCGTCCAGCTCCGAGAGCGCCTTCTTCAGCGCGTCCCCCGTCGCCGGCTTGCCGTGCCACCCCGCCCCGCTCATCACGCTCGTCCCCCACCCCTTGACCGTCCGCGCCACCACCGCCATCGGCTTCTCGTCCGACCCGGCCCGCTGCGCAAACTCGTCCATCGCCGCCTTGATCTGGTTCGGCGAGTGCCCGTCGATCATCCGGACGTCGTACCCGTACGCCTCCAGCTTCGCCTTGAGCCGCTCCGGCGACTGCTGCGGGCTCACCCGGTCCGCCTGCCCGAACTCGTTGCAGTTGAAGATCGGCAGCACCGCCGTCAGCTTCCGGTCAACGATGAAGTCCAACGCCTCGGCGATCTGACCCTCGCGGCTCTCCCCGTCCCCGATGATGCAGTAGATCCGCCGGTCCAGCCCGTCCAGACGCGCCGCCTCCGCCAGCCCCGCCGCCACGCTCAGCCCCTGCCCCAGCGACCCCGTCGCGGCGTCGAAGAACGGGAACCCCTCCATCGGGTTCGGGTGCCCGTCGATCTCCGACTCCGCCGCGCGGAACTGGCTCAGGTCCTCCACCGTCAGCCGACGACGACGCTCCCCCTTGCCGTACATGCACCCCAGCTTCGCGCACGCCGCGTACACGATCGGCACCGCGTGCCCCTCGCTGAGCACCAGCCGGTCGTTGGTCGGATACTCCGGGTAGTCCGGGCTCCACCGCATCGCGTTGAACATCAGCACCGTGACGATGTGCCCCAGGCTCATCGCCGTGCTGGGGTGGCCGCTCCCGGCCGCGGCGGTCATCTCCAGCGCCAACTTGTCCAGTTCGATCGCCTGGGCGTGGACAGCTGCTTCAAAAGACATCCGGGCGTTCCTTTCCGTAGGTAGGGGAACCGCGCCCCGAGCCTGGTCGCGTCCCTGACAAACTTGCAACACACAGCAAGCCGGCGACCCGGCTTTTGCGCGCACACAGACCATAGGCCCCCCCTGAACCTCACCAAGCCTTGGCGAACGCAATATCCCCGAGTTTGCCCCGAACCGCAAGTCCGCCCCCGCCCACCAACCTCCCCCCGCGCCGTCCACCGGTCATCCCCCACACGCCGTCGCCCGCCTGTCGTCTACCCCCATACTCCCCGCCGCGCACCAAACCCCGCCCCAGCCCCCACCACCGCTTGGCCGTTGCGATACACTCTCCTCCAACATCTACCCCCTGGCCGGAGCCACTGTCGATGAAGGTCATCTGTGATCGCGGCGCCCTGCTCGATGCCGTCAATCTGGTCGCCGCCGTCGTTCCCCTGCGGACGCCGACCCCCGTCCTCTCCTGCATCAAGCTCACCGCCACCAAGGCCGGCGGCGGGGGCGAGCTCACCCTCGCCGGCTCGGACGGTGAAACCTCTTTAGTCATCTCCATCCAGCAGGTGGACGTCCAGGAGCCCGGCGAGGCCCTCGTCCTGGCCGACAAGCTCCGCCAGATCATCTCCGCCGAGGAGGGCGAGCCCACCCTCACCCTCGAGTCCGGCGGCGGCTCCGGGGGCGACCAGCTCCACATCCGCGGCGCCAACGCCCACTTCCGGGTCGTCGGATACCCCGCCAGCGAGTACCCCCCGGTCCCGGACTTCGCCAAGGTCGTCTCCGCCACCGGCCCCGACGCCCCCAAGACCGTCTACACCCAGTCCGCCGGCAGCCTCCAGCACCTGGTCAGCCGCACCGTCTTCGCCACCGCCCGCGAGACCAGCCGCTACGCCATCAACGGCGTGCTGCTGAAGCGCGACGGCAAGAAGATCGAGATGGTCGCCACCGACGGCCGCCGCCTCGCCCTCAGCCGCGCCACCCTCGAGAACCAGGGCAAGGGCGCGGGCGCCGCCGGGGGGGCCGTCTCCTGCATCGTCCCCACCAAGGCCCTCTCCATGGTCACCAAGCTGATCATGGACGACGCCGACCCCGTCCGCATCGCCATCACCGACTCCCGGATCTACTTCGCCTTCGACACCGGCATGGACGACAAGCCCGCCGCCCCCCGCGCCCTGCTGGCCAGCTCCCTCGTCGAGGGGACCTTCCCCCCCTACGAGGACGTCATCCCCAAGGACCAGGACAAGAAGATCACCGCCGACCGCGAGGGCTTCGGCCTGGCCGTCCGCAAGGCCGCCGTCCTCACCAACGAGGAGTCCCGCGGCGTACGCATGAACTTCACCACCGCCGACCGCCGCCTCAAGCTCTCCAGCCGCGCCCCCGAGATGGGCGAGGCCGAGATCCAGGTGGACCTCAACTCCTTCGAGGGCTCCGACATCGAGATCTCCTTCAACCCCGCCTTCATCACCGACGCCCTGAAGGTCGTGGACGAGCCCGAGGTCATCATCGAGCTCAAGGCCCCCAACAAGCCCGGCCTGATCCGCACCAGCACCGGCGATTTCCTCTACGTGGTGATGCCGGTGAACCTGCCGCAGTAAGAGAGTCCTGCGCGCAGCGGAAACCCGCCCCATGGGTCCTGCGGGACCCATGGGACCCATGGCCCGCGCCCCTGAACCTCTCGTGCTACCGCTCCGCCCCCGCCGCGGCCGACTCGCGCCGGCGACGCGAACCGGCATCCGCCCCCGGCCGGCGCGCCCCCGCCTCCCGCCTCCCCGCGCCCGCGTGCCGCACCACCGGCGCCGTCGCCACCGCCTCCCACACCGGCGCCCACGCCCCGCCCGACTCGGCCGCGGCCGGCTCCTCGACCACCCGCCCCTCGCCCGGGCCGATCGCCCGCTCGACCGCCGCCGGCTCCGCCGCGTCCCCTCGAACCGCCCCGCGCCGCGCCTGCCGCTCCATGAAGAACGCGAAGGCCGTCCCCGCCGGCAGCAGGAACAGCCCCACCACCGCCAGCAGCTCCGCCGTGCGCACCTGCCGCAGCGCCTCCGGCACCAGGTGCCAGACCAGCGCGGTCCCCACCCCCACCGACACCGCGCACGCGGCGATCATCCCCACCCGTCGCAGCTTGCACATTCCCACCATGGCGTGACACCAACACCGGCCGGCGCATCATGGCCGGGCGCGACGCATACGCTCGTGACCTTGCTCTCGGCTCCCCGCCGCGGCTGATCCGCGACGAGCCGGGCCTTTGAAGGCCACCAACGTACCGACCCCCCGCCGATCGTTCAACCCTGATTTTCTCCCCATACCACCACCCTCCCCCGCACCCCCCGTTCACCCCCGCGCCGACCCGCCGGCGGGTTTGTCCTCGCCGCTCCGCCGAGGTATCGTGGAAACCCCAGTGACCATGCCGCACCATCTCCCCCAGATGCGCACGGCGGTGCGGCCGTTTGCCGGGACCGTCACCCGCCCGACCCTTTCGCAGCGCCCGACGGCCGCCGGCCTCGCGCGCGCCGCCGGGTGGTGCTGCCTCCTCGCCGCCGTCACGGTCGCACCCTCCCGCATCGCCGCGGCCCAGGAATCCCAGGACGCCCCCCCTCCCCCCGCTTCCCCCCCGTTCTGCCATTTCTCCCTAGGATCGCCCCATG
>JBIQJK010000116.1:0-11123 GCA_044507535.1 Planctomycetaceae bacterium | reverse complement strand
AGTGCGGCCCTGCTGGGGGGGGGGGGCGGGGGGCGGACGGTGACGGCGGCGAGCTCGCCGGCGGCCTCGGCGCGGAGGACCGAGCGGAGGGCGAGGGTGGCGGCGGCGCAGGCGAAGAAGGCGACGACGAGGTTGACGGCGGTGTTGGTGACCCAGACCTGGGTGAGGTAGGAGAGGCCGCCGGCGGTGGGGGGGGCGTCGAACATGGAGAAGGTGACGCCGGCCATGGCGGTGGGGGCGCTGAGGCCGAAGAGCCACGGGGCGGGGGGGCCGGCGGTGCGGAAGGAGGTGATGACGACGGCGACGATGGCCGCGGCCATGAACAGGAACATGGTGAGCAGGCCGAGGATGGCGGCGGAGGCGGCGCGGCGGTGCCAGACGGAGAAGAGCAGGCCGAGGGAGGCGCCCATGACCGCGGCGGAGAGGCTGATGCAGGTGGTGGCGGCGATGACCTCGGCCTCGAGCCCGCCGTAGATGCGGACGGCCAGGAGCAGGGGGGTGGAGACCAGGGCGAGGATGACGACGAGGACCAGGCGGCTGGTGAGCTTGCCGAAGATGATCTGGGAGCTGGTCATCGGCGTGGTCATGAGGGCCGGGAGGGTGAGCTGGCGGCGCTCGTCGCAGATGGCGGGGGCGGTCATGACCGGGGCGAGGAAGGCGAGGACGGCGAACTGGCACCAGGCGATGACCAGGGCGAGCTGGGGGGCGAGCTGCTGGAGGCGCTGGAGGCGCTCGGCGCCGGCGACGTAGCGGAGCTCGTGGGTCATGCCGGCGTAGGTGAAGGCGGCGATGCCCAGGAGGAGCAGGGGGTAGAGGGCGCGGATGACGTAGGTGCTGCGCTTGCGTCCGGCGACGCGGACCTCCTTCTGGAAGACGGGGCCGAAGAGCGCGGCGACGGGGCTGAGGCGGAAGGAGCGGAGCCAGGCGCGCAGGCGGGTGCGGAAGGGGGCCCGCGGCTCGGCGGGCGTGAGGACCCACGAGGCGTGCAGGACGATGAGGCCGAAGCAGAGGGCGGTGACGCCGGCGGCGGCGAGGGTTCGGAGGTCGGGGGAGGTGGGGATGGACGCGAAGGGCGCCGCGGCCGGGGAGGGGGGCTTGGCCCAAGAGGCGGCGAACTGGAGCGTGGCCGCGCCGGCGATCATGAGGGAGGGCCAGCCGAGGTCGAGGCGGTGGCGGGCGAGGAGGATGAAGACGGCGGCGAGGGCGAGGACGACGGTGGCGAGGGCCAGGAGGATGGGGAACAGGCCGCGGGTGGAGGTGGCGACGGCGAGGGCGTCGATGCCGACGAGGGAGACCGACGCCGCGGCCCACGCGGCGAGGAGGGCGGCGCGGAGGAGGAGGGCGCCGACGCCGAAGAGTCTGCGGGGCTGGCGGGCGGGGCGGTGCATGCTTACTGCAGGGCTCCCTTGGTGAGGCGGAGGAAGGCGTCCTCGAGCTTGACCTGGCGCGGGGTGAAGGAGGCGACGCGGGCGCCGCTGGCGAGGAGGGCCTCGAGGACGGCGTGGTGGGAGCGGGACTGGCCGGGGGCCGGGGGGGCGAGCTCGACGATGATCTGGTCGGGGCGCTCGGGTTCGCGGGAGACGCTGGCGACGCCGTCGGCGCGGGCGAGGGCGTCCTGGGCGCGCCTGCGGGCGGCCTCGTCGCCGTTTTCGAGGGTGACGGCGATGCGCTCGCCGGCGTGGGTCCGGGCGTAGGCGTCCTGGATGGAGCCGGCGTAGAGGAGGCGGCCGCGCTCGATGATGCCGATGGTGGAGCACATCTCGGCGAGCTCGGAGAGGATGTGTGAGGAGATCATGATGGTCTTGCCCATGCGGGCGAGCTCGGTGAGGAGGGAGCGCATCTCGATGCGGGCGCGGGGGTCGAGGCCGCTGGCGGGCTCGTCGAGGAGGAGGACCTTGGGGTCGTGGATGAGGACGCGGGCGACGCCGAGGCGCTGCTGCATGCCGCGGGAGAGGGAGTCCACCATGGCGTTGCGCTTGCCCACGAGGTCGGTGAGCTCGAGGACGCCGTCCACGGTCGCGCGGCGCTTGCTCGCGGGGATGCGGAAGGCGGCGGCGAAGAACTGGAGGTACTCGTCCACGGTGAGGTCGTCGTAGACGCCGAGGAAGTCGGGCATGTAGCCGACGAGGCGGCGGATCTGGTCGCCGTCGGTGAGGACGTCGCGCCCGGCGACGGTCGCGCTGCCGGAGGAGGGGCGGAGGAGGCAGGCGAGGATCTTCATGGTGGTGCTCTTGCCCGCGCCGTTGGGGCCGATGAAGCCGAAGACCTCGCCCTCGCCGATGGAGAGGGTGAGCCGGTCGAGGGCGACGAGGTCGCCGTAGGTGCGGGAGACGTCCTTCATCTCGATCACCGGGGGTCTCCTGGTGAGGGGGCGGGTGGGACGGGGGTGAGGATGCGGCAGATGACGGTGCGTGCGGAGCGCTCGGGCTCGGCGCGGCGCGGGTAGGGGGTGAGGGCGACGTCGGAGGGCATGCCCTCGAGGTGGAGGTAGACCGCGGCCCACCGGCGCGAGTCCAGGAGGGCTTCGGCGGCGAAGGTGCGCTGGTTGGGGCCGGTGAGGAGGAAGGCGAGGGCGGGGGTCTCGCGGACGGAGATGAACTGGCGGTGGTGCGCCCACGGCTCGACCGGGTCCAGGGTCGGGGGCGTCCACGCGCGGGGCGCATCGGCGCTCGCGGGGCCGAGGCGGGCGGTGGCGGGCGCATCGGCGGAAGGGGCGAAGGGGCCGAAGGTGAGGTCGTGCCAGGTCGAGCCGATGCGGCAGGCGGCGGCGGCG
Source organism: Planctomycetaceae bacterium (assembly GCA_044507535.1). GTDB lineage: Bacteria > Planctomycetota > Phycisphaerae > Phycisphaerales > UBA1924 > CALAFV01. Next base: position 8,350 of record JBIQJK010000116.1, on the reverse strand, counting down.
ATGCGGGCGCCGGCGGGGAGGCCGGCGACCTCGACGACGAGGCGGCCGTCGTCGTCGCGGCGCAGCAGCGCGGTGCAGGGGGGCGCGGTGCGGGCCTGGTCCTCGAAGGAACGGAAGGTCCAGGTGCGAAGGGGGGTGGGCATCATGGTCGCGCCGCCGGGGATCGGGGCGGGGGCGCGGGCGTCGCCACCCGGATCTGTATACCCGGGGACGCGGCGGCCGCTCGCCCAGCCGCCCCAGGGATCGGCCGCGGCGTCCACGCTGCCGAGGTCGGGGAGGGTCTGCACGGTCTGGACGGGGGCGCCGAGGCGATGGTCGCCGCCGCTGTAGAAGTAGTAGTTGATGGCGGAGAAGCCCCGCCACCAGTGGGCGGGGACGGCGCCGTCGGGGGCGGGGACGGGGGTGAGGGCGGCGCGCATGGAGCGGCCGGCGAAGACGCCGGTGATGGAGGTCTGCCAGGCGAGGGCGTGGCGCGGCTCGGCGGGGCCGCCCGCGGCGGCGGGGGGGACGAGGACGTCCACGGCGGAGAGGCGTGCGACCTCGTCGGTGGAGGAGCGGGAGAACGCGGGGGCCATGTAGGCGGCGAGGGTCGCCACGGCGATCCACAGGATTGCGGTCAGCCAGGATCGGTGGAGGGCGCGGAGGCGTTTGAGGATGGCGGCGTCGATGGGGCCCATGAGCAGGGCGAGGCCGACCATCGCGGCGACGATGACGAAGAAGGAGCCGCGGCCGGCGCCGGGGGCGTTGGCGAGCTCGTTGAGGATGGCGACGCGGGCGTCGCCGGCCTCGGACCGGGCGTACCACGCGCCCCAGCGGGAGCCGGCGGAGGCGTCGGCGAGGCGCAGGCGCTGCGCGAGGGCGTCGGAGACGGCGTCCCTCCAGACGCCGCGGGTGGCGGTGTCGCTGGGGGGCGTGCCGACGCGGCGGGGGTCGATGGTGATGACCGTCACCCAGCCGAGGCCGACGGGGCCCTCGGCGAGGAGGCCGGTGGTCTCGGCGGAGAGGGGCGTTTCGGGGGGCCCGACCCACGCGACGCCGGGGGGCGCGGCGTCGGGGCGCCAGCGGAGGCGCCAGCCGGCGTCGCGGCCGCGGGGGGTGAGGCGGATGGCGCGCTGCACGGCGGCTTCGGCGGGGCGGAGGGTGATCGCGGCGGGGGCGTCGGGAGCAGGATCTTCGGCCTGGTCCGGGGCGTTCGTGTCTTCTGCGTCGGCGTCCCCGTCGTCTTGCGGCGCTGCGTCGCCGCGCTGGCGGCGGGTGGGGCGGAAGGGGCCGTAGACGCCGGCGAGGTCGCCCGAAACGTTGGAGGCGGCTTGCTGGGCGGCGGCGAAGTCGGCGCTCTCCTGGGCCTCGCGCGCGTGGGCCTGCGCGATGGCGGCGGCGAGGCGGGGGGGGAGGGGGGCGCGGGTGGGCTCGTCGAGGGTGATGAGGCCGCCCAGGGGCGAGGGGGGGAGCCAGTCGCGCCAGGCGTCGCCGGGGGCGGCGGCGACGATGAGGAGGCGGCCGCCGCCGGTGACCCATTCGCGGACGGCGGCGATGGAGCGCGGGTCGGCCGCGGCGGAGGCGTCGGCGTCGATGGCCAGGAGGCTGACGCCGTCGTAGGCGCCCCAGGCCATGGGGAGGTCGGCGGGGTGGAGGGGGCGGCGCGGGGCGGGGCTCAGGATGCGGCTGGCGGCGCCGTGAACGGTGATGGAGGAGTCGAGGAGGAGGATGCTGGCGGCGGCGCCGTCGGTGCTGAAGGGGGATGACGAGGAGGCGGCGCTGCGGCCGACGCCGACGGCGGCGAGGATGGGCTCGAAGCCGTGGACGAAATCGGGGAGGGGGTGCTCCAGGGGTGAGGGGCTGTGGGAGAAGGTGAGGATGCGGACGGCGCGGCCGCGATCGTCGATGAGGCGGGCGGTGATGCGTTCGCAGGCGCTGGGGAGGGAGAGGGCGGCGGTGATCTCGGAGGTGCGGCCGGGGGTGGCGGTGACGGGGATGGTGATGGCGGCGGTCTGGGTGGGGTCCTGGGTGTATTCGATGACGACGGCGCCGGAGAAGGGCTCGGCGCCGCCCTGGAGGGTGATGCGGACGGGGGACCAGTGGTCGGGGTCAACGAGCCCGGCCCAGCCGAACTGGAGGAAGAGCTGGGGCTTGTCGGCGTCGTCGCCGGGGCGGAGTGCGGCGGGAGGGGGGGAGGCGGCGGCGGGGAGGGCGAGGAGGACGAGGGCGCAGAGGCACCACGGCACAAGGGCACAGAGGGAAACCCACCTTGCCGGCGCCCGCGCGTTCATCTTCACGTCGTGTCCCTGTGTCCTTGAGCCTCGGTGGTGTTGCCCTTCGGAGGGCCGGCGTTCTGACGGATGGAAGGGAGGGGGGGTTAGATGTGGACCTTGCGGTTGTAGACGAACCACTCGAGCATGATGATGCCGAGGGCGGCGAGGAGGAGCCAGGGCCAGAGGTTTCGGACGGCCTGGGTCTCGTCGCGGCCCTGGGCGGCGACGGTCTCGGTCGCGAGGTCGAGTGCGGGGCGGGCGTCGATGTTGGACTCGGCGGCGTCGAGGAGGTTGACGGCGACGGCGCGGCGGGCGCGGCCGTCGGCGAGGGTGTCGGCGCCGGAGGCGGGGCCGACCCAGGAGAGGGTGTAGATGCCGATGCGGCGCAGCGGGCCGTAGGCGACGCGGCCGTCGGCGGCGGGGAAGAGGGTCTGTGGAGCCGCGCCGGTCTCGGGGGGGGCGACGCGGACGTCGCTCGCGCCCAGGGGGAGGCGCTCGGTGAGGGTCTGGCCCGGGCGGAGGAGGCGGCCGACGCCGAGGGAGCCGTCGTCGGCGAGGTAGGGGAGGGCCGAGGCGAGGAAGAGGACGAAGCCGGGCTTGAGGGGCCAGTCGGAGTCGGCGATGTCGAAGGGGACGATGAGGGCGCGGGTGGCGTCGGTGGCGGCCTCGAGGATGGCGGGGCCGTGCTGGTCGTGGGCGATGACGGTGATGGGGGCGCCGTCGGGGACGGTGACCCTGCGGCTCTTGGCGATGATGAGCTCGGCGAGGCCGGCGTACTTCAGGGCGGGGTGGTCGCGGGCCCAGTCGATCATGATGGCGGGCTCGCCTTCTCCTTCATCTACGGGGCCGAGCGGGGGCGGGGGGACAGCGCCGAGGATGAGGAAGCGGCCGGGGGGGAGCGCGCCGGCGGCGGCGTCCTCCGCGGCGGCGGCCTGCGGGAGCGCGCGGTCGAGGATGAAGACGTCGAAGTCGCCCATGCCCAGGGCGTTGACCTGCTCGCCGGCGGCCATGCGCTGGAAGGCGGCGGGGGGGAGGATGCTCAGGCGGGAGAGGTTCATCCCCTCCAGGGCTTCGCGGAGGAAGAGGTTGCCGGTGGTGACCAGCGCGACGGAGAGGCGGCGCGCGGGGGGGAGGACGAGGTAGGCGATGTCGTCCACGGGGAGGGGGTCGAGGCGGGCGCCGGTGTCGGGGTTGCGGATGCGGACCGCGGCGACGCCGCCCTGGGGGCGGTCGAGGGAGAAGACGACGCCGCCGGTGCGGGGCTCGACCTCGGTGGAGGGCTTCGCGTCGTCGCCGGCCTCGGGGGAGGAGGGGGCGGTGACGCCGGGGCGCGGGGCCGCGGCGGGGAAGGAGACCTGGCGGATGGCGGCGACGGCGTTGTCGATGGAGAGCTCGACGTCCACCGTGCGGGGGGAGCGGTCGGTGCTCTGGAGGCCGACGAAGATGGTGAGCCGGCCGGGGTTGTCGAAGGCGCGGTCGGCGCGGAGGGAGGTGACGCCGATGTTGGGGGCGACCTCGGCGCCGACGGCGTGGTAGACGACGGTGTCGCCCAGCTCGCCGGGGTCGGGGGCGACCTGGTCGATGTCGGGGAGGCGGCCGTCGGTGAGGAAGTGGATGACCGCCGGGTCGCCGATGGGGATGAAGCCGTAGCCCTCGACGGCGGCCCGCGGCACGTAGGCCTTGGCGAGCTTGAAGGCGTCGGCGATGGAGGAGGGGGAGTCGGAGGGGGTGATGGACTCGACGGCGCGCTTGAGGTCGGCCTTGGAGGCGGTGAAGTTCTGGCGGACCTCGCCCGCGGCGTCGAAGGCGATGACCATGGCCTGGTCGCCGCTGTCGTCGCCGGCGAGGAAGGAGGGCTCGCGGAGGGCGTCGATGATCTCGAAGGCCTTTCGCTTGGCCTGGTCGAGGCGGGTGCGCTGGCCGGCGGCGCCGGGGGCGAGGTCCGGGTCGCCGTCGAGGGCGGACATGCTGGCGGAGCGGTCGATCAGGAGGATGTGCCGCTTGCCGGTGGCGGCGGCGGCGCGGACCTGGGGCTGGGCGAGGGCGGTCAGCGCCGCGGCGAGGGCGAGGAGCTGGAGGAGCAGGAGGATGTTGCGGCGGAGCTTCTGGAAGGGGGCGTTGGCCTGGAGGTCCTGGATGGACTTCTTCCAGAGCAGCGTGGTGGAGACCTCGAGGTCGCGCCGGCGGAGTTTGAGGAAGTAGAGGATGAGGAGCGTCGGGATGGCGACGGCGGCGGCGACGGCGCCGATGGTGGGGGTGAGCCAGGTCATTGGGGGGTCTCGAAATGGCCAGATGGCAAAGGGCCAAATGGCCAAAGAATGGCGCGTGGCAGGCGGTCAACCGTCTTGATTTGCCTCTTTGGCCATTTCACTTGAGCAGTCCTCTTCGCCGGAGGTAGTCCAGCACGAGCACGTCGATCGGGGCATCGGACTTGACCATCATGTGGACGATGTCTCGCCGGGCGCAGAAGGTGTGCAGGCGGGTGATGTAGGCGTCGAGGTTGGCCTTGTAGCGCTTCAGCAGCGGGGCGGAGATGGTGATCTCGGCGGTGTCGCCGTCCTCGACGTCCTTCAGGCGCAGGTCGCCGCCGATGGACGGGTCCACCTCCTGGGGGGAGAGGACCTGGATGCAGAAGAGGTCGTAGCCGTGGCCGACGAGCAGGCGCAGGCCGGTCTCGTAGCCCTCCTTGATGAACATGTCGGAGAGGAGGACCATGACGCCCTTGCCGCGGCGGGTGAGCGCGATCCGCTTGCAGGCCTCGGTGAAGTTCGCCGCGCCGGCGGGCTCCTGGGCGCAGACCCAGCGGACGACGTCCTGGAGGCGGCGGCGGCCGCGCATGTCCCTGGCCGCGGAGACGACGCCCCCCGCCCCCGGGCCGATGGCGGTGAGGCCGACGCGGTTGAGGTTGACCAGGCCGATGTAGGCCAGGGCGGTGGCGAGGCGCTGCATGAACAGGAACTTGCTGGGCTCGCCGGTGTCGGTGGAGGCGGAGCAGTCGAGGATGATGTGCAGGGAGAGGTCCTCCTCCTCGAGGAAGAGCTTGAGGAAGAGGCGGTCGAGGCGGCCGAAGAGGTTCCAGTCGATGTGGCGGAGGTCGTCGCCGACGACGTAGGGGCGGTGGTCGGCGAACTCGACGGACTCGCCGCGCTTCTTCGACCGCCGCTCGCCCTTGAGCTTGCCGGCGAAGATCTTGCGCGAGGCGACGTCCACCTGGGAGAGGCGGGCGATGAGGTCCGGGGCGAGGAGGTCCTCGATCGACTTGGGGCGCGGGGTGGATGGGGTGCGGAGCATGGGTGTCTAGTCGAGGGTTCCAGGCCTGTAAAAGGTCATGTCTTGAAGCAAGAGCGTTCCCTTGGCATCGATCTGGTCGGCGAGCCAGGCGATCGCTCGGCCCCGCAGCTCCGGGGGCACCTCCTGGTCCGGGGCCAGATCCAACGACTCGAGGAGTTGCGGGTCGCGCCAGGCGGCGGGGAAGATGGCCGGCACGAAGTCGAGCGACAGCCGGTGCGTGTAGCCGCTCAGGATGGCGTATGCCACGTTATCAGGTTGCTGCACGTCCCAGTGCATCTCGGCGATGCGGTGACAGCCGACCTGGAGAACATTAAGCGAGCCCTTGGTCAACCGTGATTCCGGCTTCGTGGGGGAGATGGTGAACTGACCGGGTCCGGTGCGTTCGATGAGGATGACCTCGCTCCGATCGTGGAGAAAATGCCACTCGCCGGCGAGCCAGGGGACATCGACGTATTCGGTGTCCGGGGTCGGGGCCGGATCGCGGAGGGCCGCGGAACGGTGGCCGGGCATCACCCCGAGGCTGTTGTTCGTCGCCTCTCCGCATCCGTAGCACAGCGGGAGGGCGAGCAGGCCGAGCCCGGCGGTGAGGTGGGCCGTGTGCCGGCCGCGGCGGCGAAGCGGTCGATGTGGGACCGGCGTCATCATGGGGGTGTCTCCCCTTCCGGCGGCTGCGCCGGCGGGGGCGGGTCGAAGGGGTAGCGGCGGGTGGGGTGGGCGGTCTGGTCGGGGGGCGGGGCGAAGACGGGCTCGCCGTGGAAGTAGCGCTGGCTGCCGCGGCGGGTGTACCAGCGGGAGAGGGTGGTGTCGGGCCCGCCGAAGACGAACCAGGTGTCCACCCACTCGATGGTCTGGTCGTCCTGGGTGAGGAATCGGCCGCCGGGGGCGAAGAGGCGGGTCAGGAGCTGAGGCGGGTCGGTCTCGGCGTAGAGGAGGCGGTCGTTGCGGCTGATGTTGAGTTCGTCGAGCCGGGCGTGGACCTCGTCGAGGGTCATGCCGGGGGAGAAGCCGGCGTCGAGGCGCTGGTGGAGCTCGCGGTCGAGCATGTTGGCGTGGAGAGACGGGGGTGCGGTGCAGCCGAGGAGCGCCGCCAAGGGTGTGAAGCACGCCAAAGCGACAAACATCAGGATGGAACAAGGAGAAGTCATTTTTTTTTTAACGCGAAGGTCGCGAAGAGCTCGAAGGGGGCGGTGCGGTGAGGGACGCAGGTGATGGGGTGGATGGGTTCATGGATCGGTTGGTCCATCGCTCGTTGAAGACGCGACGGATGCCTTCGGAGAGGCGGGGGACGTTGAAGTTCAAGAGAAGGCCGAGGGGCTTGTCGGCGGCGCGGAGGTAGGAGAGCAGTTGTGCGGTATGGATCTCTTGGAGGGTCGCAACGCTCTTGATCTCGATGATGATCTGGTTGCCGGCGATGAGGTCGAGTCGCTGGCCCCGGAGAATGGTGTCCTTGTAGACGATCGCGATCTCGGCCTGCCGCTCGGCAGCGATGCCGCGATGGCCGAGTTCATACACGAGCGCATCTTCATAGATCCTTTCGAGAAGGCCAGGGCCGAGGTGCCTGTGCACCTCGATCGCGCAGCCGACGACGGCCCGGCTCAGCTCGTCGACGTCCTCGGGCACATCCCGGTTCCGCATCATCGCCGCCATGAACGGCTCTCGATCCATCACGTCCCGTCTCTTTTCTTCGCGTTCTCTTGCTTCGCGACCTTCGCGACCTTCGCGTTGAGCTCTTTTTTCTCGCTTACCCCGCCCGCACGGGCTCGCGCGGGGTGAGTTCCATGATCTGGCGGACGAGGCGGTCGGCGTCGATGCGGTCGGCCTCGGCCTCGAAGTTGAGGATCAGGCGGTGGCGGAGCGCCAGCAGGGCGACGTCCTGGATGTCCTTGTAGCCGACGTGGTAGCGGCCGTCGGTCAGGGCCTTGACCTTGCCGCCCAGGAGCAGGGCCTGGGCGCCGCGGGGGGAGGAGCCGCAGCGGACGTACTTGTTCGTCGGGCCCTCGTCGCCGCCCGCGGCGAACTCGCCGCCGGGGTGGGTCGCGAGGACGAGGCGGGCGGCGTACTCCTTCACGTGCGGGGCGACGATCGCGCCGCGGATGAGCTGCTGGGCCTCGAGGATCTGCGCGCCGTCGAGGATCGGGCTCACCTGCGGCGTCGCCGAGCCGGTGGTGCGGTCCAGCACCGTCAGCAGGTCGTCGAGCTGGCTGTAGCCGACGGTGATCTTGAAGAGGAAGCGGTCGAGCTGGGCCTCGGGGAGCGGGTAGGTCCCCTCCTGCTCGATGGGGTTCTGCGTCGCGAGGACGAAGAAGGGCATGTCGAGCCTGTAGGTGTTGCCGGCGACGGTGACGCTGCGCTCCTGCATGGCCTCGAGGAGGGCGGACTGCGTCTTGGGCGTGGCGCGGTTGATCTCGTCGGCCAGGACGACCTGGGCGAAGATCGGGCCCTTCTGGAACTCGAAGAACCGCCGGCCGGTGTTCTGGTCCTCCATGACGATGTTGGTGCCGATCACGTCCGAGGGCATGAGGTCGGGCGTGAACTGGATGCGGCTGAAGGGCAGGTGCAGGCACTGGGCCAGCGTGCGGACCAGCAGCGTCTTGCCCAGCCCGGGGACGCCCTCGAGGAGCACGTTGCCGCCGGCGAAGAGGGAGATCAGCGTCGCCTCGACGACTTCGTGGTGGCCGACGACGACCTTCCCGATCTCCTCGCGGAGGCGCTTGAAGGTGTCGCGGAACTGCTCGCACTTCGCCTTCACCTCGGCGGGGGTCTCGGGCATGCGGGTGTCGGGCTTCAGCGTGGACATGAGGGGGACT
>JBIQJK010000115.1:0-11224 GCA_044507535.1 Planctomycetaceae bacterium | reverse complement strand
CCCCGCCCCGACCCCCACGCCCAACACCCGCCTCGGCGCGGGCGGCCTCGCCGGTCTGCACTCCGGCGACGGAAGTTTGTGGGTGGGCGCCCCCGCCACCCTCCGCCCCCTCGTGCGCACCGGCGACCAGGCCCCCGGCTTCGCCTCCGGCGTTTCCATCAACGTCTCCGCCTCCCCGACTTTGGCGAACTGGGCCCTGAACGACTCCGGCTCCGCGGCCTTCGTCGCGTTCCTGAGCGGCCCGGGCATCACCTCCCTGAACAGCGAGACGCTTTTCGTCGGCGCTCCGGGCGACCTCGCTGTGGCGGCCCGCGCCAACGACTCTGCCCCCGGCTTCGACCAGGGCGTCCGTTACGCCGGTTCCTTCCGGGGCCCGGTGATGGTCAACAACGCCGGCACGGTCGCCTTCAAAGTTGGCGTCTCGGGCTTCGCCGTTCCCAACGGCTCCCCGGAAGTCATCTTCGTCGGTGCGCCGGGCGCCATCCAGCCGCTCTTCCGCCCCAACGACCCTGCCCCCGGCCACGATGACGGCACGACCATGACCGCGTACCCCTTCCAGCAAGCGGCGTTCGCCCTCAACGATCAGGGTCAGGTCGCGGCCCTCGTCGGGCTTCACGACGGCCGGACCGACGGCACCGGCCTCGTCGTCGGGGCCCCCGGCGATCTCTCCATGGTCGTCCGCTCCGGCGACCCCAAGCCCGTCGTCGGCGGCACGTTCGGCTCCTTCAGTAACTCCACGCCGATCGCGCTCAATAGCGCCGGCCGCGTCGCCTTCGGACAGGGCGGCACGATCTGGACCGGCGCCGGCGCGGACGACCTGATCCCCGCCCTCCGATCCGGCAGCGGCGAAGGACTCCCCGACGGGTTCACCCTCGGCCAGATGACGCCGGACACGCTCGCCATCAACGCCGCCGGACAGATCGCCGGCGAGTTCCTGGTCCTGGACGAGAACCTGCAGGCCCGCGATGCCATCGTCGGCTGGGATCCGCTCCTGGGCGCCGTCCTCATCGCCCGGGTCGGCGACGCCATCGAGATCGAGCCCGGCGTGACCGCCATCATCACGCAGCTCCAGACTCACGTCTCGTCCACTCCCGGCGGCGGCAACGGCCTCCCCTCGTACCTCGACGACAGCGGCCAGCTCGCCTTCCTCGCCCAGCTCAGCACCGGCCAGCAGGCCGTCCTGGTCGGCGTTATCCCCGCGCCCGCTGCCAGCGTGCTGCTCGGCATGGCTACCGTGGTGGCGGCCGCGCGCCGGCGGCCTGTGCCCGGGGATCGCTGAGTCACCCGGGCCCGTGCCGGCTCGGGCCGCCGTCCCGGAGCCGCCGCGTGGACAACGCCCCGCCACCTCCCGACGCCCCCGCGCCGCAGCCGCCACCGCGCCGCGACCTGCCTCTCCTCCGATTCCTCGCGTACGCCGCGACGATCGCCGCCGCCGCGGGCCTCCTCTTCGCCCACCTCTGGCCGTCCGACGTCACCAGCACCTCCCGCCCCTTCGTCCTCGTTTCCCACGCGGCGTTCCTCGTCCTGACCGTCCAGTTCCACCTCGGCCTCGCCCTGCTGGCGGTCGCCCTCTTCGCCGCCGCGAACCGCCGGCGACGCCTGCTGCTGGTCAGCGCGGCGATCGCCCTCCCTGCCCTCGCCCCGGCACTGTGGTCCTACCGCCCCCGCTCTCTCCCCCAGCCCCCGCCCGGGGCGGACGTGCTCACCGTCATGAGCGCGAACCTCCTCTACTCCCGCGCCGACGCCGACGCCCTCGCCGAGCAGATCGCCGCCCACAACCCCGACGTCATCCTCTTCCAGGAATACTCCTCCCTCGACCGCGCCCGCCTCGCCCCCATCCTCGATGACCGCTACCCCCACCGCGCCGCCGTCGAGCGCGACGACGCCTTCGGGCAGGCCGTCTACTCCAGGCGCCCCTTCCTCTCCCAGCCCCGGAACTATCCGCCCGGCAACCAGCCCCCCGGCGGCCTCGTCTGGTTCGTCCCGCAGATCACCGTGCAGGTCGATCTCGCCGGCAGCCCCGTCTCCATCACCAACGTCCACGTCCTCCCGCCCGTCTCCCTCGAGTACATCATCACGCACCGCCTCCAGGCCGGCGCCCTCGCCGACCTCGCCGCCGCCGACGTCTCCCGCGGCCGCTCGGTCATCCTCGCCGGCGACCTCAACGCCGCGCCGCGATCCCATCACTACCGCGCCATGGAGCGCGCCGGCCTCCGCGAGGCCCACCACCTCGCCGGCCGCGGTCGCGGCACGACCTGGCCCCGCACCGGCGCCCTCGCCCATCTCCCCGGCATCCGCCTCGACCACGTCTTCCTCTCCCCCGACCTCCTCTGCCTCCACGCCGCCACCACCGCCGATACCGGCTCCGACCACAAACCCGTGGTCGCCCGCGTCACGCGCCGACCCCCGCTCGCCCCCGCGCGCTCGCCCGCTACTCCGGGTCCTCCCTCCCGCTCCTCCACACCTCCAGCGGCAGAATCACCGGCTCCTCCCCGTTGTCCTTGAACCACGGGTCCACCGCCCACAGCTCCCCGCTCGCCTTCTCCCGGATCACCGCCGACCGGTGCGTCGCCAGCGGCGGCAGATACCGCCACGTCGGCGACATCACCTCGTGCATCGTCATCAGCCCCCGCTCATCCAGGAGCCGCAGGTACGTCGTCGTGTTCGTGGATGCGTCCACGCAGTCCATGTGCCCGATCCCCTCCAGCTCCCCCCTGCGCCGCCCCTTGTCCTGCCACGTCGGCGTCTGCGTCCCCGCGATCCTCGCCAGCTCCGCTAGCGCGGCCGCGAGCCGCGCGCGCTCCTCCGCCGGGCCCGCCGGCGGCGGCTCGAACTTCGCGGCCACGCGTCCCCACTGCTCCTCCGAGATCGTCAGCGTCGTCTTGATCGCGCCGCCTTTGGCGTACTGGAACGGCACCGCATCCAGCGCGATCGGCTCCGACGGCTCCAGCGGCGCGACCGCGCACCCTCCCGCCCCCCACACCCCGGCCGCACACACCGCCGCGGCCACGACCAGCGCCCATCGAGTCACCATCGCAGCCTCCCCGTGCCTTCCCTGCCCCTCGACACGCCACCGAGAGTACCCCGCCGCGCCGCCGCGGGCGAGCCCCGCCCCGCGGACCTCGGCTTCCGCTCATCATCCACGGCTTTCATGCACCGTCCCCACTTTCGAGCCGGATTCATGCAACTTGACACCCCCTACTCGCGGATGTAGTGTGACGATGTTCCCCGGCACGTTCTGTGCCGCATCGTGGGGACGCAGCGACGAACAGCCCGAGTCTTCCCGCGGCCAGGCCGCCGCGGCATCACCGCGCACGTTCCACATCCGCGCGCCCCGCGCCGCATCCGCCGGCCGGCCAGCGCCAGGAGCACGCTATGCCCGGCACGATCGATCGCCTCCCGCCCGCCACCGCGCCCCCCTGACCCCGATCCACCGCCGCGTGCACGCTCGTCGCACGCGGCCGCCCTGATGCAGGGGCGACGCACGCACCGGGCCCGCCGGCCGGGGGGACACCCGAGGGAAATGACGGCGCGGGAAGGAGGCTCCCGTCCACCGTCAGTCTGGCTCCCGTCACCTCGGACCGGCGACCCGGATGCGTGTGCACCGCCCCTGGCGGGCCCGCTTCGCCGGGCGTGTCACCGGCGCTGCGTCGCCCGGCCGGACTCGGGCGTGCCCATCGGCCGATCACGGCCCCGCGCGATGCGCGGCCGCGGCCGGGGAGCCAGCCACGCACGCGTTCCGGTTCCCGCGCCCCATCCGCGCCCGCCGCGCGCAGCGCCTTCGACGCCGCGCGTCAATCTGGCGCCGCGTGCTTCCGCGCGGGACCCACCGGTCAAAACAAACGCGCTCCCGCGCGGACCGGGCCACCGCTCCGTTCTACGATCGGCCGAACCCCACCGCCCGCGCCCGCGCCGGGCCCGGGCCGCGTCGCCCCTGACGGAGCTTCTATGGCAGCATCGCACGGATTCGACCCGGGCTCCATCGGTCGCCGCCAGCCGATCGACGTCGTCCTCCACCCCTTCCGCCGCTTCATGCGGTTCGAGGCCGCCGGCGGCATCATGCTCTTGGTCGCCACCGCGATCGCCCTGGTCTGGGCCAACTCCCGCTACGCCCAGAGCTACCTCGACCTCTGGCACCACACCAAGTTCACCGTCGGCCTCGGCGGCTTCCAGCTCTCCAAGGACCTCGTCCACTGGATCAACGACCTGCTGATGGCCGTCTTCTTCCTCGTCGTCGGCCTGGAGATCAAGCGCGAGATGCTCGTCGGCGAGCTCGCCTCCCCCAAGCGGGCCGCCGTCCCCATCATCGCCGCCATCGGCGGCATGGCCGTCCCCGGCGCCATCTACGCCGCGTTCAACCTCGGCCAGCCCTCCCTCCGCGGCTGGGGGATCCCCATGGCCACCGACATCGCCTTCGCCCTGGGCGTCCTGGCGATCCTCGGCCGCCGCGTCCCCCTCTCCCTCCGCGTCTTCCTCGCCTCCCTGGCGATCATCGACGACCTGGGCGCCCTGCTGGTCATCGCCATCTTCTACACCGACGACATCAACACGACCTACCTCCTGATCGCCATCGCCCTGGTCGTCGTCCTCGCCGGGCACAACGCCGTCGGCGTCCGCCGCGCCCACCCCTACGCCCTCATCGGCCTGCTCGTCTGGTACGCCCTCTACAAGTCCGGCGTCCACTCCACCATCGCCGGCGTCCTGGTCGCCATGACCATCCCCGCCCGCACCCGCATCAACGGCCAGGAGTTCCTCGACGCGACCCGCCGCCGCCTCGACCACTTCGAGAATGCCGGCGACCACGACGAGAGCGTCGTCACCAACGTCGAGCAGCAGGCCGACCTCACCGTCATCGAGACCCTCTGCCAGCACGCCCAGACCCCCCTGCAGCGCCTCGAGCACAGCCTCGTCCCCTGGGTCTCCTTCCTCATCGTCCCCATCTTCGCCCTCGCCAACGCCGGCGTCGCCTTCGCCAGCGGCGGCGCCCACGGCGAGGCGGGAGGCGAGCCGGCTCACAGCATCACCGCCGGCCTCACCGGCGGCGTCGGCCTCGGCATCGCCGCCGGCCTCATCCTCGGCAAGCCCATCGGCATCGGGTTGGCCACCTGGCTCGCCCTCCGCAGCGGCATCGGCACCCTCCCCTCCGACATCACCAGGCGGCACCTCCTGGGCATGGCCTGCCTCGCCGGCATCGGCTTCACCATGTCCCTGTTCATCGCCCAGCTCGCCTTCGCCGACCCCGGCGACCTCGCCGCGGCCAAGATCGCCGTCCTGGGCGCCTCCGCCATCGCCGGCGCCATCGGCTTCACCATCCTCAGAACCGGAGCCCCCGCCCCGGAACCGGCGAATGGGTCGCACGCGGGCCGCTGATCCCCCCTCGCTCATCCCCGCTCACCCCGCCTCCGGCCGCGGCCCCACCCGCGCTGGATCCGGCGTGATCATCCGCCGGATGATCAGGATGAACACCCCCGTCAGGGTCAGGTTCAGCGCCAGCGACAGCATCGCCACCACCACCACCGGCCCGCCGATCCCGTACGACATCGACACCACCAGCACCCCCGCCCCCACCTCGCCCCGCGGCCACATGCCGATCGCCAGCGCCAGCCGCTCCCGCAAGCTCGCCTCCTCCCGGTAGCACAGCGCGGGAAACATCTTCCCCAGGTTCGACAGCACCGTGATCGCCAGCACGTGCGCCGCCATCACTCCCCACCCCATCTCCGGCGTCACCCGCGTCAGCGCGCTCCCCGCCCCCGGGTCCGCCCCGGCCGCCTCCGTGGGGTCCGCCCCGATGAACGCCGGCATGCTCAGCCCCACCAGCACCATGAACATGGCGGAGACCGCCGCCGCCACCCGCCGCTCCGTCGGCGACTCCGGCCCCGCCGCGTGCCCCGGGTGCGCCCCGGGCTCCGGCCCCGCCGGGCGCGCCATGATCGTCCCCAGCACGAACGCCGGCAGCAGCACCTCGATGTGCACCGGCACATCCGAGTCCAGCGTGTAGCTCAGGTAGGACACCAGCTCCACCATCCCCGCGATCGCCGCCGCGTACCCCAGCACCCACGGCCACGACGCCGGCAGCCTCACCCGGTGGAGGAACCTCCAGGCGATCCACACCTGCGTCGCCATGATCACCACCACCGCCCCGAGCTGCCACCGAGCCCCCACCATCAGCATCGTCAGCGGGATCATCAGCAGCACGGTGTCCAGGTCGTCGAAGATCGCCAGGATCCGCGCCTTGCGGAAGAGCCACGTCGTCGCCAGCCCCGCCGCCGCCAGCATGCTGAACAGCACCCCCGCCGACGTCGGGGCCGCGAAGCGCGACGCCAGCAGCGACTCCCGCCACACGTCCCCCGAGCCCCAGGCCTCCCGCGGCAGCATCACCAGCACGAAGTACAGGCAGCAGAAGATCCACGGGAACGCCGCCGCCGTCGCCGCCACCAGGTAGTCCCACCCGTACTGCCGCAGGTTCGACGTGTCGATGTCGAACTCGTACCCGACGCGGACCATGATGAACGCCAGGCACACCATCGCCAGCACGCGCACCGTGAACGCGTACTCATCGGCGATCGGTTCCAGCAGCGGCGGCAGCGCCTGAGACCCAACGAGCCCGGCGACCAGCAGCACCGAAAGCAGCACCACCCTCCGCATCGTCGGCCGAACTATACCGCCCGCCGCGAGGAGCGCCCGCCCGATTCCCGCCCGCCTCTCCTACGCTTCTCTCATGGCGACCATCTTCCTCAACGGCCGCTTCGTCGAGCCCCGCCAGGCCACCGTCTCCGCGCTCGACGCCGGCATCCAGCACGCCGTCGGCCTCTTCGAGACCATGCTCGGCGGCAGGCAGCCCGGCGTCCCCGAGCCCGACGACGTCTGGGTCTTCCGCCTCGCCGACCACATGGAGCGCCTCGCCTCCAGCGCCGAGGCCCTCGGCCTGAGCGCCTCGCTCAACACCGTCGCCCTCGGCGACGCCGTCATCGAGACCGTCCGCCGCGCCGGCCACGAGCGCGCCCGCATCCGCCTGACCATCACCGGCGGCGACCTCACCTCCCCGCCCACCCCCGCCGGCGCCGCGCCCCCGCGGCGCGACCCCACCATCCTCATCGTCGCCCAGCCCGCCACCGAGTACCCCGACGCCATGTTCGACCGCGGCGTCTCCGCCGTCATCGCCGACGCCCGCGCCAACCCCCTCAACCCCCTCGAGGGCCACAAGTCCCTCAACTACTGGTGGCGCATCCGCGAGCTCCAGACCGCCGCCGCCAAGGGCGCCGCCGAGGCCATCGTCCTCCAGGTCACCAACCACCTCGCCGGCGGCTGCGTCAGCAACATCTTCCTCGTCAAGGACGGGCAGCTCCTCACCCCCATCGCCCGCGGCGAGGAGTCCGAGGTCGCCGCCCGCGGCACCGCCTCCGCCCTCGAGGAGGGCGACGAGCCCATGCCCCCCGACTCCCGCCCCCCCTCCCCCCAGCAGCACCAGCACCGCGGCGCCGTCCTGGCCAGCCCCGTCCTCCCCGGCATCACCCGCGCCTGGGCCATCGAGCGGGCCGACATCCTCGACATCCCCCTCCAGCGACGAATGCTCTCCATCACCGACCTCCTCGCCGCCGACGAGGTCTTCCTCACCAACTCCTCGTGGGGCGTCCTCCCCATCGTCCGCGTCGAGCGCGAGTCCATCGCCGCCGGCAACGTCGGCCCCATCACCCGCCGCCTCCGCCAGGCCTGGCTCGACGCCACCGCCTCCTGACCCGCCTCATCTCCGGCCTCCGCCTCGATGTGAGCGCAGCAAAAACGACGCGACCGGGCCTTCGCCCGGCACGCGTCGTTGTTTCTCGCTGGCGCCCCCGCCCCGCCGGCCGCTCAGGCCCGCCGCCGGCGAACGCCCGCGACGCCCACCAGGCCCGCCAGCGCCATCGCGCCGGCCGACGGCAGCGGCATGAGCACGAGCAGCTGGTCCTGCGTGGTGCCGTTGACGATCGCCGCCAGGTTCGGCATCGGCGTCCCGGCGCTGGCCATCAGCGACGTCCGCAGGTCATCGAAGATCGCCGAGACCGCGCCGAAGTACGACCCGCTCGACGAGAACCGCAGGTTCCCCGATGTGCGGCTGAGGTTCCCCGTGTCCGCCACCGCCTCGTCGTAGTCGTACACGATCTCCCAGATCATCATCTGGAACGCCGCGGCGTAGTCCGCCGACTGGTGCTGCTGGCCGCCCGCGAGCCCGTACAGCCGGGCCAGCATCGAGGCCTTGGCCTCGCCCATCCCCGACCCCGGCATCGGGGCCTGGGACGCGTCGGTGAGCGTGAACAGGTGCCAGTTGGTGTTGACGTTCTGCGTCACCTCGGTGCAGAAGGTCGAGATCAGGCCGGTGAGCGAAGCCGCCGCGCCCGTCCCGTTGCGGAACTCGTGCACCAGCTCCCCGGCGTGCACCGTCGCGTTCCTCACGCCGCTGAGGGTGATCGACCGGGTCAGGCCCGTGTTCCGGTAGCGGACCTCGACGGTGTCCGCCATGGCCGCCCCAGCTCCGGCCGAGCAGACCAGCGCGGCGCACACAACGTTTCGGATGTTCTTGCTCATGTCTCTTTCCCTTCGCATCAGATATTTGTCTATTCCGACAATCACTCGTGTAATCAACCCCGCCGGCGGCCCCACGGGACCGGCGGTGCGCAGCAACGACCTTGGAGCGGCGCCGTCAACACATATGGCACTTCCCCGGCCGATCTTGGGCAAGTCAGTGAGGTGCGGCAGAAACATACCACGCAGACCCCCGAAGACAAGCTCCACGGCCTCTACACACGAAATTTTGTGCCCGATTCTGCCGCTTCCCGTCCGAGAATTCGGGTTCGCCGCGTCCCCTTTCGCGCCGCGGATTCGCCTATCTCCCCACCCCCCGAAACAAGGTCCGAGAACACGCGACCCGCCCTCTTTGGGGGCCTAGAGTCTACACACGGACGCCGCACCGCGGCCGCCGTCCCCCAACCCATCCCGGAGCCATCATGACTCAAGGCAACGCCGCCGAGCCCGTCGCCGCCGCCACGCAGCCTACGCCGGCCCTCAGCGCCGTCCTCGACACCGTCATTCTGGGCAACCCCGTCTCCGCCTGGCTCTTCGCCGCGGCGGCCGCGCTGGTCGCCTTCGCCGCCGTCCTCCTGGCCCGGCGGATCCTCCTCGCCCGCGCCCGCGCCCTCGCCGAACGCCGGAAGGAGGGGATCTTCGGACTCGTCCCCCGGGTCGTGCTCGCCACCAGCTCCATCGTCGCCGTCGCCGCGGCCGTCTTCGCCGCCTCGATGTGGCTCGTCCTCAGCGACCGCGCCTCCCGCGTCATCGACGGCCTCCTCGTCGCCCTCCTCGCCGTCCAGGTCATGCTCTGGGGCCGCCTGGTCGTCGAGTACCTCATCGACGAGTTCCTCCGCCGCCGCGCCCTCGCCTCCGGCCAGGACGCCCCCGACGGCGCCGTCCTCGCCAGCGCCGGCGTCATGCGCTTCCTCGCCCTGACCGTCCTCTACGCCGCCGTCGTGCTCCTGGCCCTGGAGAACATGAACGTCGATGTCACGGCCCTCATCGCCGGCCTGGGCATCGGCGGCATCGCCGTCGCGCTCGCCGCCCAGAACATCCTCGGCGACCTCTTCGGCTCTCTCTCCATCGTCCTCGACAAGCCCTTCGTCGTCGGCGACTTCATCATCGTCGGCGAGCAGCTCGGCACCGTCGAGCGCATCGGCATCAAGACCACCCGCGTCCGCTCCCTCTCCGGCGAGCAGCTCGTCTTCGCCAACTCCGACCTGCTCTCCAGCCGCATCCGCAACTACAAGCGGATGGCCGAGCGCCGCGTCGTCTTCCAGCTCCGCGTCACCCTCCAGACCCCCCCGGAGAAGCTCGAGCTCGCCCAGAAGATCCTCAAGGAGGCCGTCCTCGCCCAGGAGCTCGTCCGCTTCGACCGCGCCCACTTCTTCGCCTTCGGCGAGTCCTCCTTCGTCTTCGAGGTCGTCTACTACGTCCTCTCCTCCGACTACAACGTGTACATGGACCGCCAGCAGGCGATCAACCTCCACATCGTCCGCCGCTTCGCCCAGGAGGGGATCAGCCTCGCCTACCCCGCCCAGACCCTCTTCATCGCCGAGGGCCAGGTGCAGGCGCCCGTTCCGCCGCAGCCGCGCCCCGCCTCCGCCGAGCTCGGCAACGGCTCCAAAAACGCATAAGTCCTCTGGGTCCGATGCGACCCGTAGGGCTTATGCCGCTCGCCCCGCCGCGCCCCACGCCCGCCCCGCTTATCCCATGCTCAGCCCGTGCGCCTCCGCCACCGGGGCGTTCAGCAGCCGGCCGCCGTCCATGTTCACCGCCGCCGCGAACCCCGGCTCCCGCTCCGCCAGCGACCGGTACCCCTCGCTCGCCAGCCGGACCGCCCACGGCATCGTCGCGTTCGTCAGCGCCCACGTGCTCGTCCGCGGCACCGCCCCGGGCATGTTCCCCACGCAGTAGTGCACCACCCCGTCCACCACGTACGTCGGCTCCGCGTGCGTCGTCACGCGGCTCGTCTCCGCGCACCCACCCTGGTCGATCGCCACGTCCACGATCACCGCCCCCTCCTTCATCACCGACAGGTCCTCACGCCGGATCAGCCGCGGCGCCCTCGCCCCCGGGATCAGCACCGCCCCGACCACCACGTCCGCCCACGCCAGCAGCTCCCGCACCGCCTGCGGGTCCGAGTACAGCACCCGCGTGTTCGCCGGCATCACGTCGCTCAGGTACCGCAGCCGGTCCAGATCGACGTCCAGGATCACCACGTCCGCCCCCATCCCCGCCGCGACCGACGCCGCGCACGTTCCCACCACGCCCCCGCCGATCACCAGCACCTTCCCCCGGTCCACCCCCGGCACCCCGCCCAGCAGCACCCCGCGACCCCCCTGCGGCCGCTCCAGGTACTTCGCCCCCTCCTGCGTCGCCAGCTTCCCCGCGATCTCGCTCATCGGCGTCAGCAGCGGCAGCGACGGCTTCCCACGCACCCCCGGCCCCTCCAGCGTCTCGTACGCCACCGCCACGATCCCCCGCTCCAGGCACGCCTCCGTCAGCCCCTTGTCCGCCGCGAAGTGGAAGTACGTGAACACCACCTGCCCGGCCCGCATGTGCGGGTACTCCTGCGGCTGCGGCTCCTTCACCTTCACGATCATCCCCGCCCGCTCCCACACCTCCCCCGCCGTCCCCACCACCTCCGCCCCCGCCCGCCGGTAGTCCTCGTCGCCGA
>JBIQJK010000114.1:0-11323 GCA_044507535.1 Planctomycetaceae bacterium | reverse complement strand
CGGCGCGGCGCCAGCCTCGCCCCCAGCGCTCGCCGACGCGGGAGGCGCGGCGCTCGCGCCGCTCTTGCTGCCGTTGCCGGCGCCGGCCGCGGCAGCCGCGGCGAGCTTCTTGGCCCGGTGGTAGAAGTACTCCACCAGCGTCGTCCCGTGGTGCGCCTCGATGAAGTGGTGCAGCGCCTTGGGGAGGTTGAACTCCCGGGCCAGCTCCACCCCGTCCTTGACGTGCCCGACGATCACCAGCAGGCTCATCGCCGGGCTGAGCTTGTCGTGCTTGTTGATCCCGGGGACCTGGTTCTCCACGAAGTAGTCGGGCTTGTTCATCTTGCCGACGTCGTGGTACAGCGCGCCGACGTACGTCAGCAGCCCGTTGGCCCCGATCGACTCCGCCCCCGCCTCCGCGAGGTTCGCCACGTTGAGCGAGTGGTTGTACGTCCCGGGGGCGCGCTGCTGCAGCTGGCGCAGCAGCGGGTGCTTGGGGTCGCGCAGCTCGATCAGCGTCATGCTCGTCAGCACGCCGAAGACCTTCTCGATCGTCGGCAGCAGGAACAGCGTCACCATCCCCACCAGCAGCCCCCCCGCGCCCGCCAGCAGCGCGTCCCGCAGCGTCTGCTCCATCGACGCCGGGCTCGTCGGCCGGTCCACCAGCGCCACCAGCAGCGTCCCCGCCGCCAGCGCCAGCGTCACCCCCACGCTCATCCGCATCAGCGTCCCGCGGTCGCGGACCTCTCGCAGCAGCCACACCGCCGCGCCGATCCCGGTGACCATCAGCGCGAACATCCCCACCGGCTGGTTCAGCGCGATGCACACCAGCAGCGCGTGCAGCAGCGCGAACGCCAGCGCCACGCGCTGGTCGTAGGCGATGCACAGGATCACCGCCACGAACACGCTCGGCGCCACCGCGGCCAGCGTCACCAGCCCCGGCTCCGCCGCCGTCCCCAGGCACGCCACCGCCAGCATCCCCCCCAGCAGCACCGCCACCCCCGCCGCGCGCCCCGCCGAGCGCCGCAGCCGCGGCGCGAACAGCGCGGCGTACCCCGCCAGCGCCACCGTCACCGCGCCCACCGCGCTGGCGATGCTCGCCCGGCGCAGCCACACCTGCGCGTGCGGCGCCCGCGCCCGGAACTCCTCGAGCTCCGTCCGGTACATCGCCAGCGCGTCGGGCTTGAGCACCTCCCCGCGCGTGAAGATCACCTGCCCCGGCGTCCGCTCGCGCCGCACCGGCGGCACCTTCGCCGCCGCGGCCTCCTGCCGCGCCTCCGTCGTCGCCCGGTCGAACCGGTACGTCGGCCGCGCCGACCGCGTGATCCGCGCCGCCACCACGTCCGCCGCCGCGCCCCGGAACCCCGCCTCCTCCACGATCGCCCGGATCACCGGGCGCACCTGCTCCCGGTCCTCCGCCTCGATGTTGATCGCCGCGTCGCTGGAGATCCGCACCGCCCGCGACCCGGTCTGCAGCTCGATCTGGTTGTTGATGCTCTGCGTCTCGCGCTGCCACGTCTGCGCGTCCAGCAGCGGCCGCAGCATCAGCCGCTCCCGCAGCCGCTCGGTCCTCGCCCGCCACGCCTCCGTCGGCTCCGCCTCCACCGCCTCCGCCTTGATCGCCGCCAGCCGCTCCGGCGTCGTCAGCCCGAACTGGTCGCGGATCCCCCGGTCCACGTCCTCCACCGTCGCCGCCGCCGCGACCGTCTTGGGCAGGTTCTCGATCGAGTACCCGATCTCCTCCAGCGCGTTGACGTCCGCGACGTACACCCGCGGCGTCTGGTTCCGCGCCGCCTTGCGGTTCTCCTCCGTCGCCGCCTGGTCCTCCTGCGTGAACCCCACCCGCACCACCTCCGTGGTGTTCATCACCCGCCCCACCGCCACCAGCGGCTGCTCCCGCGCCCAGATCGCCAGCAGCGACCCCGCCAGCGCGAACAGCCCCCAGATCACCACCGCCCACCCCGTCCCCGGCGTCCGCCACGCCGACAGCATCCCCGGCCCGCGCGGCAGCGTCCGGCGCAGCTCCGCCCGCCTGATGCTCACCCCGGATTTGCTCGTTTCACGCGCCATGCATCATCGCCCCTGGGCCGACCCACGCGGCCGGGGTTCTGCACCATCCACGCATCATCGGCCCGCCGGACCGGCCTCCTCTGCCCCCGCGGCCGTTTCCGCCCCTTCCTCGATCGCACCCCCTGTTTCGGGGAGTATTTCGGGGAGCAGATCCGGCGGCAACGCCGACTCCAGCCCCGGCGGCGGCCCGTACGCCTCCACGATCCGCTGCACCAGGTTGTGCCGCACGATGTCCCGCTGGTCCAGCGCGACGAACGCGATCCCGCGCACCCGGCGCAGCCGCCTCGCCGCGTCGATCAGCCCGCTGGCGCTCGGGTCCGGGAGGTCGATCTGGGTCGTGTCCCCCGTCACGATCATCTTCGACCCGTGCCCCATCCGGGTCAGGAACATCTGCATCTGCCCCCGGGTGGTGTTCTGCGCCTCGTCCAGGATGATCACGGCGTTGTTCAGCGTCCGCCCCCGCATGTAGGCCAGCGGGATCACCTCCACGACGTCGTTCATCATGAACCGCTTGATCGTCGGGAAGTCCATCATGTCGTGCAGGGCGTCGAACAGCGGCCGCAGGTACGGGTTCACCTTCGCCTGGAGGTCCCCGGGCAGGAAGCCCAGCTTCTCCCCCGCCTCCACCGCCGGCCGAACCAGGATCACCTTCTTGGCCTGGTCCGTCCGGAGCATGTGCACCGCCGCGGCCACCGCGAGGTAGGTCTTGCCCGTCCCCGCCGGCCCCATCCCGAAGACCAGGTCGTGGTCCCGGATGGCGTCCAGGTAGTGCTGCTGGTTCTCCGTCCGCGCGACCACCGGCTGCCCGCCCGCGTAGACGTTCAGGTGGTCGTCCCACGGGCGCATCCGGCCCGGCCGCTCGCCCGCGCCCGCGGCCCCGTTCTCCTCGCGACCCCACCCCCGGCGCTCCCCGGCCCCGCCGGCGACGGCCCGGCCGATCAGGTCCAGCACCTGCTGGCGTGTCAGGTGCTCGTTCCGCTCCGAGGCCATGCTGAGCTTCTCGAGCACCCCCCGGGCCGCGATCACCGCGTCCCGCTCGCCCGTGACGCGCACCACCCCCTCGCGGGCGGTGATCCGCACGCCGAGCGCCTCCCGGATCATCTTGAGGTTGCGATCACCCAGGCCGAGCATGGTCACCCGTTCCGCGCCCTGGGGAACTTTGATCGTGATATCCACGCCGGTGAGTCTCCGCGGCGGTTCAACGACGACTTCGGCGCCGCCGCGCGTTCCCTCGTCCGTCCTCGGGGTCGCTCCCGGGACCTTGGCCCCTGTCCGATTGTACACCATCATCGCTCCCGCCCCCCTCCCGCCCCTTCCCCTCCCCCGCCCCCGCCGCGGTACGCTTCAGCCATGACCCCGACTATATGGTCGCTCTTGGTTCGGTGTCTCGGCCTCGGGGCCCTCGTTCTGGTCGCCGCCGTGGCGGGGCTTGGGGCCGCCGCGACGGGTGGGTGCACCCTTTCCAAGCCGGGCGTCGGGGCGCACCGGCTTGCCCCGGGCCCGTTGGAGATGCTGGCCGACTGGGACGACCTCGACGCCGCGATGGACGTCGCCGCGCAGCGGAACGAGATGGCCGTCCTCCGGGCCTCCGACCCGACCGGCGACGGCCTGATTCGCCGCTTCGAGCTGCGCACCGTCGCCGCGGAGCCGGTGGAGGTGACCGTCACCCGCCCGGAGGCCGGGTCGGGCCAGCCCCAGCCGATCATCGCCCGGGCGAAGGTCGGCCGCTTCGGGGACCCCGAGCGCGAGGCCGCCCTGCTGGCCGCCCTCCGCCGCCGGCTCGAGCAGCTCCGCGGCGTTGACGTCAGCCCCGTGCGGTGAGCCTTCTCATGGCTCCGGCGCGGGGGCTTCGGGCAGCTCCACCCACACCTTCGTCCCCTCCTTCCACACCGACTCCACCCCGACCTCCCCCCCCAGCGCCTTCACCGCGTGCTTGACGATCGCCAGCCCCAGCCCGGTCCCGCGCCGGGCCGCGCCGCCGGTCCTCGCGGCATCGACCTGGAAGTACCGCTCGAAGACCCGCTCCCGCAGCTCGATCGGGATCCCCACCCCGCGGTCGATCACCTCGAACCTCACTCTTGCTTCCCCCCCGTCCCCCTCGATCCGCTTGCCGCTGACCACCACCCGCGTCCCCTCGTACGCGAACTTGGTCGCGTTCTCCACGAGGTTCCGCAGCACGACCAGCAGCAGCCGCCGGTCCGTCCGCAGCCCCGCGAGCTCCGGCGCGAACTGCACGGCCAGCTCCAGCCGCCGCGTCCGGCAGACCTCCTCGAACATCGACCGCAGCGTCGCCACCACCTCCCCCGGGTCCACCGGCTCGATCCGGACGTCGAGTTCCGGGCTCTCCAGCCGCGACAGGTCGAGCAGGTCGCGGATCATCTCCTGCAGCCTCGCGGCGTGGGTCCGGACCATCCCCAGCAGCCGCCGGCTCATCTCCGGGTCCTCCGCCGCCCCCTCCAGCAGCGTCTCCACCGCCCCCGCGATCGCCGACACCGGCGTCCGCAGCTCGTGCGAGGCGTTGGCGACAAAGTCGCTCTTGACCTGCACCGCCCGGTCCAGCTCCGTCACGTCCCGCAGCAGCAGCACCGCCCCGAAGACCCCCTCCCCCCACGCCACCGGCACCGGCGCCGCCGAGACCTGGAACACCCGCGTCCCCGCGGCCGTGGTCAGCCGCACCCGCCCCCGGCGCGACTCGCCGCGACGGGCCGCGCTGTGCATCGCCCGCACCACGTCGTGGGTGAAGAGCGCGGCGATCGGGCTGCCCAGCAGCTGCCCCGGCGCGGCGTCGAAGAGCTCCTCCGCCGCGCGGTTGCACAGCAGCACCCGCTCCTGGTCGTCGGTCGCGAGCACCGGCTCATCCAGGGCGTTGATCAGGGCCTCGAGGTTCCGGCTCTTCTTGGCCAGCTCCCGGAGCTGGCGGGACCGCTTCGCGGCCAGCTCCTCCAGCGTCGCCCTCAGCGACTCCACCGGGTCGCCGCCCGGGGCCGCGCGCGGCGCGGGGACCGGCTGGGCCTCCCCGCCCGGTTCGCCGTCGGGGGCGACCAGTTGCCGCGCGTGCCGCTCCAGGTCGGCCAGTTGCCGCGCCCGCATCCTTTCTATAGAGCGCGCCCCCAGCAGCGCGACCATCCCCGCCGCGAACACCGCCGCCGCCTTGGTCAGCGGGGAGATCGGCAGGAGGGCGATCAGCACCCCCGCCGCGGCCAGCCCGATCACCGGCCACAGGCCCCGCGAGACCGCCCGCGGACCCAGGTGCCTCTCGTAGTCGGACATCGCGCGCTGGACCTCGCCCTCTCCCCGGCTCAGGCCTCGTCCCCCGGCGCCCCCTCGGCCGTCTCCGGCTCGTCGGTCATCCGGTACCCGACGCCGCGGACGGTGCGGATCATCGCCCCGCAGGCGCCGAGCTTCTTGCGGATCGCCGCGACGTGCACGTCGATCGTCCGCGTGGTGACCATGACGCCGGGGCCCATGACGCGGGACATGAGATCATAGCGGGAGAGCGTCTTGCCCCGGGCCCGCATCAGGGCGACCAGGAGGCGGAACTCGGTCAGCGTGGTCTTGACGGGCTCGCCCGCGACGGTGATCTGGTGGGTGGCCAGGTCCGCCTCGACGGGCCCGAGGGAGATGACCTCGGACTCCCCCGCGGGGGGGGCGCCCGCGCGCCGGAGGAGGGCCTCGATCCGGGCGAGGAGGATCTTGATGGAGAAGGGTTTGGTGACGTAGTCGTCCGCGCCGACGCCCAGGCCGGCGAGCTGGTCTGCCTCGGAGGCGCGGGCGGTGAGCATGATGATCGGGGTGGAGGCGAGGCGGGGGTTGGTCCGGACCTCGCGGGCAACTTCATGGCCCGATAACTGTGGGAGCATGACGTCGAGGACAATTAAGTCCGGAGTCGTCTCGCGGATCTTGGCCAGCCCATCGCGGCCATCGCGGGCGACGGTCACCTCGTACCCGGCCCGCTGCAGGTTGTACGCGAGAAGGTCGGCCAGGTCAGCCTCATCTTCCACAACCACGATGTGCTTGTCTGTGGACATCTTCTGGAAAGACAACGACTTGTGCGCGGATGTCGCTCTGAAAACCCCCTGTTTCGGGGGAGGTGCATGCCCGTCTCCGGGCTTCCACAAGATAGCGCGGGGCGGGGGAGGTTCGTACCGGGTGCGAACGGATTCACACGGCATTTACAGATCGGGAATCGTCAGGATCAAACGGACTTGTGGTGAAACGAGGGCCCACTGTCCGAGAATTCATTGTGGTGAGTTTGCGTTCGCTAAGTCTGGTGGTTACGATCACGGGTCAGTACGTGGAGACTCCGTCCGAACCGTGAAGACGAGTTGATCTCGAGGGCGAAGGGGCCGCGGCATTCGAGGCGGTCCGCACACGAAGCAACCCAGGTTCAGTGACGCGGCACGGTGCGTGCCGGCCGCGGAGGTTTTGAAGAAGGAAGGTCACGCCGTCGGCGCTCAGGGTCCTTGTAGGCCCACGGGCGTGCGACGGGGTCCAGCAGGGGGCGACCAACGACGACCGGCTTGCGGTCAAATCGTCGCCCGCGTGAAGGAGTGTCAGAATGAGTGGAGCTAAGGGAATGATGATGTGGGCGGGCGCGGCGGTGGGCCTCGCCTGCGGCAGCGCGGCTCTGGCGCAGCCGGTCGCTTCCGACGAGGTCCGCGCGATCGTCGCCGAGATGATGGCCGACTCGCAGGGCCGCAGCAGCCTCCTGGCCAACGGCGCGACCGGCGGTCACGACGGCCGCTTCTTCGTCGCCTCCTCCGACGGGGCCTTCCGCCTCAACGTCGGCGGCCAGATCCAGTTCCGCTACATCATCAACTGGCTCGACGAGGACGAGGATGAGGACGACTTCGACGGCGGCTTCCAGACCCGTCGCACGAAGCTCGACTTCACCGGCAACATCATCAACAAGGACTGGACCTACCGCGTCCTGGCCGCCTTCGACCGCGACGGCGGCGCCGCCGTCCTCGAGGAGGCGTGGGCCCAGTACAACTTCGGCAACGGCTGGAAGGCCCGCTGGGGTCAGTTCAAGCTGCCCCTGCTGCGCGAGGAGCTCGTGAGCTCCAGCCGCCAGCTCGCCGTCGAGCGGTCCTTCGTCAACGAGTTCTTCACCCAGGACCGCAGCCAGGGCATCGAGCTCTCCTACGAGCAGGAAGACTGGCGCTTCGCCTTCGCCTTCAGCGACGGCCTGGACACCGAGAACACCGACATCAACAGCGACGCCGAGAACGACTACGCCTTCACCGGCCGCTTCGAGTACAAGATGGCCGGCACCTGGAGCCGCTTCGCGGACTTCACCAGCCGCGAGGGCGACGACTTCGCCTCCCTGCTCGGCATCGCGGCTCACTACCAGCGCAGCCGCAACACCGGCAACCCCGCCGATGTTGACACCGACCTCTTCCAGTACACCGCCGACGTCTCCCTCGAGGGCGACGGCTGGAACGCCTTCGGCGCCTTCATCGGCCGCTACACCGACTCCGACAGCCTCGCCGGCGGCGCGAGCTTCCACGACATCGGCGCGGTCGTCCAGGCCGGCTACCGCTTCGCCCCCGAGACCGAGGTCTTCGCCCGCTGGGACGGCCTCTTCCTCGACAGCGACCGCAACCTCGAGGACGACAGCGTCAACTTCCTCACCTTCGGCGTCAACCAGTACTACGCCGGCCACGCCGCCAAGGCCACGATCGACCTGGTCTGGGCCCTGGACGAGACCGCCGGTCTGGCCGACACCGGCCTGGGCCTCCTCGGCTCCATGGAGGACAACGCCCTCGCCCTGCGGCTCCAGTTCCAGCTGCTGTGGTGATCCGACCCACTCAGGTCTGACCGCTTGACCAGCCGGTGGGCCCCCCCGGGCCCGCCGGTTTTTCGTTTTTGCACCCCGATGTTGAGGCCTGTGCCGGATGCGCCGCCCCGGCCCCGCCGCCGGTGCGTCCCGCTCCCCTCCCGCGCTGGCCCCGCGGCGTCCCAGTCGCTACATCATCACGGCAACGGGGCCCGTGTCCGCCCGGCCCGCCGGTTCTCGGGCACGGCCGCCCCCATCGGAGGCGCCCGCCTTGCCCGTGATCTCCCGCAGTCTGGCGATCGGCGCCGCGGCCGCGGCGGCGGTCCTTGGACTGAGATCCATGGCCGGCCTCGGCCACCCCGCCGCCTCGGTCGCCGCGACGACGCCGGCGGTCCATGCCGCCGACGCCGCGCCGGCCCCTGCTCCTTCGGTCCAGCCCTCGCCGGCCCCCGGGCCCGCCACGCGGCTCGAGATGGCCCGGTACCTCACCTCCGAGGGGATGGCCTCGCTCCTGGAGGAGACCCGCGGGCCGATCACA
This sequence comes from Planctomycetaceae bacterium, assembly GCA_044507535.1. Classification (GTDB taxonomy): domain Bacteria; phylum Planctomycetota; class Phycisphaerae; order Phycisphaerales; family UBA1924; genus CALAFV01. The sequence goes on along the minus strand of JBIQJK010000114.1, from coordinate 2,957 downwards.
GACGGCGATGGACTCCCCGTCGCCGCGACGCCGGCGCGGGCGCACGACGCCGCCGCGCTCCTCCGCCTCTCCGGGGAGGGCCCGCTCCTGCAGAGGTGACCATCCGCCCCAAACCCGCGAGCCTCAGCCCGCGGCGATCTCTCGCCGCAGCGCCTCCACCAGGGCGCGCCGCCTCCCCTCGTCGCCGCGCTCCTCGCGCTCCGCCGCCGGGCGCGTCCAGATCGTCGCCCCCGGCTCGGCGTCCCGGGGCGGGGCGTAGCGGGGGACGACGTGCCAGTGCACGTGCGCCAGCACGTTCCCCAGGCACTCGTAGTTGATCCGCCGCGGCGAGCAGACCGCCCGGATCGCCGCGGCCACGCGGGCGACGTCCCCGAACAGCCGCGTCTGCCGTTCGATCGGCAGGTCGGCCAGGTGCTCGTGGTGCTCCTTGAGCAGCAGCACGCACCACCCCTCCCAGTGCTGCGAGTCCCCCAGCACGGCGTAGGACTCGCTCAGCTCGGCGATGAGCTCGGGGTCTTCACCGCTGCGGACCCGCGCGATCCGCTCGCAGGCCGGGCAGCCGCCGCTCGCGTGCGCCATCTCGCCGTCTCCCTAGAACCCCCGCCGCACGGGGTTGAGCACCCAGTTGTCGCGCCCGAGGACGAGCACGTCCGCGATCTCGACGGCCTCCTTGAAGCTCTCCTGGGCGAGCTTCACGTCCATCGCTCCGTGCAGGACCATGCCGCGTTCGAGGTGCTCGACGGTGGCGACGGCGTCGCCGCAGACGAGCGTCGTCAGCCCCCCGGCGCGGCCGCCCCCCTTGCCCGCCTCGCCCGCGACCAGCACGCCGGCGAGCCCCGGGGTCATCCCCGGCAGCGGGAAGAGGTCCACGTGCTCGGCGAGGCGGTCGGGCGCGGGCTCGCACCGCTTGAGGATGGCGACGTCGTGCTTGAGCAGCGCGACCAGCTCCTCGTCGCCGTGCTGGGCCGCCTCCTGGAGCCGCCGGACCAGGGGGACGCCCAGGCCCTCGCGCTCCGCCTCGCTGACCCACCACGTCGCGTGCTCGAAGGCCATGATGCCGCGGCGGGTGTCGGGCTTGAAGCTCGTCAGGAAGACGTGCGTGACGTCCCTGGGCCGCAGGTTGGCCCGCTCCGCGAGGCGGGCGACGATCGCGGCGTCGGGCAGGCCGGGGTCCACGAGGATCGTCCGCTTCCCCGAGCGGATGAGCGTCGTGGTCGCGTGCCCGGTGCGGATGGTCGCCCCGGCCTTCTCCCCCCACAGGGGGTTGGCCGCGAGGGTGCCGATGCTGATGATGCGGACGTCAACGGTCACTGAGAATGCCCCGAGAGGAGAGGCCCGGGGGCATCAGGAGCGGGGCGAGGCAGCCGAGCGGGCCTGGATTCGCCTCGTCCACGTTGTTCCCCTGTGCCCGTGCGCCTTGATCCCTTGCTTCCCTCACTCCCCGTGCTCCACCCGCAGCCGCTCCAGCGCCGGGTGCCGCTGGGCCTTCTTCTGCTTGAGCGCCTCGACGACCCGCGGGGGGACCATGGTCCTGAGGGCCCCCAGGTCCGGGTCGCTCCCCAGGGCGGTGATCTGCTTGATCAGGCTGGAGCTGGTGTACGCGAAGTCCTGCCCGGCGACGACGAAGACGGTCTCGAGCCCGGCGACCTGCCGGTTCGTCAGCGCCTGCTGCACCTCGCTCTGGAGGTCGGAGAGGTTGCGGATCCCGCGGAGCAGGGCCGTCGCCCCGGCCTGCCGGGCGAAGTCCACCGTCAGCCCCTCGAAGGCCTCCACGCTGACCTGCGCCTCCTCCGGCTCCGCCGCGGCGATCTCCGCGACCAGCCCGCGGATCATCCCCACGCGCTCCTCGAAGCTGAACAGCGGGTCCTTCCCCGGGTGCCGGCCGACGCCGACGATGAGCTGGTCGAAGAGCCGCCGGCCGCGCCGGATGACGTCCAGGTGTCCGTAGGTCACCGGGTCGAAGGAGCCGGGGTAGATCGCCAGATGCCGGGCGGTGCTCGCCATGGCCCCAGTCTAGGGGCCGCGCCGGCCGCAGAGGCCGCACGCGCCGCGCCGTGTGACGCTCTTTTCCCAGCCCGTTCGATCCCCGAATGGCCCCGCCGCCCGCTGGTTCGCACACTCCGGGTACAGGTCCGTGGGGTCCGGTCAACGCTCACGGTTCCTGCCCACTGCGAAGCCCCGCGCCGGGTCATCTCCGGCGCGGGGCCGAGCGGAACGCCCATCATCTCCGCGGGCGCGACGGGTTCGCTCTCGGTTCGCGTCGGCTAACATCCGCCCGTGACAGACTCGGCGAGCGGCGTCATCGTGTGGCTGGTCATCGCGGCGGGCGCGTGGGGGATCGCTGTCGCGGCGTCCCGCGTGCTGCTGACCACCGGCCCCCGGCGCGGCGACCTCGACGCCGGGTTGTTCTTCTGGGCGGCGGTCCTCTATTCGCGCCTGCTGCACCGCCTCCGCGTCGAGGGGCGCGAGCACATCCCCCCCTCCGGCCCGCTGATCGTCGTCGCCAACCACACCGGCGGGGTGGACCCCATCCTGATCCAGGTCGCGATCCCGCGGCGCGAGATCCGGTGGATGATGGGCCGCGACATGATGATCCCGCGCCTCCGCGGTCTGTGGGAGTGGATGCGGATCATCCCGGTCGTCCGCGGCGGGGCCAGGGGCGACTCCGGCGCCGCCCGCGAGGCCCTGCGCCACCTCAAGGAAGGCGGCGTGCTGGGCGTCTTCCCCGAAGGGGCGATCGAGCGTCCGCCGGGGGTGCTGCGCCCCTTCGCGCCGGGGGTCGGCCTGCTCGCGGCCAGGTCGGGGGCGCCGGTCCTCCCGGTGGTCGTCACCGGCACGCCCGCCGCCGAGAGCGCGTGGGGGAGCCTCTTCCGCCCCAGCCGCTCGCGGATCCGCATCCTGCCGTCGGTCTGCTACGCGCAGAAGGAGATGTCGCCCGAGGAGATCGCCGCGGACCT
>JBIQJK010000113.1:0-11349 GCA_044507535.1 Planctomycetaceae bacterium | reverse complement strand
GCCGTCCTCCGCGCCCTGCGCCGAACCGGCCGGCGCGACCGCGCCGACGCCCTGCTCGCCGCCCTGAGCCTCACCGCCGCCACCGCCGACCCGCCGCACCAGCAGCAGCAGCACCACCACCACCAGCACCGCCACAAGGGGGGACCCCACGATGATCGCCCGCGCACCCAGACCGACCACCGCTCCGCCGACGCCCGACCCCGCCGCCATCGCCCCTGGCCGCCCGCCCCGCACCCCCGCCGAGCTCCACGCCTTCCTCCGCGAGCGCCTCGACATCGAGGTCGCCGACGCCCCCATGCTCCCCGCCAGCACCGCCCCCTTCCACTACCTCGTCCACACCTTCTTCGAGGGCCGCTTCGCCCCTTCTCCCGGCCCCGCGTCGGACTTCGTTCCCACCGACGCCGTCCTCTGGGCCAACCGCGGCGGCGGCAAGACCTTCCTCGGCGCCGTCGCCACCATGCTCGACCTGGTCTTCAAGCCCGCCGTCCAGGTCCGCATCCTCGGCGGCTCCCTCGAACAGTCCCGCCGCATGCACGACCACCTCCGCCGCCTCTTCGACCACCCCGCCCTCGCCGACCTCATCGACGGCCGCATGACCGAAAAGCGCCTGCGCCTCAAGAACGGCGCCTGCGCCGAGATCCTCGCCCAGTCCGAGACCGCCGTCCGCGGCACCCGCGTCCAGAAGCTCCGCTGCGACGAGGTCGAGCTCTTCGACCGCGACGTCTGGCTCGCCGCCCAGCTCACCACCCGCTCCCTCCCCCTCCGAGGCCCCTGGGGCCCCTGGGTCCGCGGCAGCATCGAGGCCCTCAGCACCATGCACCGCCCCTTCGGCCTCATGTGGGACATCGTCGCCGAGGCGGGAGGCTTGGAAATGGCCACATCGCAAATGGCCAAAGGGCCAAATGCAAACCCGCGTGAACGGACGCACTCTTCAATGAGGCCATTCGGCCCTTTGCCCCCCTCCCGCCGCCGCCTCTTCCGCTGGGGCGTCCTCGACGTCCTCGCCCCCTGCGGCCCCGAGCACGCGTGCGACTCCTGCGCCCTCTGGGACGAGTGCGGCGGACGGGCCAAGGGCGACCCGCACGGTGTTCCGCACGGCGAAACGCCGCGAATCGCCTCGCGCGCCCACGCCGCCACGCTGCTCCTCCGTCACCCCGCCGCCCCGCCTCCCCCTCGCCGCGGCCACATCACCGTCGCCGACGCCCTCGCGCTCAAGGCCCGCGTGGACCCCGAGACCTGGCGCAGCGAGATGCTCTGCCTCTCCCCGCGCCGATCCCACTGCGTCTACCCCGAGTTCGACCCCGCCGTCCACGTCTTCGACGGCCACGTCGAGCCCCCCGCCTCCGCCTTCGGACCCGCCGGCACGCTCATCTGCGGCATGGACTTCGGCTTCCGCGCCCCCACCGTCGTTCTCTGGGCCCTCGTCGCCGCCGACGGCACGCTCCGCATCATCGACGAACGCATCGCCGCCGGCTCCCGCCTCGAGGAGCACGCCCGCGCCATCACCGACGGCGGCGCCCCCGGCGCCCGCGGCTGGCCCGCCCCCGCCTGGATCGGCATCGACCCCGCCGGCAACGCCCGCAGCGAACAGACCGGCGTCAGCAACGCCCACTGCCTCCGCGCCGCCGGCCTGGCCGTCCGCACCCGCGCCATGCCCATCCACGCCGGCGTCAACCTCGTCCGCGCCCGCCTCGCCCCCGCCGACGCCTCCGCTCCGCGCCTGCTCGTCCACCGCCGCTGCACCGGCCTCATCGAGGCCCTCCAGCGATACCACTACGACGAATCCCGCCCCGAGTCCCTCGACCCCGTCAAGGACGGCCCCGACCACGCCGCCGACGCCCTCCGCTACCTCGTCGTCGGCCTGGACCGGCCCTACCTCACCAAGAGCGGGAAGTACGTTCCCTAGCCAGATCGCAAACCGCACAGCGAACAGCGCAGAGAGATCCCCCGCGATGCCCTCGCAGCGCCCGCCCGATCCCGCCATTCCTATGTGCGCTCTGCGCTCTGCGCTTTCCGCCGTTCTACGCGGCGTACTCCGCCACCCACCGCACGTACACCTCGATGAACACGTACACCGCCAGCCCCAGCAGGATCATCGCCAGCACGATCTGCGTGGTCATGATCGCCACCTCGCGCCAGTACCGCTCCAGCGTCCGCAGCCGCACCGCCTTGTAGATCACCGCGATCCCCAGCGACATCGGGATCAGCAGCGCCCACCACAGCTCGTGCACGTTCAGCGGGTCCAGCAGCGGCCGCCACGCCGCCGTCGCCGTCGTCGTCAGCGCCCCGCCCAGCGTCATCACAAGGCCGCTGGTCATCACCGCCCACCTCCCCCCGCCGGCCGCCGGCGCGGCGCGTGGTACAGGGCGTCGATGATGCAGATCAGGTTCATCATCCCCGCCACCGTCGCGAACAGCGTCCCCAGCTCGTGCACCCGCCCGAGCGACCGCTCGTACGGCGGCTTCTCACCCCGCACCGCCCGACCGTCCCGCCCGCGCCCCTCGTCCGGCCCCGCCACCCGGACCCGGTCCGACGCCCCCAGGACCTTGAAGTGCGTCTGGTGCACGTAGTCCACCCCGAACGCGATCGGCCCCACCATCGCCTGGCCCAGGAACCAGATGAAGTTCTCCCGCCGGTCCACCACCCCGATCCCGCCCACCAGCAGCCCCCCCAGAAACAGCGACAGAACCCCCGCCCCGATCAGCACCCCCCGCCGCGTCTCCCCGAGGTACGCGTGCCCCGCGCCGGGGAGCAGCGCGGCCAGCACCGCCGCGACGGGTTGGAACGACTCGGCTGGAACCGGCTGGCCTTGGGCGGTGGTAGAGGAGGACGGCATGTGGGGGGCTCGGGCTCCGCGTCGGTCCGGCGGCGTGTCGGGCTGGTTCGGCCGCCCCGGGGCGGCTTCGGGGACCGGAGGGTCAGGGTCGTTCGGGCGGGGAAGGGCTCCGCCGGTCGCGGCCCCCCCGCCGGGGACCGGGCCAGCGCCGCGATGCACCGGACGGGGCCGTTTCTCCCCGCCGGTGGAGGAGGACGGTAGGGCCGCCGCACCCGCCGCGCCGGCCGCCCCCGGGCAAATCCCGCCGGGGACAAAAACGCCCTGTTGACACCGGCCGCGCGCGGAGTAGTGTACCGCCATTCTGGGGCGGGACGTGCCCGGTCGCGGTGGGCGGCCGGGGACCCAGAAGACCAACTCAAGCGGCGGCCAGGGCCGTCACGCCGGGTGGGATCCCGGGTGCGACCGACGCCACGACTCGGAAGGAAGTGAGGACAACCCATGGCTATCGGCGCCACCCTCGCGGCAGACTGGGAGACCCAGGAGCAGGACTTCAACGCCCTCATTGGCGTCTCCACCGGCGGCGTCATCATCGCCGCCCGTGACGACGACGACGACGATGAGGACGACGACTACCTCGAGGACGACGAGGAAGACTTTGACGGCGATGACGAGTTTGAGGACGACGACGACGACTTCCTCGACGACGAGGACGAGGAAGAGGGCTTCGACGACGATGCGGACGATGAAGACGAGGAACTCTGAGCCGTGATGGGGGCCTGAACGGGCGCCGCGTCGCGGCTGGACCTCCCCAGGAGTCCTCCGCCATGCCCCAGCAGCCCCCCTCCTCCCCCTTCCCCGGCTCCCCGACGGGCCAGAGCCCGTCCACCTCCCATAACCACACCCCCGGCGGCGACCCCCAGCCGCCCCAGACGTACCCCTACGTCGAGCGGCGAAGGGCCCAGCGCGATCGCCGCGCCTCCGACCCGGCCGCCGACGGCGGCACCGGTCTCGAGCGCCGCCGCGGCCCGGGCCGCCGGCTCTCCGACTTCCTCAAGGCCGCCGAAGAGGGCGAGATGAACCAGGAGCAGTTCCTGTTCCTCATGGCCATCGACGCCTTCAAACGCTCCAACAACGTCATGTACCCCACCTGGACCGACGTCCTCGAGGTCGTCCGCCTCCTGGGCTACCGCAAGACCATGCCCAGCGAGCTCAACCTGACCAACGCCGAGGACTGGACCGAGTCCCCTACCTCCCCCGCCAGGGTCCGCTCCAAGCCCGGCCACCCCGAGCCCGGCGCCGGGGCCCGCGAGGCCGCCTGACCGGCCCGCCCGGTATGCTCCCCTCATGGAGCAGCCGGAACCGACGCCGCGCCAGCGGCTGAAGCGAATCGTCGCGTGCGCGCTCCCGCTCGCCGCGGTCTACGCCATCCAGCGACTCCTGTGGCGCCCCGGCCCCTTCGCCTGGGACCGGCTCGCGCTGCACGTCGCCGCCGGGCTCGTGGTGGGGCTGCTCTTCGGCGTCATCTCGATCGAGCTCTTCCACCGCTTCCAGCGCCTCGGCAAGGACCACCCCCTCGCCCGCGCCACGCGCTACGGCCTCTCCATGGCCGTCGTCGGGGCCATGATGTCGCTCGTCATGGCGGGCGCGCCGGGCGGCGGGAACGCGATCTTCGCGCTCCTCATTCCGATCGGCATCGGCGTCGGCCTGATCGCCGCGGGGCGCGGCTCGCGCGTGGGCGACTCGCGCCACTGCCCGAAGTGCGACTACGAGTTCGCCTTCGCCGACGACGACCCCGACGCCCCGATCCGCTGCCCCGAGTGCGGCACGGGGTGGCTCGGCCGGCTCGTCACCGGGCGGAGGGCCCGCTCCCCCTCGCTGCTCTGGTCCGGCGTCGCGGTGCTCGCGGGCACGGTGCTGCTGGTCGCGCTGGCGCTCCAGGGCTCCGGCCTGAGCCGCGCGCTGCCGACCCCGGCGCTGATCAGCTGGGCGACCTCGCCGCTGAACTTCGGCGGCAAGTCCGCCTGGGCCGAGCTCGCCAACCGCACGCTCACGCCCGAGCAGCGCGCCCGGCTCGCCTCGCGCCTCATCGACCGCCGGCGCGAGGGGCGGTCGCGGATCGGCGTCAGCGCCTCGGACTGGCTCGAGGCCGAGATCGCCGCCGGCACGCTCCCCCCCGACGTCCACGAGCGATTCTGCGCCGAGATGTTCGTCGGCGCCGAGATCGACGCCCCCCGGCGCGTCCGCGTCGGCGAGCCCTTCACCGTCGGCCTCAAGAACACCGACTCCATCGACGGCTTCAAGTACAAGTGCTTCATCTACCTCGGCGGCTTCGCCCTCGGCGACGGGCCGCTCGTCGGGCGACGCTCCGAGGGGTACTACCCCAACCTCATCGACCCCTTCATCGGCTCGTCCCCCACTCCCGTGACCGAGACCCTCGTCGCCGACCACCCCGGCCGCACGATCGTCCGCGCCGACCTCTGGCTCATGGTCCAGACCGGCTTCCCCGCCGAGATCACCTGGAATGACGACGGCGCCCCCGTGATGCCCAAGAACGCGGTGTGGATGAAGCGCCTCGAACTCACCCGCGAGATCGAGGTTGTGCCCTGACTGCCTTGGTTCGCCAGGAAGAGTTTTCACCACGGAGTCACGGAGATCGCGGAGCGGTTGGGAAGATCCTCTCGCCCTCGTTGCATGCTTTGACTCAGCAGGATTGGGTTGAAGGGGGAAGGGAGGGGGCGTGGGAGCGGCCGGGCGCCGGGGATGGTCGCGCGGCCCTCTTGTCCTGCCTGTCTTGAAACCCTGACTTTCTTCTTCTCCGTGACCGCTCCGTGCTCTCCGTGTCCTCCGTGGTGAAAGAACGGAAGTCCCCGAGCCCCCGTTGCGGACCCCCTCCCAGCCCCGTGCCCCGGCTCCCCTCCCGCGGTACGCTGTCGGCGTGAGCGACCATACTCAACCACCGCCGCAACCCTCGAAGCGCGTGCAGTTCGTCCTGATGGCGCCGCTGCTGAGTTGCATCGCCGGCGCACAGTTCTACGGCGCGATGCGATTCGGCGGCGTCTCCAGCCATGCCCTCAACTGGCCGGTGCTCGCCGCCGGCTCCATCCTGACCGGCGTCGTGCTCGCGGCGGTCATGATCGGGCTCCCCGCGCTCCTCCAGGGGCGCTTCCGGGGCCCCGTGGCGGCGAGCGTCGTCCCCAACCTCATCCAAGGCGCTGTCTGGTTCCTCCTCATATTCGTGTCGAGCGCGGTCAAGCACCGCTCCCTCCTGGTCGCCCTCGTTTACTGGGGCTGGCTCTTGGCCGCCCTGGCCGGGATCGGGCTCATCAGGGCCGGCGTCAAGCGCCGCGTGGGCGGCTCGCGTCACTGCCCGAAGTGCGACTACGAGTTCGCCTTCGCCGAGGACGACCCCGACGCCCCGATCCGCTGCCCCGAGTGCGGCACGGGGTGGCTCGGCCGCCTCGCCGTCGGCCGCAAGGTGCGCTCGCTCCCGATGCTGTGGTGCGGGGTCGGCGTGATCGCCGTGACAGTGATCGCGCTGGGCACGTTCCTCGCCGGCGTCGGCGTCGCCCGCGTCCTCCCCACGCCCGCGCTCATCACCTGGCTCGGCAGTTCACCCGCGTTCGGCGAGGACTCCGCTTGGGCCGAGCTCTCCAAGCGGACGATCACCCCCGAGCAGCGCGCCCGCCTCGCCACCCGCCTCCTCGACGTCCGCCGCGCCGGGCCGTACCGGCTCACGGTCGAGGGCAAGCAGTGGCTCGACGCCGAGATCGCCGCGGGCACGCTCCCCGCCGACGTCCGGGAGCGCTTCTTCGCCGAGATGTTCACCGGCGGGATCGACGCCCCCGATCGGGTCCGCGTCGGCGAGCCCTTCGAGGTCGCCTTCCGGGACACCCGCGCCGCCGACGGCTTCGCCTACAAGTGCCTCCTCTACCTCGGCGGCTTCGCCCTCGGCGACGGGCCGCTCACCGGACGGCGCAGCGAGGGCTTCTACCCGATCCTGATCGACCGCGCCGCCGACCTGCCGCACTACATGCCGCTGAGCGCCGAACTGGTCGCCGACACCCCCGGCAAGGCCACCGTCCGCGCCAACGTCTGGATCATGGTCCTTACGGGCCGGCCCGCCGAGATTACCTGGAACGACGACGGCGCCCCCGTCATACCCCCCAACGCCGCGTGGGCCAAGCGCCTCGAACTCACCCGCGAGATCGAGGTCCTCCCCTGACCGCTCTTGTTCGCCAAGAAGAGGTTTCACCACGGAGGACACGGAGGGCACGGAGAAGAACAAGGCAGGGTTGCGAGTCCGGAAAACCGCTGGACAGCCCCCGACGCCGCCACGCCCCCTCCCACCCCTCTTCAAACCCAATCCTGCTGAATCAAAGCATGCAACGAGAGCACACGGATCCTCCCAATCGCTCCGTGCCCTCCGTGACTCCGTGGTGAATCCTCTTCTTCCGTGCAAGGGCGAACAACGGCTCAGACCCCCCCGGTGGACCCGAAGCCCCCGCTCCCCCGCGCCGTCTCCTCCAGGTCCTCGACGACACGGATCGCCGCGCGGGCGACCGGCGCGATGACCATCTGCGCGATCCGCGCCCCGTGCCGCACCACATACGCCTCCGGCCCGAGGTTGATCAGCGGCACCATCACCTCTCCCCGGTAGTCCGCGTCGATCGTCCCCGGCGCGTTGGGCAGCGTCACCCCCAGCTTCCCCGCCAGCCCCGACCGCGGCCGCACCTGCGCCTCAAACCCCGCCGGGATCGCCATCGCGAACCCGCACCGGATCAGCACCGGCCCCCCGCCCAGCCGCACCGGCTCCAGCCGGATCCCCCCGTCGTCCTCCTCGTTCTGCGTCAGGCACGCCGCGAGGTCCATCCCCGCGGCCAGGTCAGTCTGGTACGCGGGAACCGTCGCACGGGAAGAGAGGGGCTTGATTCGGAGGAGCGGGGAGTGGGGGGGGGGGGGGAAGTCGGGCATAAGTGGAGCGTACGCGGCTCATTGGGCTCGGTGTACACTTCTCTTATGGACTACCGCCGGATCATCACGATCGAGCCGGGCAAGCGCGGTGGCAAGCCGTGCGTCCGGGGGCTGCGGATCACGGTTTCGGACGTGCTGGAGTACCTTGCCGCGGGAATGACGCCGGAGCAGATCCTGGCCGACTTCCCGGAACTGACGTCGGAGGACATCCGCGCGTGCCTGGCCTTCGCCGCGGAACGCGAGCGGCGGATCATGAGCATCCCGGCGTGAAGCTGCTGCTGGACCAAAATCTCTCATACCGGATCGTCGCCGCGATAGCCGACCTGTATCCGGGCTCTGCGCACGTCCGCGACTTCGGCCTGGACCGGGCCGATGATGCGGCCGTCTGGTCGTTCGCCAAGGAGCGTGGATTCACGATCGTCTCGAAAGACGACGATTTTCGGCAGCGAGCCTTTCTATTCGGTCATCCGCCGAAGGTTGTGTGGCTCCGCGTCGGCAACTGCCCGACTAGCGCCATTGTTACAATGGTCCGCAACCACGCAGAGGATATTGCCGCCTTTCTGGTGGATGAGTCCGCCGCTTTCCTCCTGCTTGCCCCTGGCCCCTGAGGGAGCCCCGGGCGCAAGCCCGGGGGAGCGGCGCCCGAACAGCGCGGGCGAGCATCGGTGCGCCCGCGCACTTCCACCCTGAGCTCGCGCTCAGGGCTCCCTCTGCCCCCTCCTCACGCCTCTGGTTTCTTCCGCATCGGCGCGTACTTCTCGAGGTCCGCCCGGACCCCCTCCGGCCAGGCCGAATCGTCGAGGCCGAACTGCGAGAAGACCGCGTACACCCACCGCTCGCACCCCCACCCCAGGCACGCGCTCGTCGCCGGGCGGCCGTCCACCTGGATGTCGAACGCCTTGCCGAACGTCGCCGCGTGGAAGTTCGTCGAGCAGCAGGCCATCGTCTTGTTCTCGAAGGGGATCCGCATCCGCAGCTCCCGCTTGGCCTCCTGCTGCCGCTGGAACGACGCCTTGATCGCGTAGTCCTCGGTGAAAAACATGTCGTTGGCGTTCTCGAACGTGCAGTCCAGCTCCCAGTCCTTGGCCCACTGGATCAGCAACTGGTCGGTCCTCCGCCGGCACTCGCGGACGTACTCCGGGTGCCCGACCCAGACGACCTCGCGCATGTGGAACGCCCGCAGCCGCGACATCGCCGTCGTGTTCTGCCCCTCGTAGCGGTGGCAGGCCACCCTCGCCGTCACGCTCCGCCCCGGCCGCTGAAGCCGCCACCCCTCCATCGCCTCGTAGCAGTGGTAGCAGCACGAGGGGCAGACCGCGAAGCCCGGCGGGCTCATCGCCCCCTCGTGCAGCCCCGGCCGCCACCCCCCCTCGCGGCAGCCCCGCGCGAACCCCGACAGCACGTCCACGTCCCGGCGCAGGTGCGCGACGAAGTCCACGTGCTCCGGGAACGAGGTAAAGTGGCTCACCCGGTCCAGGCTCGAGCAGAGGATCGTCGAGGGGTACACCTCCTCCTCGGCGCCGAACTCCGCGGCGATGACGTCCAGCAGCTTCTGGTCGATCGCCCGCATCAGCCGGGCCGCCCCGCCGCGGAGCACCAGGTGCCCCGGCCCCACCGGCGTGATCCACCGCCGCTCCAGCAGCGCCGAGTACGCGTCAAAGACCGGCAGGTCCCGCCGCTGCGAGAAGTGAACCGCCTCCTTGAGGCCGAAGCGGCGGTCGGCGTACCGCTCCAGCAGCCGCCCGACCTTGTCGCGCACCGACGCCTCGGAGGCGCCCTCGCGCGTGGTCAGCACCAGCTCGGCCTGCTCCCCGCCGCCCTCGGCGAGCTCGTAGCCCGCGATGTCCTCGGTGGCGAAGGTGAGCGCGTAGCGCACCTGCGCCAGGTAGTCGCCCTGCGCGTCGATGAGCGGGATCCGTACCGTCGCCATGGTGTCATGCTCCGAGCCGCGAGTGCACCAGCGTGCCGATCTCGCGGATGGTGTTGAGGGGATGGACGACCAGGTCCGTGTCGGAGATCTTCACGCCGAAGCGCTCCTCGATGAAGCCGATCAGCTGCACCGCCCCGAACGAGTCGATGTAGCCGTAGTCGAACAGGTGGACGTCGTCGCTGAACTCGCGGTCCTCCTCGCCGACGTTGAAGGCCCGCCTGATGAACCCGCGCAGGGCGTCGGTCACCTCCGGGAACTGCACGCTTCACCTCCTTCTCCCGCGGCCCCACCCACCCCCCTCGCCGCGCCCACCAGGCCCGGCCAGTCCAAGGCGTTCCAGATCAGCTCGCCGCAGCGCCGGCTCGCCGCCGGCCCGTAGTGCCCGTCCCCCTCGAGCGTGACGGGCTCCCCCGCCTCCCGCGTCGCCTCCAGCGCGGCCGTCACGTCGATCACCGGCGCCCCCATCGCCGCGGCCACCGCCGCGAGCGCCCCCGCCGGCGCATCCACCGAGACGCCCCGCCCCGCCTCCCCCGCCGCGGCCGCCAGCTCGGCGATCGGCGCCTCCGGCGACAGCGGCAGGTACGCGAAGACCAGCCGCGGCGCGTGCCCCCCCAGGTCCGCCAGCAGCGACCGAAACTCGGCGGCCAGCGTCGCCGCCCGCTCCTCCTGAACCGCGCCGGCGCGGTAGTGCTCCAGCAGGCTCGCCGACGGCGCGGACGACCCGCCCGAGAGCCGCCTCGCCGCGTCCCGCAGCACCAGGTACACCGCCGAGTGGTTCGCCACCCACAGCCGCGCGAGGTCCCGCCGAGTCGGCCGGCGGCCGAAAAGCCCGCCGTGGTGCACCTCGACGTGGGCGTAGCCGTCGGGGATGCCGATCGCCCGCGGCGTCAGGCACACCAGCAGCACCCGCGGCCGCAGCCCCCGCTCCAGGATCTGCCAGCGGATCAGCTCGGTCTGGTTGCGGACCAGGTGCCCCCCGACCGCCGCGTTGGCGACCGTCAGCCCCGCCCTCGCGCCGTGCTCGGCCAGCACGCCGACGACCGTCTGCTCGTAGTCGAGCCCCTGCCCGAAGGCCTGCGAGTCGCCGGCGACGAGGATGTCCACCTCCCGCCCCGGCTCGCCCGCGCCCCCGGCCGGGCCGCCCACGCGGAACCCGCGGCCGTCGGTGTAGACGTCGAACGCGCCGGAGAACCAGTTCTGGAACGAGTGCGCGTTCGGGCGGGCGCGGAAGCCCCCGTCGCCAAAGGGCTCGTAGATCCCCTGGATCGACCCCGCCGGCCGCACCCCCGCCAGCCGGAACGCCCCCTCGGCCACGACGACCGACCCCGCCCACACCACCAGCGGGATCCACGCCAGCCGCAGCACGCGCCTCCAGCCGGGCTCGCTGCTAGAAGTTGACATAGACGAACTCCGGGACGTCCGCGTCCTTCTGCGAGGCCTGGTACAGGAGCGTCCACGCCACCGCCGCGGCCATCGCCGACCACATCGCCACCCGAAGGCGCGGGTCCATCGCGCGTCCGCCCGGGGCGCGCCCGGCGCGGGGGCGGCCGGCGGGGGCGCGGATGGTGTACGTGGGGACGCCGCGGCCGGGAAGCGCGGCCGGCGCGGACGCGGCGGCGGTCGTCGTGGGCGGGGGTGAGGCGGGGGGGGCGGAAGTGGGGGGGGCTGAAGT
>JBIQJK010000112.1:0-11402 GCA_044507535.1 Planctomycetaceae bacterium | reverse complement strand
CCTAGAGGGTGGGGGGGGGGGGGGGGGGGGGGGGGGGGGGGGGGTCGCTTCGGGCATGGCGGGGCTCCGGGTTGAGGGTCGTGGGGGTTGGGGGTTGGTCGGCTGGATGGTGGCGACGGTACCACGGAGCGGGGGGCGGAGCAAGGGAATTGTTTGGTATCGCTGCAAAATAGCGCACAAACACCGACGATGCGCCCGGGTGATGGGGGTGTTGGAGGGGGACAGGGGGCTTTCCGGGGCGGGGTGGGGGCCTAAACTCCCCCTCGCATCAGACGACACCCCCGCGGCCTCAGCGTGAGGCCGTCGCGGCAAGGTGGCCGGGCCGGTCCGGCGATCCCACCGGCGTTGATGATGTTGGTTGGTCCTTCTTTTTTCGGAGTCTCACCGCATGGTCCGCATCCGCATGAAGCGTCTTGGCCGTCGCCGCCGTCCTTTCTACCGCATCAACGCCGTTGACGCCCGCACGAAGCGCGACGGGAAGGTCCTCGAGCAGCTGGGGTGGTACGACCCGCTGGCGGCGGAGGGGAAGCAGATCCATCTCGAGGCGGAGCGGATCAAGGAGTGGCTGAAGCGCGGGGCGCAGCCGAGCGAGACGGTGGAGGCGATGCTCGCGAAGGCGAACATCATCGACGCCGCGGCGTGGAAGGCGAAGCACGAGGCGAAGCTGGAGCGGAAGCGGAAGAACCAGCCTCCGGCGGCGCCCGCTGCTGCCGAGGCGCCGGCGGCCGCTGCGGAGTGAGTGGACGGGGGGAGACACAGATTCGCGTGCCACGGCCGGCGGGTGTCGCCGGCCGTGGTGTTTTTCGGGGGGAGGGTGGGGATGGGGATGTGGAGGTGTGGAGGTGAAGAGGAACCCGCCCCCACACCCCCGCCCTCAGGGCGGGGGCTTCAGAAGGGAAGCCATGTAGGTTGGGGAGGGAGGCCATGGAGCCCTCACCCCTGCCTTCTCCCAGGGGGCGAGGGGGCCGGAGGGGAAGAGGAAGAGAGAGAGGGAGAGGAGGAGCACGGCCGGCGCCCCCCCCAAAGCCGCCAGCCGTAGCACCCGGAGGAGAAGTGGCACCCGGAGGAGAAGAGGTAGATGGGGGAGACACGGGCTGGCCCCCCCCAGCCCGTGCCACGGAAGGAGGGAGGGATGGTGGTGTGAGCTATGGCGCTGCGGATTGACATTTTGACCACGTTTCCCGAGGTGTTCGGGGCGGAGCCGCCGGCGGCGCTGGGGGTTTCGATTCCGGCTCGGGCGCGGGCGGCGGGGTTGGTGGAGTGGCACGCGACGAACATCCGTGAGTTCGCGACGGACAAGCACCAGAAGACGGACGACCGGCCGTTTGGCGGGGGGCCGGGGATGGTGATGATGTGCCAGCCGCTGTGGGATGCGGTGCACGCGGTGGAGGCGCGGGACCCGCGGCCGGCGACGCGGGTGCTGCTGACGCCGCAGGGGCGGGTGCTGAATCAGGCGCTGGTGGAGGAGCTGGCGGGGAAGGAGCGGCTGCTGCTGATCGCGGGGCACTACGAGGGGATCGATGAGCGGGTGATCCAGAAGCTGGCGCCGCTGGAGGTGAGCCTGGGGGACTACATCATCAGCGGGGGGGAGCTGGCGGCGATGATCCTGATGGACGCGGTGATCCGGCTGCTGCCGGGGGCGCTGGGGCACGGGGACTCGGCCGCGCAGGACAGCTTCTCCCCCGCCCCTCCACCCCCCCTCCCCCCCACCGGCGGCCGCAAGGCGGGGGGGGAGCTGGCGGCGGTGGCGGGGAAGAGGCTGCTGGACTGCCCGCACTACACCCGGCCGCGGGTGTGGATGGGGATGGAGGTTCCGGAGGTGCTGGTCGGGGGGGACCACGCGGCGGTGGACCGGTGGCGGCTGGAGCAGCGGCTGGCCCGGACGCGGGAGCGGCGGCCGGACCTGCTGGAGGGAGAACGACCGGCTCAGGCGGGTCCGGCGGGGGCTAGACCCCCCACCCCGCCCCGTCTAAACTTCCGACCCTCAAACGACACCGACCGGAGTCCCTCCGATGGCCCTGCAGCAGATCATTGAGAACATCAACAAGGACACCCTCCGCACCGACTACCCGCGGATCGACATCGGCGACACGCTGAACGTGCACTGCCGGATCATCGAGGGGCAGAAGGAGCGGATCCAGGTCTTCCAGGGGGTGCTGATCTCGCGGCGGGGTCGCGGGATCAACGAGATGATCGTGGTCCGGCGGATCGTGGACAACATGGGCGTGGAGCGGACGTTCCCGCTGCACTCGCCGAAGATCGCGAAGATCGAGGTGGTCCGGCGCGGGGATGCGCGGCGGGCGAAGCTGTACTACCTGCGCGAGCGGACCGGCAAGAGCCGCCGCCTGCGGGACCGCCGGCGCGGGCTCAAGCACGTGGCGGCGAGCTGAGACCAGGATCGGATCACAAGCCCACAGAACCCCGGGCCCCAGGCCCGGGGTTTTTTCTGCGCTGGGGGCGGGGCGTCCTCAACATCTGGACGCCGAGCGTCGCAGCGCCGCTTCATCGGTGGGGCCTGCGGCGTCCTTGGTCGCGCGGGAGGTCAGAGGAAGAAGAAGACGATGAACGCGAGGACCACCAGCGCGATCGCGGCGAATAGGGCGCCGACGACGGTCCTCATGACGGAGGCGGCCTGATCGGTCGCGGGCGGGGCCGGGGCGGATGGGGTGCCCGCGTCGCGTGGGGTGCGGGAGCGGAAGAGGGCGCCGAGCAGGACGAGGAGCATGCCGAGGGCGGCGCCCCAGAGGATGCTCCACACCAGGGCGACCGGGCCGCCGCCGAAGGCCGAGAAGAGCAGGGTAAAGAGCGATGTGAGGGCGAATCCGAAGAGCGAGATCGCGGTGATGATCACGCCGGCGGAGATGAGCGCAACGCCGAGGCCGCGGCGGGCCTGGGCGGCGGCCGAGGTTGTCGGCCGGGAGCGGGGGAGGGCCTCTGGGCGGGGGAAGGGATCGTGTGCCATAAAGTTAGTATACACTAACTCAAGGGGCGAGGCAACCCGGTCTGCGCTTGGGGGGGGTACCCTGAAGGTTTCGGCCCGCCCGGGCGTTGCGGCATCTTGCCGGCAGCGTCGGGTCGGGCTGGCACGCCACCCAACGCAACACCACGCCACGCGAGAGTCCGACCATGAGAGCACTGATCATCGAGAAGTCCGGTTCGCCCGTTGCGCAGAGCGTCCGGTTCGTCACGGACTGGCCGGAGCCCGCGGAGCCGGGGCCGGGGGAGGCGACGGTGCGGGTGCTGGCGTCGGCGCTGAACCATCTGGACCTGTGGGTGGGGATGGGGGTGCCGGGGATGAGCTTGACGTACCCGCGGGTGAGCGGGTGCGATGCGTGCGGGGTGGTGGAGAAGGTGGGCGAGGGGGTGGACGCGGGGTGGGTGGGGAAGCGGGTGATCGTGAATGCGGCGGTGGCGCGGGCGCGGCGGGTTCGGCCGGGGGACCCGCCGGCGACGACGCTGGCACCGGAGTACGAGCTGATCGGGGAGCACACCAACGGGTTTCACACGCAGCGGTGCAACGCGCCGGTGGCGAACCTGGCGGTGGTGGGCGACGGGCAGGACCCGGCGGCGGCGGCGGCGTACGGGCTGACGTTCCTGACGGCGTACTCGATGGTGGTGACCAAGGCGCAGCTGCGGGCGGGGCAGAGCGTGCTGGTGACGGGGATCGGGGGGGGCGTGGCGCTGGCGGCGATGGCGATCGCCAGGCACCTGCGGTGCCCGGTGGCGGTGACGAGCCGGCACCAGTGGAAGCTCGACCGGGCGAGGGAGCTGGGGGCGGATTTCGCGGTGCTGGACAAGGGGCAGGACTGGTCGAAGGAGGTGCGGGAGTGGACGGGGAAGCGCGGGGTGGACGTGGCGGTGGACTCGTCCGGGAAGGCGACGCACATCAAGTGCATCAAGTCGCTGGCGCGGGGCGGGGCGTATCTGACGCCGGGGTGCACATCCGGGCCGGACGCGGTGACGGACCTGGCGCGGATCTTCTGGAACCAGCTGCGGATTCTGGGGTCCACGATGGGGAGCAACGAGGAGTTCGCGGAGGTGGCGACGCTGCTGCGGACGGGGGCGCTGTCGCCGGTGGTGGACCAGGTGTTCCCGGCGGAGAAGGGGGCGGAGGCGTTTGCGCGGCTCGAGTCGGGGGAGCAGTTTGGGAAGGTGGTGATTTCTTGGGAGTGAGGGGGAGGGCGTAGAGATGTGGAGGTGAGCAGGTGAAGGGGAGCGGGGGCAGGAAGGGGAGATTTGAAGTGCGAAATCTGAAAGGAAGAGGGAGAGAAGGCGAGAGCGTGGCCGGCTCGGAGCGGCCAGCCGTGGCACCCGGATTTGCGGGGGCTGGGGTGGTGATGCTGCTTGGCGCCCTCGGTCTTGCCGGATACCAGGCGATTGACCCGGCCGCTCCAAGGCCCGAGCCGGGTGGCGAGGCGGTGCGCTTCACGGCCGCCGATCTCTTCGAGGATCCCGATGGGATGCAGGGGGAGATGGTGGCGGTGAAGGCGGTGACCATCGGGCCCGGGGTGTCGATCGTCGCCCGGCTGGAGGTGACCGCGAAGGGGAATGGGGCGCTGCACGTCCCGGGGCTGGTCGTCGGTGCGTACGACAGCCATGACGATGGGAGCCTGTTCCAGCCGTACCTTCTCGATGTTGTGTTTGTTGACGTGTCCGGTGATCGGTACGCCGATCTGATCGTCAGCGGGGTGGCCGTCGACACCGAGGCGACGGACCCGGATCACGCGGGCGAGGTCGTGCTGGGCGTCTTCCGATTCGACCCCGGCTCTGGGCGGTTTGTTCGCGCGTTCACCCGCGGGCCATCGATCGTCATCGACGAACAATCTCGCTGATCACCGCCGCCGGCGGCGGCCGGCGCGGAGGAGGGTGGCGGCGCCCATCAGGAGGGCGGAGGCGGGGGTGGGGACGAGGAGGATCTGGTCCTGGACGGTCGGGGAGTGGAGGACGATGAACTCGAGGGCGGGGGCGGGGGAGGCGTCGTTGGCGATGGCGGTGAGCCAGGACTGGGCGGTGTCGCGGGGGTCGCCCCAGGAGTTGACGGTGAAGGCGCCGGCGGTGACGTCGAGGCCGTCGTCGTGGACGATCTCCCAGACGGCGAGTTGGAAGGCGGCGGAGGTGTCGATGGTGGTGGCGGCGGCGCGGTAGCCGTGCCAGAGGCGGGCGAGGGAGTCCTGCTGGTGCTGGGAGAGGCCGGCCGCGGCGGGGGTCATGGGGGTGAAGTCGTGGACGACGCCCTCGGGGACGGCGGCGCCGGCTTCGATGCAGAAGGAATCGAAGTACGCGGGGAGGTCGGCGCCGGGGACGCCGACGGAGTGGTTGGTCCACTGGAAGGTGGCGGTGGGGACGATGGCGAAGGGGGAGTCGAAGAGGGCGGGGGCGGAGACGTTGACGTTCTTGAGGTAGGCGGGGGCGTGGGAGGCCTGGATGACGTCGGCGCTGGCGGCGGTGGCGGCCGCGGCGGAGAGGAGGAGGCCGGCGGCGAGGGCGGTGCGGCGGGGGGAGGTCGCGGTAATGGTGGTCATGGCGTGATCCCTCTGGTCTTGCGATGTGTGGTCGCGGGCGAGCTGATGGGTGTGTGTGATGCCGTAAATGTGCCCCGGGGATCTGAGGGGTCCATGAACCGGGCCGCGGGGGGACGCGGCGGGGTCGGGTTGTGCGGGTGCGGCGCGGGTTATGGCGCTTGGTGAGGGCGTTATCGGCCGGGCTTGGCGGCGTTCTCGGGCGAGGAAGAGGATGAGGCGCGGATGCGCTGGACGGTGCCGGTGGTGGAGCGGCCGTCGACCATGCCGAGGAGCTCGACCCTGCCGCCGATGGAGTGAACGAACTCGGCGGCGGGGACGCGGTCGATGGTGTACTCGGCGCCCTTGACGAGGATGTCGGGGCGGACGGCCTTCACGGCGTTGATCTCGGTGTCCTCGTCGAAGATGACGACGGCGCCGACGCAGGCGAGGCCGCCGAGGAGCTCGGCGCGGTCCTGCTGGGTGTTGATGGGGCGCTCGGGGCCTTTGAGGCGGCGGACGGAGTCGTCCGAGTTGATGGCGACGACGAGGAAGTCGCCCAGGGCGGCGGCGCGGTGGAGGAGGGAGAGGTGGCCGGCGTGGAGGATGTCGAAGCAGCCGTTGGTGAAGACGATCTTCTTCCCCTCGCGGCGGAGGGCGGCGAGTTCGACCTGGAGTTCGTCGAGTGTGCGGAGTTTTCCGCTGGCGGGGGAGGCGCCGCTGAGGCGCTCGCGCCGGAGGACCTCGGCGTGGATCTGCTCGATCGGGATGGGGACGCAGCCGAAGAGGGCGACCTCGAGGCCGGCCGCGGCGTTAGCGAGGCGGGCGGCGTCGAGCCAGGAGAGGCCGTTGGCGCGGCCGGCGGCGAGGGCGGCGAGGACCATGTCGCCGGCGCCGGAGACGTCGTAGACCTGGCGGGCGACGGTGGGGACGACGACGGGGTCGGCGGCGCCGCGCTCCAGGAGGAGGGCGCCGTGGCGGTCGAGGGTGATGACGGCGGCGTCGAGGTCGAGTTGGCGCAGGAGGGAGCGGGCGAGCGGGGCGTGCGCCTCGGGGTCGTCGTCCCCGGCGGGGCGCTCGCCGACGGCGAGGGCGGCCTCGACGCGGTTGGGGGTGATGGCGGCGGCGCCGCGGTACTTGGCGTAGTCCCTGATCGCGGCGGGATCGACGAAGACGGGGACGTTGGCGGCGCGGGCGCGGTCGATGACGGCGCGGGTGACGGTCTCGCAGAGGACGCCCTTGTTGTAGTCCTCGAGGCAGACGACATCGGCCCCGGCAAGAGCGTTCTCAAAGGCGGCGATCAGGGCGTCGCGCTGCGCGGGGGCGAGGGGGGCGCGGGACTCGTAGTCCACGCGGAACATCTTCTGGGGGTGGCGGTGCTGGGCGAGGCCGATGAGGCTGCGCTTGACGGTGGTGGGACGGGCGGGGTCGGGGATGAGGCCGGAGGCGTCCACGGAGGCGTCCGCGAGAAGGCGGCGGAGGGAGGCCGCGGCGGCGTCGTCGCCGGTGACGCCGACGGCGCGGACGGCGCCGCGCATGGCGGCCAGGTTGAGGCAGACGTTGGAGGCGCCGCCGGATCGCTCCTCCGTCCGCTGGACGTGGAGGACGGGGACGGGGGCCTCTGGGGACATGCGGTCGGCGTTGCCGTAGACGAGCTCGTCGAGCATGAAGTCGCCGACGACGACGGCGGTGAAGGGGCGCCAGGAGGCGAGGGCTTGCAGGAGGATGGACATGGGGGACCCAGAGGACGAAGGCGGGTTATATGATGGCTTCTGAAGAAGAGGGTAGGCCAGTACAGCAACCGGCGGATGGATACCCGCCCCAACTCCTTCGGTCCACAGCCTGCCCACTCCAGACCGCAATATGACAGATAGGCACGTTGCGCATGCACCCGTGGAGAGAGGACATGGCCAAGAAGCTACTCGACGAGGACGAAATCGAGCAAATGCTGGAACGCTTCGTCATGAAACTAGACCCTCTTTTCACGGCCTTCTATGCTGGCCGACTGACCCTCGACGTACGCAAGTCTCGAAGATCACCAACGACAGCCGTTCCGCATGTCCTTGCTCGGATGGTGGAGGCGACATGTGCATATCACCGGCAATACTACAAAGAGCCCATAACATATCCACTCTATGCCAAGATTCACAACTTACTATCCCAGAATCCTTCGGCATTCGATCTGCACGCATTAAGGACTGATCGCGACATCAACCTGTGGGCACAACGACAGTTTCGCCTACAGCTTACTTTGCAATACCAAGCCGACCAACTCGAACTAGCTCGCGTCGAGAGCATACTTCGAGCCATTCGTCCACTAGCACAACTGAGGGAAGCATTTCGGCGCCACATGAATGTCGATCTCGATTTTTACACCGCCTATTCCTACTTGATTTACAGCCACATTACCCAAACAGAACTTCCCGGGTTCCGTACAGACTGCGGCACTGTGGAACATGGCGGGGCGATACTCGCAGACGATATCGAATCGTACCTGCAACAAATGTCGTACACCGTGCAAGAGATTGGCAGCGAATACCGACGCCGCCGTGATTCGATCTCCAAATCTTACTTAAAGCCTCTTGCCAGATGGGTACTAATAGACCGACCGCTCATTCGGACCGTAGAGAACATGGTCGTCATCCCCTTTCCTGATCTCATCATTCAAAATGCTATCCGCCGTCCCTTCGAAGCACTGATGACTGCCAGTACCGGAGACCGCCGCTTTCTGGACAACGCATTCGAGGAACATGTTGGAAAGTGGGTGAACCACCTTTCATATGCAACCAAAGGAGCGGCGAGAAGACCCGACCGCGAAGATCGCTCCGAAGGAGAACGCCGATGTGATTACTCTATCGACTGGGAAGAGTTCGCGCTATTGGTCGAGTGCAAGACCATAATCGATATTCCAGACTTCCCGACAGGACGCGCACTGTCCAATTCTGGGCTTGCTCAACGACTTGCAGACGGCCTCGAACAACTGATGCTAACAGCAAGATCACGAAGCACCACAAGTCGGTGTCTGCATGGGGTCATTGTCACTCCATTCGAACTACCATTTCCAAATTCAGAATGGTTTATTCGTCATGCTATCGCCCCGCACATTGACACGAAAAGGCTCGCAAATACATTTGCGACTCTTCCTCAAGTTCTCTCTGTTCGCGAGTTTGAGCGCTTAGTGCTGATTGCAGCGTCACTAGTCCGATCAATAGACGATCTATTTCAGAAGAAGGCCGCACTTCCATATGAGGATGCTGGTGATTGGACTCCATATCTAGACAGTGTTCAACGCGGACACACCATCAATTACCCTGAATTTGTTCACGAGCTCTTCGCTTCACTGCGCGAGCGTGCAACGAATCTATGCCAACCACGCCAACAGTTGGAAAGGCAGAAGGAACCACGGGGAACCGGCGAGTTGGAGTCGCGTTTCCGCGGATCAGTCGC
The DNA here is from genome assembly GCA_044507535.1 of Planctomycetaceae bacterium. Lineage (GTDB taxonomy): Bacteria > Planctomycetota > Phycisphaerae > Phycisphaerales > UBA1924 > CALAFV01. The sequence goes on along the minus strand of JBIQJK010000112.1, from coordinate 2,457 downwards.
GGGTGGCCAGCCAGGCGGGGGCGAGGAGGAGGAGGGTGGAGATGGTCCAGAGGGCGTGGATCAGGAGGTCGAGGTTGAGTGGGAAGGGCCGGCTTGCGGCGGGACTGCTGAAGAGGAGCCATTCGAGGGCGAAGAGCGTGGCCAGGAGCATCAGGCCCGCGCCGGCGATCCAGGAGAGCCCCTGGGCGGCGAAGGCGCCGAAGAGGCCGAAGGCGTCGTCGAGTTCCCTCGCGACGGACATCAGGGAGCCGGCGGCCGCGGCGTCCCGGAAGAAGGTCATCGACCAGAGGATGATCCACGCGGCGTAAAAGGCGCCGACGCGGGCGGCCGGGAGCTGGGGGATGGTGATCAGGAGCGCGCCGGCGGGGAGGATGATGGCGATGTTGAGGACGCCGGCGTACGCGGAGGTGATGCGGCGGTAGACGCCGGCGCCGGGGGCGATGGCGTGCAGGACGCCGCGCCAGCCCCAGCAGGCGACGAGCGGGCCGACGATCAAGAGCGCGAGCTGGGGGCCCAGGTCGGGGGCGAGGCCGGGGTCGCCCGCGGGCGAGAAGACGACCAGGACGCCGAGCATGACGGCCCAGGAGAGGGCGAGGCCGGCGAAGACGATCCAGGTGCTGCGGCGCAGGGCCGCGAGGTCGGAGGGTGAGGGGAGGTTGGGGTGAGGGGGCGGGAGGTCCTCGCCGCACTCGGGGCAGACGCCGGGGCGCGGGAGGCCGGCGAGGTCGTAGCCGCAGCGGCAGTGCGTCTGCGGGGCGGGGCCGCGGGAGCGGCGGGGGCGCCTGGGCGCGAACCAGTAGCGGACAACCTCGCGGGGGTCGAGCGTCATGGCATGGGGGTCAGTCGGGGAGCCCGTGAACGGCGACGGTGGAGACCATCAGGAGGGCGATGAGGCCGAGCAGGGTGGCCACGACCGCGAGGACGGCGAGCATGGTCCGATCGACTCTTCGGACGGGCGCGGAGGGGGATGCGGCGAACGGATGGCCGCATTCCGGGCACACGCCCGCACGCCCCGCGAGGCCGTGCAGGTCGTACCCGCATGCGTTACAGGCGAGGGATCCGGGCTCGTCGACCTGGTCGGAGGGGAGGGTGAAGACCAGGATAAAGGTCACCGCGGCGAAGACCAGGAAGAGAGGGATGACGAGCATCGGGGGATGATAGATGACCGGGGGATGTCATGGCGGGCGGTGAGCGGTCATGTTGGGCGGGGAGCGTCGATCGTTTGGCCGCTGCGGCACGCTGGATGAAAGCGTTGGGGCGCGGGGGGGCGGATCGGCGTGGGGTGGTGGGCGGGGGCCGCTCCCCCGAGCTGGCGCTCGGGGCTCCCTCTTGTGTGATGTCGCCGAGTGTTATGTGTCGGCGCTGCGGTTGGCTGTGGTGAGGGCGAGGGTGAGGAGGTCGTCGCGGCCGCGGTCGAAGGTGAGGCTGAGGTGGGGGCGGGCGATGGGGACGGGCCAGGTGGCCGGGGGGAGGTGGGCGAGTTTGGTCCAGTCCTTTTCGGTGGTGAGGATGAGTTCGGCGCCGGTGTCGGCGGCGGCGCGGGTGATGCGCTGGACGGTGTGAGGGGCGAAGGGGTCGTGGTCGGGGAGGGTGATGTGGGTGACGAGGCCGGGGGCGGCCGCGATGGATTCGGCGGCGTGCTGGAAGGGGGCGGGGTTGCCGATGGCGCAGACGGTCAGGATGCGCTTGCCGGCGAGGTCGGCGACGGGGCGAGGGACATCCGCGCCGGTGGCGGGGTCGAGGACGGTGAGGTGGGACCAGGCGTGGCGGGCGACGGCGAGGGGGGGCCTGCCGTGGGCGTGCGTGACGTCGGCCTCGAGCCGGGCGAGGGCGTCTGGGGCGGCGAGTTCGGCGTGGGTGATGACAACGGCGTGGGCGCGGCGGAGGGAGGAGGCGGGCTCGCGGAGCCAGCCACGGGGGAGGAGGCGGTCCTCGAAGGGGGAGCGGGAGGCGTCGATGAGGACGATGTCGAGGTCGCGGGCGATCTGACGGTGCTGGAAGCCGTCGTCGAGGATGATGCAATCAACCCCCCCCTCCCCCCTCTTCCTTGTTTCCTCATCGCCTGCTCCCCCACTGCTCGCGGCCGCGCCGGGTTGCGGGTTGGAGGCGAGGAGTCGGCGGAGGCCGGCGGTGCGGTCGGGCTGGGCGACGATGGAGAGGTTGGGGAAGGCCTGCTTGTAGAGCTCGGCCTCGTCGGAGAGGGTGGGGGTCGCGGCGCGCCGCGCGCGGCGGGGCTGGTAGCCGCGCATGGCGATGCAGGGGTTGTGGCCGGCGGCGCGGAGCTCGGCGACGAGGAGGGCGACCATCGGGGTCTTGCCGGTGCCGCCGACGGAGAGGTTTCCGACGCTGATGACGGGGAGGGGGAAGCGGGTGACGCCCTCGGATCGGTCGAACCGGCGATTGCGGGAGGCGATGCCGACGGCGTAGAGGGGCTCGATGAGCCGGGCGAGGAGAGGG
>JBIQJK010000265.1:0-1822 GCA_044507535.1 Planctomycetaceae bacterium | reverse complement strand
GCTCAGATCCTCCCCGATCTCCTCGACCTCACCTCCACCCTCGCCGCATCCTCCCCCCTCCCCGCCTGCACCCTCATCGTCACCGGCCCCAGCAAAACCGCCGACATCGAGGGCATCCTCGTCACCGGCATCCACGGCCCCCGCGAGGTCCACATCCTCCTCATCGCGTAACCGCGGCACGGCCTCCCAAGCCGCCCGCTCTCCCCCCTTCCCCACCGGCCCCCTCTCCCCTTGGAGGATTATGCGCCGTTCGGCGCATGTTGGCCTTGCGCGGGGCGTAAGCCGCGTCCATGCTCTGTGCAACTTTCCACAGGAGCACAGGCATGGAACGCGAGCTTTGGCGGAGTGTGACTCGGGCGATCAGGCGCCTGCCACGTTGGTGGCCGCGCGGGGCGGTGTACGACAACCGCCAGGTCCTGGCGGTGCTGCTGTGGGCCAGCCTGCACGGCCGCAGCGTCTCCTGGGCCTGCCAACGCGGGCACTGGCCGGTGCAGGCCTGGCGCCGCGCGCTGCCGGACCAGTCCACCATGAGCCGGCGCCTGCGCGACCAGCGGCTGCTGGAGGACCTGCGCCGCCTTGCGGGGCCGCGGGCCGCTACGCCCGCGGCTACAAGCTCCACGCCCTGATCGACGACCGCGGGCGGCTGCTGGCCTTCGTCCTGCACCCCATGAACCGGCCCGAGTGTGTCGCGGCCCGCGAGTTGTTGGAGCAGGCCGCCGCCGCGGCGCCGCTGCGGGCGCAGCGCTCGCCCATCGAACGCTGCTTCGGGTCCTTGGCGAGCGTCGGCGGGGAGCTGATCGCCCTGCCGGCCTGGGCCAGTCGCCTGCACCGCGTGCGGTACGGGGTCGCCGCCAAGCTCGTGCTCAACTCCGCCCGCCACGTGCTCCGCACGCCCGCCGCTGCATAATGCTCCAAAGGGAGAAGGGGCGGAAGAGAGGGAGAGAAGAGGGAGAGGGCGGAGCACGGCCGGGCGCCCCCCCAATCGCCCCGCCGTGGCACCCGGGTTGAGGCGCGGGGTTTCGCGCGGGGTTTAGAAGATCCCCGTGGGCTTCGGCTTGTGCTTTGTGCCGCCGCCGGGTTTGCGGAAGAGGTCGATCACGCGGGGAGACTGCAGCGGGGTGACCTCGTACAGCGTCAGTCCGCGCATGCAGCGGTCGAAGACCCGCAGGCCCCCGGCGCGGGTCATCTCGCCGGGCGGGCCGGCGCCCGCCGTGTCCACCAGCACGAGCACCGGCCTCCCCTCCACGCGCGTCAGCAGCACCGACGTGTACGCGCTCAGCAGCGGGCGCGACGACCAGCCGACGAGCTCGATCCCCGCCTCCTGCGCGTCCGCCTGGGCGACGAAGATCCGCTGGCCCCACTGCTCCTCGAGGTAGGTGGCCATCTGCTCGTCGTTCTCGCAGACCCACTCGGGCCTGAGCCCCGCCGCGGCCTGCTCGATGTAGTACCGCTCCACCGCACCCCGCTTCGGGTTCATCGCCCGCCACCCCAGCCACGACCCGGTGCTCAGCAGCGCGACCGCCGCCGCCATCGCGGCCGCCCACACCCACCGCCGGCTGGAGGGTGAGCCCGGCGCCGCCGGCCCGCCTCCGGCCGCCCGCGCTTCCGCGTGCCCGTTGAGCCCCGCGGCCGCCCCCGCCGGGAGCGCCGACGGCGGCGCGAGGCCGCGCCGGAGCGCGGCGTCGATCCGCTTCTGGAGCGCGACCTGCGCCCGCAGCTCCGGCTCGGCCGCGAGACGCGCCTCGAACGCGGCCAGCTCCGACCCGGTCAGCATCCCGTCGAGGTAGGCGTCGAGGGCGGGTGCGCCGCCGCCGTTCGGGCT
>JBIQJK010000111.1:0-11590 GCA_044507535.1 Planctomycetaceae bacterium | reverse complement strand
ACGATCCGGGACCTGGCGGCGTCGATGGGGTGGACGGGGGCGGGGGCGGCGCGGGCCGCCGGGGGGGTGGGGCGATGATCCTGCCGGCCCTGATGCTGATCCTCATGACCGCGATGCCTCCGGCCGTGATCCCCCCGACGCTGCCGCCGCCGTCGGCCGCGGGCGCGCCGCCGGTGCCGGCGGAGGTGCTGCGCGAGGTGCAGGCCCTGCAGGAGCAGGCCCGGGCGCTGACGGAGCAGGCGGACCGGCTGATGCGGCTCGCGGCCCCGGACCACGAGGGGACGGCGGCGGAGCTGGGGCGGCTGGGGATCTTCAACGGGTACATCGGGGTGTTCGTGGCGGCGTTCCTGGTCTCGCTGCTGGCGACGCCGATCATGCGGCGGCTGGCGCTGAGCAACGGGATCATGGACCGCCCCAGCGAGGCGCGCAAGGGGCACCGGCTGCCGATCGCGTACCTGGGCGGGGTGGCGGTGTGGCTGGGGGTGATGGCCGGGGTGGTCTTCTCGTACACGGCGGAGGTGCACGGGCTGATGTCGCCGCACCCGACGCGGCACGAGGCGGCGGGGTTCCTGCCGGGGGGCGTGCCGCTGTCGATCGTGCTGGGGATGACGGTGATCATGCTGGTGGGGCTGATCGACGACGTGATGAAGATCAGCCCGCGGATCAAGATCGCGGGTCAGCTCGCGGCGGCGGCGGCGCTGGCGGTGGAGACGGTGGGGGTGAACCTGGCGGCGGGGCTGCTGGTGCCGATGGCCAAGACGCTGGGGATCCCGGTGACGGCGGTGGGGGAGATGGAGACGATCCTGCTGCAGATCCCGGTGGGGGGCGGGATGGCGCTGCCGATCGACGTGGTGTACTGGACGGGGACGGCGCTGATCGCGATCTTCGTGCTGGGGGCGTGCAACGCGTCGAACCTGATCGACGGGCTGGACGGGCTGCTGACGGGGACGACGGCGATCGCGGCCTTCGGGCTGCTGGTGATCGCGCTGGGGCTGGCGGTGCTGGACAACGGGCCGCTGGACGGGCCGCGGGTGGTGCTGTGCCTGGCGGTGCTGGGGGCGTGCCTGGGGTTCCTGCCGCACAACTTCAACCCGGCGACGATCTTCCTGGGGGACGCGGGGTCGCTGCTGCTGGGGTACTGCACGATCGTGATCGTGATGAGCCTGGGGGACAAGGGGCACACGAGCCTGGTGCTGGCGGGGCTGATCATCTACGCGATCCCGATCATCGACACGACGCTGGCGATCATCCGGCGGAAGATCGCGGGGCGGAGCATCTCGGAGGCGGACGACCAGCACCTGCACCACATGCTCAAGCGCGCGCTGGGGGTCAAGGGGGCGGTGCTGGTGCTGTACCTGATCGCGGCGGGGTTCGCGGGGCTGGGGGTGGCGCTGACGCTGGGGCGCGGGCGGATCACCTACGCGCTGGCGCTGGTCTTCGCGGCGTTCATCGGGGTCACGGCGTTCAAGATCGCGCGGCAGAAGCACATCGAGGAGCAGACCGCCGCGGCGGAGGCGGTGCGGAACGGGCGCAAGGGGCTGGAGCTGGCGCCGGCGGCGCCCGCCGCCCCCCCTGCCCCCCCCACCGCCGCGGCCGCCCCGCCGGTGGCGACGCGGGGGACGTGAGGGTTCGGGAGCGGGAAGATGGGGAAGGGCGGCACACCGCCGGGCGCCCCCCAAAGCCCGTGCCAGGGAAGGGGTATACTGCCGCCATGCCGCCGCCAAAGCCGCGTCCGTGCCGGGTCATCGCGCTGATCAACCAGAAGGGGGGCGTCGGGAAGACGACGACGACCGTGAACCTGGCCGCGGCGATCGCGCTGACGGGCCGGCGGGTGCTGGTGGTGGACATGGACCCGCAGGCGCACGCGTCGCTGCACCTGGGGGTCGAGACCGCCAGCCCGACGCCGGAGCAGCGGGCCAGCGGCCAGTGGGAGGGGCAGCCGACGGTGTACGACCTGCTGGTGGACCCGTCGGTGGACCCGGGCTCGGCGGTGCGGGAGGTGCGCCCCGGGCTGTGCGTGCTGCCGGCGGAGACGGACCTGGCCGCGGCGGAGACGGAGCTGGCGGGGGAGGCGGACCGGCTGGGGCGGCTGCGGTCGGCCCTGGCGGCGCTGCAGGAGACGGACCTGGCGTTCGACTTCGTGCTGATCGACTGCCCGCCGTCGCTGGGGGTGCTGACGCTCAACGCGCTCGCGGCGGCGCGGGAGGTGTTCATCCCGATGCAGGCGCACTTCCTGGCGCTGCAGGGGGTGGGGAAGCTGCTCGAGACGGTGTCGCTGGTGGCCCGGGGGGTGAACCCGCGGGTGTTCGTGACGGGGGTGATCCTGTGCATGCACGACGCGGGGACGACGCACACGCGGGAGGTGGTGGCGGACCTGGACGCGTTCTTCGAGTCGGCGCGGACGCAGGAGGTGCCGTGGAAGGCGGCGCGGGTGTACCGGCCGGCGGTGCGGCGGAACATCAAGCTGGCGGAGTGCCCCAGCTTCGGGCAGACGATCTTCGACTACGCGCCGACGTGCCCCGGGGCGCAGGACTACAAGGCCCTGGCGGAGACGATCGTGGCGGAGTGGGACCGGCTGATGTCGCGCCGGGGCGAGGGGGGCAAGGCGGCGGGAGGGAAGAGCGGCGCCGGCCCGGAGGTCACGGTCAAGCCGGTCAGCGGCGTGACGGCCCCGGAGCCCGCCTCTGAGGCGGCGTCGTGAGCGAAGGGGGCCCGCCGGAGATCGGGCGGGGGATCGGGCGCGGGGAGTTGCCGCGCCGGGGGCTGCGGCGGGCGGGGTTCTGGGTGTACGCGGTGGTGCTCTTCACGGCGACGCACTGGCCGCGGCTGGAGATCCAGTCGGGGGTGATCGAGCGGCCGGACCTGCTGATCCACATCGGGGCGTTCGGGGTGTGGGCCGCCCTGCTGTCGCTCAGCGGCCTGCTGGGGCGCCCGGCGCGGGGCGTGGTCGCGCTGCGGGTGATCGCGGTGGGGCTGGTCTACGCGGCGATCGACGAGTCCTCGCAGGCGCTGCCGATCGTGCAGCGGCACGCGGGGGTGGACGACTACCTGGCCAACGCGGCGGGGGTCATCCTGGGTGCGGCGGCGGCGTGGCTCATGGCGCGGCGGCTTGCGTCGCAAGCTCGGTCATCAACTGACGGTACTCCGCATTGAGAGCGGGAGCGGCGCGGTCGAAGACGCGGGCGAAGTCCTCGACGCCGGCAACCGGCGATGATTCACCGGGCACGCGCACCGAGGCCCTGCCCGCGAGAATCTCGTCCCATGCGTCACTCCAGGCGAGGACCGTGCCGTAGAGGAAGGTCCGGATGCGCTGCGCGAGGTCGTCCCAGGCCGCGCCGGCGGGTGAGGCGCGCCGGGCCGCGATGGTCTCGGCAAGCTCGTGGAGCGCCCACGCCCGGCCGGAGAGCGCCTTGACGCGCCGGTTCGTCTCCAGCACCGCGCTGTCGGCCTCGCCGGCAACAAGCAGCGTCTCCGGCTCGCAGCGGTCGCAGGCGCAGCCGCCGGGCATCGCGGCACCGGCAATGAGGATCATCGCCGCCGCCAGCGGACGAGCCACAGACCGTGGCACGCTGCGCCCTCGCTCCGCATCGGCGAACACCGCGTTGCGGACGCCGGCTCGAGTGAGCATGGAAACCCCTCCTGGCGATTCGCCAATCCTGTGCGAGCAGGTGCGTTCGGACGGCGGCACGCAAATCCGGATGCGCTGCCGGGGAGCCCGCCGAGGATACCAGCATACCGGGACCGCCCGCTTCGCCGACTCGATCTGGGATCGGGGCGCTCCCGCGGCTCTGGCGGTGCGTGCTCGAGGGTTCCAGGGCCGGTCTGAAGGGCCGGTGGAGAACCGGAGTTCGCCCCCCGAACCCCGGTGTGCCGATACCCTCCCTCGTGCCCGAGGCCCCCGCCGACACGACGACCACCGACGACCCCGCGGCCGCCCCGCCCGGGGGAGGTGAGCCGCGCGGCCCGGGGGCGGAGCCGTCGCTCGCCGCGGCCGTCCGGGCCGTCTCGGGCGTGACGCTCCTCTCCCGGATCGGCGGGCTGGCGCGGGACGTGATCCTGGCGCGGCTGTTCGGGGTGACGGCGCTGAACTCGGCGTTCCTGGCGGCGTTCGCGATCCCCAACATGTTCCGGCGGCTCTTCGGGGAGGGGGCGCTGGCCGCGGCGTTCCTGCCGGAGTACACGGATGCGGCGGGGAAGGACCCGCGGGAGGCGGGGGAGCTGGCGAGCCTGACCATCGCGGCCCTGGGGGTGGTGACCAGCGCGATCACGGTCGTCGCGGAGGTCGTGCTGCTCGTGCTGCTGCTGACGCTGCCGGCGGACCCGGCGCGGGCGCTGTCGCTGAAGCTGATCATGGTGATGCTGCCGTTCATGCCGCTGATCTGCGGCGTGGCGATCCTGGCGGCGATGCTGCAGGTGCACGGGCGGTTCGGGCCGGCGGCGACGGGGCCGCTGGTGCTCAACGGGTTCATCATCGCCACGGGGGCGTTCTACCTGCTGACTGGGCGCGAGGCGGGGGAGGGCGTGGCGTACGTGCTCGGGGCGGCGACGGTGCTTTCGGGGGCGACGCAGGGGGTGTGGTTCGCGTGGCTGCTGCGGGGGAAGGTGCGGTGGACGCTCGCCTGGGGGGCGGCGTGGGGGCGCGCCGGGCGGATGCTGCGGCGGTTCGGGCCGGTGGTGATCGGGCTGGGGACGCTGCAGGTCGCGGCGATGATCGACACGCTGATCGCGATGTGGCCGATCTGGGTGGGGCCGACGGTCGCGGGCGCGGCGTACCCGCTGGACGAGGGATCGAACACGGTGCTGGTGCTGACGCAGCGGCTGTACCAGTTCCCGCTGGGGGTCTTCGGGATCGCGGTGGCGACGGCGGTCTTCCCGATGCTGGCTCGGACGAGCGGGGACGGGGAGCGGTTCGCGGCGACGCTGCGGCGCGGGCTGCGGCTGTCGCTGCTGATCGGGCTGCCGGCGTCGGTGGGGCTGGCGCTGGTCAGGACCGACGCGGTGGCGGTGCTGTACTCGGGGGGGGAGCGGGGGTTCTCGGCGGACGACCTGGCGCGGGCGTCGGCGGTGCTGCTGGGGTACGCGCTGGGGGTGTGGGCGTTCGGGCTCAACCACGTCTTCACCCGCGCGTTCTACGCGCGTGGGGACACCACGACGCCGATGCGGGTGTCGGTGGCGTGCGTGGGGATCAACCTCGTGCTGAACCTGGCGTTGATCTGGCCCCTGGCCGAGGCGGGCCTGGCGTGGGCGACCTCGATCGCCGCGGCGGTGCAGTGCGTGGCGCTGGGGCGGCTGTGCCGGACGCGGCTGGGGGTGGCGGCGCTGGATGCGCCGACGGTCATGGGGGGCGTGCGGATGCTCGCGGCGGCTCTGGCGATGGCGGCGGTGGTGGGGATGGTGGTGCTGCTGGCGCCGGCGCCGGGCGGCTGGCTCGGTCACGCGGTGCGCCTGGCGGCCGCGACGGCGGCGGGGGCGGGGGCGTACGTGGGGCTGGCGCGCCTGGGACGGCTGCCGGAGCTGGGGTGGCTGCTGGCGAGGGGGAAGTAGCGGGGACCTGAAGCGGCGGGCCTGGGGTGGAAGGGCTTTCAGGCCGGCCGAAGCGGGGGTTCATGTGGGGAATGGGTCAGTGGGGACAATTCCGCGTCGGCGCCGGGGAGGGGGAGAGATAAGGGGAAGGGCGGGCAGGCCGGCGCAGGGGGTTCATCATGATGAGCACGAGACTGTTGGCGCACGGGAAGGTCGTGGGCGCGCTGCTGGCCGCGCTGGCGCTCGTCGCGGCGCCCGCGCTGATCACGGGGTGCAACACCATCGAGGGCGCGGGGCAGGACGTCTCCGGCGTGGGCAGGGGCGTGTCGAACGCCGCCAGCCGGACGCAGGAGGCGATGTTCCGGGACAGCTCGGGACGCTAGCCCTCACGCACAGAAATGAATGGAAACACACGCGGGCTCAATCCGGCGCCCGGGGCCCGGGCGGTAGGATGGAGCACCGGCACAGGCGCCGGCACGGAGGTTCGACGATGACAAAGACGAACGAGACCGCCCGGTCCCTGCTCGCCCTGCTGGCCGTCGCCGCGCTCGGACTTGCCGGGGCCTCGGCCCTGACGGCGTGCAACACCGTCGAGGGCGCGGGCGAGGACGTGCAGGGCGCCGGCGAGGGGATCAGCGGCGCGGCGGAGCGGACGCAGGAGGAGATCTTCCACTAGGGGCGGGCGCGGCCGGCGGGGGCGCGGGGGATCGCGGGCGCGCCGCCCATGTGGGCGGGGCCCGCCGCCCTCGGGGAGGGCCGGGGCGGGGGAGCGGGCCCCGCGGGTGGGAAGCCGGGTGCGGGTGAGTTACGATGCGGGCCATGGCCCGCATCGACCTGACCGGCAAGCCCATCGCGATCACCGGCGCCTCCAGCGGCATCGGCGCGGCGACGGCGCTTCAGTGCGCCGCCGCGGGGATGCCGGTGGCGCTGGGGGCGCGGCGGGGGGAGAAGATCCGCGCGCTGGCGGAGCGGATCAACGCCGCAGGGGGGCGGGCGATCGCCGTCGAGACGGACGTGGCCCGGCCGGAGGAGTGCCGGCGGCTCATCGACGAGACCGTCGCGGCGTTCGGCCCGATCTACTCGGTGTACGCCAACGCCGGGTACGGGCTGGAGGCGCCGATCCACGAGATGTCCGACGAGTCGATACGGGCGATCTTCGAGACCAACTTCTTCGGGACGCTGAACACGATCCGGCCGGCGATCCCGCACATGGCCGCGGCGGGGGAGGGGCACGTGCTGATCTGCTCGTCGTGCCTGGCGAAGATGAGCATCCCGTACTACTCGGCGTACTCGGCGACGAAGGCGGCGCAGGCGCACATCGGACGGGCGATGAACCACGAGCTGCGGCACCTGGGGATCCGCGTCTCGACGGTGCTGCCGGTGGGGACGCGGACGGAGTTCTTCGAGTCGGTGAAGGTGCTCAACAACGGGGTGTCGCTGGTGAAGCACACCTCGGACCGGTTCATGCAGACGCCGGAGCGCGTGGCGCGGGCGATCGTGAAGTGCCTGAGGCGGCCGCGGGCGGAGGTGTGGACGAGCCCGCTGGTGCGGATCGGGATGGCGATCTGCACGGCCTTCCCGGGGATCGAGGACCGGACGATGCGGAAGATGATCGAGCACCGGCGGAGAAACCACGCCGCGGCGACGCCGCCTCCTGCTCGGGAGGTGTGAAGAGAGTTCACGGAGAGCGAGGAGGAAAGCAAAGGAGTTTCAACGCGAAGGTCGCGAAGAGCTCGAAGGAAGAAGAAGACTCGCCACAGAAGCCCCGAGACACAGAGGGGGCACAGAGGAGCACGGAAAGGGGTTGAAGAGGGTTGGGGTTGGATGGGGGCCTCAACGGGATCGGGCGCCTGGTTATCCAAGCCCTTGTCTTTCCCCGCTCCTCCCCGCTTGCCCCGCTGATCCCGCGTTCTCTTCTCTTCCGCCTGTCTTTGCGCTCTTCGAGACCTTCGCGTTGACAAGTCCTTGTCTTCTCTGTGCCCTCTGTGCCTCTGTGGTGAGTCTTCCTTCGGCCCGTGCGCACGGGAACATTCCACCCCGAGCTTGCGCTCGGGGCTCCCTTTTGTGTGTACGTGGCGGCTACCGGCGCGGGGGCGTAGTGAGCGCGACGGGGGATGGGCGGCGGCGGAGGGCGGGGTTGCCGAGCTGGCCGCAGGCGGCCATGGTGTCGCGGCCCTTGGTGCGGCGGCGCTTGGCGTAGACGCCGCTCTCGAGCAGCCAGGTGAGGAAGAGGTCCACGTCCGGCTCGTCGGGGGCGGGCCAGGGGGAGTTGTCGCGGGGGTTGTAGGGGATGAGGTTGACCATGCCGTCCAGACGCGGCGAGCCGGCGTACTCGCCGCGGCCGAGGACGAAGTCGGCGACCTGGGCGGCGTGCTCGGGACGGTCGTTGACCCCCGGGATCAGGACGTACTCGAAGCAGATCTTGGCGCCGCCGTACAGCGGCCAGGCCTCGAGGGCGTCGCGCAAAGCCCGCATGGGCATGGCGCGGTTGATCGGCATGATCTCGCGACGGATCTCGTCGTTGGGGGCGTTGAGGCTGATGGCGAGGTTCAGGCGGCGCCAGCCGTGCTCGTGGACCTTCTCCCCCAGCCGCTTCAGGCCGTCGGTGCGGCCGACGGTGGAGACGACGATCTTGGACATCGGGAACGATGCGCCGCGGTGGTCCGTCAGGACGCTGATGGCCTGGATCACGCCGCCCAGGTTGTCCATGGGCTCGCCCATGCCCATGAAGACGATGTTGCTCACCGTGTGCCTCAGCTCGTGCGTCGCGGCGTACCACTGGCCGACGATCTCGGCGGGGGTGAGGTGGCGGATCAGGCCCATCTGCGCCGTCTGGCAGAAGGCGCACCCCATGGCGCAGCCGACCTGCGACGAGACGCACAGCGTGTAGGTGAGGCGGCCCTTGCGGCCGACCATCGGGATCAGGACCGACTCGGTCTCCAGCGGCGGGTCTTCGGGTTTGCGGCCGGGGACGAGCTGGGTGAACTTGATCGTCGTCCCCTCGGCGCACTCGGAGCGGACGGTCCGGTGGACCGGGGCGGCGACGAAGGGCTCGCCCGGGATGCCCGCGGCCGCGCCATCACGAAACAGGGCGCGATAACGCTCGAACGCGGCCGGCCGGCCCCCCTTGGGCGGGGGGCGGAGGGCGGCCTGGGCGTCGGCGAAGGCCTCGGCGGTCAGGCCGAGGGGGCTGGGAAGTGCGGGCACGGACTGGACGGGATGGTCGGGCATTGCGGATCGGGCTGGAGGTGAGCTTCAGGCCGGGGGGCGGGTGGTCGATACCTCTGGCGGCACGCCCCCGCCGCTTGCACCTATCCCCCCCACTGCCGCCGCGGGCAGCAGCCGGATGGTAGGACGCGGCGGAGCGGCCCCTGCACGCCCTGCTGGACGAGAGACTATGGCGGGCCCGGCTGCGATCCAGCCGGGCCTGATCCATGCGCGGCCCGCGGGGGGGCGGGCCGGACGGCTCCCTACGCTTGGGGCATGAGCACCGCCACGCCCTCGTCTGCCGCTGTTGTTGACCTGCGTTCCGACACCGTCACGCGCCCGACCCCCGCGATGCGGCGGGTGATGGCGGAGGCGGAGGTGGGGGACGACGTGCTGGGGGACGACCCGACGGTGATCGCGCTGCAGGAGCGGGTCGCGGCGATCATGGGGAAGGAGGCCGCGGTCTTCGTGCCGTCGGGGACGATGGCGAACCAGGCGGCGATCCGGGCGCACTGCGAGCCCGGCGACGAGGTGATCTGCCACAAGGACTCGCACATCATCCACTACGAGACGGGCTCGCCCGCCGCGCTGTCGGGGGTGATGATCCGGCCATTGGACGGCGAGCTGGGGATGTTCGACGCGGCGGACGTCGCCGCGGCGGTGCGGCCGGTGAGCCACCACTTCCCGCTGTCGAAGCTGCTGATCGTGGAGAACACGCACAACCGCGGCGGGGGGGCGGTGTGGCCGCTGGACCGGGTCGAACGGGTGACGGCCGAGGCCCGCAAGCACGGGCTGCGGCTGCACCTGGACGGGGCGCGGATCTGGAATGCGTGCGCGGCGACGGGGCTGGAGCCCGCGGCGTACGCGCGGCACTTCGACACGGTGTCGTGCTGCTTCTCGAAGGGGCTGGGGGCGCCGGTGGGGTCGGCGGTGGCGGGGGACGCGAGGACGATCGCGCGCGTGCACCGGTTCCGCAAGATGTTCGGCGGGACGATGCGGCAGTCGGGGATCCTGGCCGCGGCCGCGCTGCACGCGCTGGAGCACCACCGCGAGCGGCTCGTGGAGGACCACGCGAACGCGAAGCGGCTGGCGGAGGGGATCGCGGGGGTGCCGGGGCTGAAGATCGCCATGCCGGTGGAGACGAACATGGTCTTCTTCGACGTCGCGCCGGAGCTCGGGACGGCGGCGGAGGTGTGCGAGAGGCTGAGGGCGAGGGGCGTGCTGATGCTGCCGAACCTGCCGCGGCGGGTGCGGGCGGTGTGCCACCTGGATGTGAGCCGCGAGGGGATCGAGCGGGCGATTCGGGCGGTGGCGGAGGTGGTGGGCGCGCGCGTGGGGGTGTAGGGGAGCGAGCGTGCCATAGACAACACGGCCGGCCCAGGGCGGCCGGCCGTGGCATCCGGATTGGCGCGTGGGGATCGTTGAGGCGTGAAGGGGGAGAGACACAGGCTGAAAGCCCGTGCCACGGGGGAGGGGCGCTTGCCTACTTGCGGGCGAGCTGCATGGAGGTCTTGTTGTCGATGCTCACCTTCATGCCCTGCATGGAGGTGTTCATGATGACGGACTGGTCCTGCGTGAGGGACTTGAGGACCCCCGCGGCGGTGTCCCAGACGTAGCGGCCGGAGTTCGTGGACTCCTTGATCTCGAACGCCGGTGGGGCCGCGGGCTCCTCCGGCTCCGCGGCGGGGTCGTCGCCGTCGGCGGCGGGCTCCTCGCCGGCCGGGGGGATGGTCTCGATCTTGCCCGAAAGCGTGACGGCGGCCTCGTCCCCCTCGACGGCGTCGAGGGTGTGGTTGGTGATGATGCGGAAGGCGCCCAGGGGGGACTCGTCGAGGGTGTCGATGTGGGTCCAGGTCTCGCCGACTTCCGCCTCGCCGCCGTCGCGCCGGGTGCTCATGATCGGCTCGATGAAGGAGGCGACGATCTCCCGCTCGGCGAACTGGCGGGCGACCTGGCCCCAGAAGTCCAGCCCGGCGAGGGCGTCGCCGCCGGCGACCTCGGTGACCCTGCCGCGGGGGTCCACCCTGACGGTGAGCACGGTGCCGACGACGGGGCGGAGGGCCGCGGCGGCGGCGCTCTCATCGGCCTCTCCCCCCTCCTCGCCCTCCTTCGCTTCGGGGGCGGGGGCGGCGCTGTCGAAGGAGCCCTGGAGGTTGGCGGAGTCGATGGCGAACTTGAGCCGCTCGTACGTGAGTTCGAGGACCGTGCCCTCCGCCGGGTCCTGCTCCTTGACGGTCATGACGAAGTCCACCTCCTGCATCACCTGCTGCCTCTGCTCGAAGCCGGGGATGTCGGGCGCGCTGAGGTTCATGGCGCTGTTGATGAGGATGGAGTAGCGGTGCTGGTCGCCGGGCTTGACCCTGGTGGAGAGGTCGGCCGTGCCGGCGCCGGGCTGCGCGGCCTTGGGCGCCGCGGCGGCGGGCTGGGGAGAGGCAGGAGGGGCGGGGGGAGTCGAGGCGAGGGCGGCGGAGGCGAGGATCGCCGCGGCGGAGGCGGCGGTGAAGAGCCGGATGCGCATATGGGTCTCCGGGATGATCGGGGAGAAGCGATGCGCCGGGCGTCCGGCGCGGGGGATCGGACAGGGTAGGAACGCCCCGGGGGGCGCGCCTCTTCCGAAGGCTTATTCGCCCGCCCCGCCGGGGTTGCCCAGGCGGACTCGGGCCAGGACGGGGAAGTGGTCGGAGGGGTAGTGCCCGCGGTCGCCGGCGGTGCGGATGATGCGGGAGGCGAGCACCGCCGTGCCGGGCGGGACGAGGATGTGGTCGATCATCTCGCTGGTGCGGATGCCGGTGAAGCCGTGGTAGGTGCCCACGTCCTCGGCGTCGGGGTTGGCGGCGCGGAAGGCGCAGACCAGGCGCGG
>JBIQJK010000110.1:1824-11876 GCA_044507535.1 Planctomycetaceae bacterium | reverse complement strand
GCCCCGACGCCCGGCCCGCCCCCCGGGATGCCCGCACGCCCCCCAATCATTCCCCTCCATCCCGCCCAGACCGAACCATACCGCAGATCGGCCCCCAAGCCCGGCATCCATCGGTTTGACATCCCCGCGGCCTGCCAATAATCAAATAAGCATTCGTCCCGGTCCCAACTCCAACAGGCAGCGCCGTGCCGCGGCCGCGCCTGGGCATCCCTTACCCTGTCCGCCGGGCGTCAACACAGAGGTCCACGCCATGAACACGCCGACACACACTGGCCACGACGCCGTCGAAGTGAAGGCCGATGCGTCCGAGCGCTCCCTCGCCGACCTCACCATGGTCCAGATCGCCCAGGAGCTCGAACAGGTCACCAGCCTCATCGAGGCCGAGCGCACCCGCGAGCGCGAGGCCCGCCAGGTCTACCGCGCCGTCGCCGACGAGGTCGAGGCCAACATCGCCCGCATCCGCAAGCGCGTCGAGGACCTCCTCACCGAGCAGCGCCGCCGCATGAACTCCTTCGACGGCCTCATCGGCCGCTCCGCCCCCGCCGCCAGCGCCAACGGCCCCGCCGCGGGCGCCCCCCGCAAGCCCGGCCAGCCCGCCAGCCAGAGCGAGGCCAAGCCCGGCGGCCGCAAGCTCAGCCTCACCGACGCCATCCTCATGATCTGGAAAGACGGCGGCTACTCCGAGCCCCTGACCACCGAGGAGATCGCCGGCGCCCTCCCCGAGGTCGGCTACGCCTCCCGCGCCTCCGACCGCTCCCTCAAGTCCACCATGAACCAGGCCCTCGCCAAGCTCTGCCGCGACCGCAAGCTCCGCCGCTACCGCATCGACGGCACCGAGATCAGCGCCAACGACAAAAAGAGCCGAGCCCGCCGCTACAAACCCGCCTGACCCCCTGCCCACCCCCGTGGCACGGGCTTTCAGCCTCTCCCTCTTCTCCCCGCCTCAACCGTCCCCACGCGCCAATCCGGGTGCCACGGCTGGCGGCTCTGCGCCGGCCGTGCTCCGGCCTCTCCCACTTCTCTTCCTCTCCCCCTCCGGCCCCTTCTCCCCCCGGGAGAGGGCTGGGGTGAGGGCTATCTGGCCTCCCTCCCCCCTCTCCTTGGCTTCCCGACTCTCCTTCTCCTCATCCTCCGCCCTCTCAAGCCCCCGCCCTGAGGGCGGGGGATGGGGGCGGGTTCCTCTTCACCTCTTCACCTCTTCACCTCTTCACCTCCACCTCCCCCCAAACACCCCACCCCCAAATCCCCCTTCCGTTATCATCCACCTCGTGACCCCCCCTCAAGACCTCCGCCAGCGCGTCGATGAACTCCGCTCCCTCCTCGAGCGAGCCAACCGCGCCTACTACACCGAAGCCGCCCCCATCATGTCCGACGCCGAGTTCGACCGTCTCCTGGCCGAGCTCGCCGACATCGAGTCCGAGCACCCCGAGCTCGACGACCCCGACAGCCCCACCCACCGCGTCGGCGGCGAGCCCATCGGCGGCTTCCAGGTCGCCGAGCACGCCGTCCCGATGCTCAGCATCGACAACACCTACGACCGCAAGGGCGTCCAGGAGTGGTACGACCGCGTGGTGAGAGCAGTGGGGGGGGCGGGGGGGGGCAAGAACAGCGCCGGCCTCTTCGACTCCGCCCCCGACGCTCCAGCCCCCACCCTCGTCTGCGACGCCAAGATCGACGGCGTCGCCATCAGCCTCCGTTACGAGTCCGGCCGCCTCGTCCGCGCCGTCACCCGCGGCGACGGCCTCCGCGGCGACGACATCACCTCCAACTTCCGCACCATCGGCTCCGTCCCCTTAAAGCTCTCCGGCAGGAACCTCCCCGACATCCTCGAGATCCGCGGCGAGGTCTTCCTCCCCATCGCCGAGTTCGAGCGCATCAACAAGCAGCGCGAGGAGCAGGACCTCGAGCCCTTCATGAACCCCCGCAACGCCTGCGCCGGGACCCTCAAGCAGCTCGACCCCCGCATCGTCGCCACCCGCAGGATCTGGTTCGCCGCCCACGGCCGCGGCCTGATCTCCGACCCCTCCTTCGCCGACTCCCACTCCGCCTTCCTCGACCGCCTCCAGGAACTCCACGTCCCCATCAACCCGCTCCGCTGCAAGACCACCTCCTTGGGCGAGATCTTCGACGCCATCGACCGCTTCGCCCAGGAGCGCCACAACCTCCCCTACGCCACCGACGGCATGGTCGTCCGCGTGGACTCCTTCGCCCTCCAGGAGCAGATGGGCGCCACCTCCAAGAGCCCCCGCTGGATCGTCGCCTTCAAGTACCCCGCCGAGCGCAAGATCACCCGGCTCCTCGACGTCGAGCACTCCGTCGGCAAGACCGGCAAGATCACCCCCCGCGCCATCATGGAGCCCGTCCTCGTCGCCGGCACCACCGTCCGCCACGCCTCCCTCCACAACTACGGCCTCGTCCGCAAGAAGGACATCCGCATCGGCGACACCATCGAGATCGAGAAGGCCGGCGAGATCATCCCCTACGTCGTCGGCGTCGTCTTCGAGCAGCGCAAGCCCGGCGCCCGCCGCGTCGTCCCCCCCACCGAGTGCCCCAAGTGCGGCGGCCCCGTCGAGGTCGAGCCCCCCGAGGCCGCCGGCCCCGACGGCGACCCCGAGCTCGAAACCCAGCGCCGCTGCATCAACCCCGAGTGCCCCGCCCAGATCCGCGAGAAGCTCATCTGGTTCGCCGGCCGCAAGCAGATGGACATCGAGGGCCTCGGCGAGAAGACCATCGACCAGATCCGCGCCTCCGGCGACATCCCCCTCAACTCCTTCGCCGACATCTTCCGCCTCCACAACTACCGCGACAAGCTCGTCGCCCTCGACCGCATGGGCGAGAAGAAGGTCCAGAACCTCCTCAACGGCATCGAGGCCGCCAAGCACCGCGGCCTGGCCAAGGTCCTCGCCGGCATGGGCATCCGCCACGTCGGCGACGCCACCGCCAAGCTCCTCGCCCGCCAGTTCAAGGACATCGACCACCTCCTCGCCGCCGAGGAGCCCCAGCTCCGCCCCAAGGCCATGACCAGGGAAGAGGCCGCCCGCTACGGCCTCCCCCCGGACCCCAAGGACCGCGTCTCCACCGAGCTCGGCAACACCACCGCCCCCGTCGTCTACGCCTACCTCCACAGCCCCGCCGCCAGGCACACCTTCGAAGAGCTCCGAAAGGTCGGCGTGGACCTCACCTCGAAGGACTACCGCGAGCCGAAGAAGGCCGCGGGCAGTGGGGGGGATGGAGGCGGCGCGGTCGCCGGCAAGGTCGAGGGCCCCTTCTCCGGCAAGACCATGGTCATCACCGGCACGCTGGAGAACTACGAGCGCGAGGACCTCAAGGAGATCCTCGAGAACCTCGGCGCGAAGGTCGCCGGCTCCGTCTCCAGCAAGACCAGCGTCGTCATCGTCGGCGAGAAGGCCGGCTCGAAGCTCGACAAGGCCCGCGAGCTCGGCATCGAGACCTGGGACGAGCCCCGCCTCCTCGAGGAACTCGCCAAGGCGGGCGTCAGGAAATAGCGCAGCGCGGGGCCAAGACTTCCGGGGCGGCCCAGCACGCAGCACCCAGCGCCGCCCCCGCCCAGCCCATGCAGAACATCGAGTACAAAGCCGAACTCCGCGACCTCCCCCTCGCCCGCACCATCGCCCGTTCCCTCGGCGCCGTGCTCGCCGAGACCATGCAGCAGACCGACACCTACTACAACGTCCCGGATGTCCGCCTCAAGCGCCGCGACATCGTCTGGGTCGAGCAGGCCAACTACGGCCAGGAGCTCGTCGGCGCCGACACCCTCACCGAGTACATCCGCTACACCCGCGCCGACGCCGCCCGCCCCCGCGCCAGCGACTACGCCGTCTTCACCCCCGAGCAGTTCCGCGCCCGCTTCGGCGAGTCCCCCCTTCCCGTCCGCGCCACCGTCAGGAAGATCCGCGAGCTCTACCTCTACAAGGGCGTCCGCATCCACCTCGACCGCGTCGAGAGCCTCGGCACCTACATCGAGTTCGAGTCCCCCGTCACCCCCGACCGCCCCGAGCCCGAAGCCCGCGCCCTCGTCGCCGACCTCCTCGAAGCCTTCCGCCCCGCCATGGGCGAGGCCATCGCCAAGGGCTACGCCGACCTCCTCGACGCCCGCGCCACGGGCTCCTAGCCTCATCCCTCCTCCCCCTCGATCCCCTCTTCCCCGCCCCATCCCATCCCAGGCCCCGCATCAGAAACGACCCTCTCTCCGCCTCCGCGTTCCCCCGCTCCCCCCGCGTTCTGCATTCCTCTCTCCATCCTCTCTCGCGACGTCGCCGCCTTTCTCGCGAGCCCTTCCACTCACGGCCCCACCGGCGCAAGCCGCAGGATCTTGTCGTCCCCCGCCCGCACCTGCCCCCTCCCATCCCGGTTCGACGTCGCCAGGTACACCGCCCCATCCGGCCCCACTTTCACATCCCGGATCCGCCCGAACCCCTCCACGAACTTCCGCGCCGCCAGCGCATTCCGCCGCGTCCGCCCCAGCTCCACCCGCCACAGCCCCGATCCGCGCAGCCCCGCCACCAGCAGCTCCCCCCGGAGCCCCGGGAACGCCGCGCCGTCATAGAACGCCACCCCCGCCGGCGCGATCGCCGGCGTCCACTCCACGATCGGCGACTCCAGCCCCGCCGCCCGCATGCCGTGGTGGATCACCGGCCACCCGTAGTTCCTCCCCGCCTCCACCACGTTGATCTCGTCCCCCCCGCCGGGCCCGTCGAACCCCGACGGCCCGTGCTCGCTCACGAACATCAACCCGGACACCGGATCGAACGCGATCCCCTGCGGGTTGCGGTGCCCGAGTGAAAAAACCTCCGGCCTCGCCCCCTCGACACCCACAAACGGGTTGTCGCACGGCACCGTCCCATCGTCGTTCAGCCGCAGCGTCTTCCCCCCCAGCGACCCCAGGTCCTGCGCCAGCTCCCGCCGCGTCGCCTCCCCGGTCGTGATGTACAGCTTCCCATCCGGCCCGAACGCCATCCGGCACCCCGCGTGGTTCGCCGCGGCCGGGATCCCCGAGATGATCACCCGGTCCTCCACCAGCGTCTCCGGCGGCGCCCCGGTCGGCAGCGCGAGCCGGTTCACCATCCGGTACCGCACCACCCGCACGTCCGTCGTCCCCCCGTCCGTGTGCCCGAACGCCAGGTACACCAGCGAGTTGTGCCCGAAGAACGGGTGCAGCGCCACGTCCATGAGCCCGATCTCCCCGCCCGCCGCCGTCGCCACCCCCGGCACCTCGAACACCGGCTCCGGGAAGACGCCCCCCTCCGCCCGGACCATCCGCACCCGCCCCGGCCGCTCCGTCACCAGCATCCGCCCATCGGGCAGAAACTCCATCCCCCACGGCGCCTCCAGCCCCGTCGCCACCGTCTCGACCGTAAACGCCACCTCCCCCCCAGCCGGCGCCTCCGGCCCCACAAACAGGTCCGGCTGCCCACCGCCCCCACCCGCGCACACCCCAACACCCGACACCATCACCACCACCGCGGCCGCCGCTGCCACACGCCTCACCATCATGTCTCGCTCCCTTTGAAGCCAGCGCCCAACAGCCGATTCAAGCGGATAAAACGCGAAGACCGCGAAGACCGCGAAGAAGAACACGAAGAAGGACGGAAGAGAAGCGAACGCGGGGTCAGCGGAGCAAGCGGGGAAGAGCGGGGAAAGACAAAGACAGGAATGGATGGCCGGGCGCACGAGCCCGCCCCAGGCCCAATCCAGCCCCAGCCCCCTTCAAACCCATTCCTCCCTCTTCCCTCTTCGCCCCCTCTGTGTCTCGGTGCCTCTGTGGCGGATCGTCGCTTCTCCCGCTCTTCCCCGCGCCTCTCCGCTTCCCCCGCTCTCTTCATGCTCCCCCGCAGCGAACAAACCCTATCCCCACCAACCGTCGCACTCCTGAAACCGACCCTTAGCTCCCCCCGTCTGCTCCCGCGGCGACCTCCTCATCCGCCAACGATCCCCCAGGCCTCATCGTCTTCAAAATGAACTCGTACATCAGCCGCTGGTACTGCCTCCCGCCGATCCCGTGCCGGTTCGCCGGGTAGATCGCCAGCTCGAACTGCTTCCCCGCCCGCTGCAGCGCCCGCACCAGCTTCCACGTGTTCGCGGGGTGCACGTTGTCGTCCAGCCCCCCGTGCGCGATCAGCAGCCGCCCCTTCAACCCCTTCGCCCCCTTCACCGCCGACGATGCGTCGTACCCCTCCGGGTTCTCCTGCGGCGTCCCCATGTACCGCTCGGTGTAGATCGTGTCGTACTCCCGCCAGTCCGTCACCGGCGCCCCCGCGATCCCCGCCGCGAACGCATCCGAGTGCGTCAGCGCGTACGCCGTCATGAACCCGCCGTACGAGTGGCCCGACAGCCCGATCCGCTCCCCGTCCACCCACTCGTGCCCCCTGAGCCACTCGACCGCATCCTCCAGGTCCTTCAGCTCCTGCACCCCCAGCTGCTTGTACGCCGTCCAAGCATGCACCGCCCCCTTCCCGCTCGCCGACCTCGGGTCCACCCGCAGCGTCACCACCCCGGCCGTCGCCAGCGCCTGGTCCCACACCCCCGGGTTCCACGCATCCCGGATCGTCGGCGACTTCGGCCCCGCGTACGTCATCACCCACACCGGGTGCTTCCGCGCGGGGTCGAAGCCCGCCGGCCGCGTCCACGCCGCCTCCATCTCGAACCCGTCGCGCGTGGCGATCCGGAAACGCTCCGACGGGTGCCGGATGAACTCCTCCAGCGCATACACCGGGTTCGTGTCCACCATCCGCACCACCGACCCATCCTCGCACGACCGCACCGCCACCCGCGTCGGCCGCTCGCGGCTGGACCACGAATCCACGAACAGGTTCCCCTTCGGGCTCACCGTCACCCGGTGCCACCCCTCCTCGCTCGTCAGCCGCTCGATCCCCTCGCCCCCCTCATCAGCCCCCGACCCGTCCAGCCTCACCCGGTACAGGTTCACCGCCGTGTGGCTGTCCCGCGTCCCGCTCAGGTACACCCACCCCCGCTCCTCATCAACGACATGCACCTCCCGCACCTCCCACTCCCCGCCCGTCAGCGCCCCCACCTCCTTCCCCGCCTTGTCGTACCGGTACAGGTGCTTCCACCCCGTCCGCTCGCTCGTGATCAAGAACGACCCGTCCGCCAGGAACAGCAGCGCCTCCGGGTTGTCCACCCACGCCCCCGTTGTCTCCCGCAGCAGCCGCTTCCCCTCACCTCCACCGACCGGCGCCCGCACCACATCCAGCCACGTCTGCCCACGGTCCTGCACGTAGCACCACACCGCCCCCGAGTCCGGCCACCACCCCACGCCCGTGATCAGGCTCGCATCGACGTCGTACGCCCCCAGCCCCGCATACACCGGCTCTCCCCCCTCCACGCCCACGATCCCCAGCCGCACCGCCGGGTTCGGCTCCCCCGGCCGCGGGTACCGCACCGTCTCCAGCCGCTGCTCGTCCCCGAGGTCGTCCACCAGCGTGAACTCCGGCACCCGCGAGGTGTCCATCCGCAGGAACGCGATCCGCCGCGAGTCCGGGCTCCACCAGTACGTCCGCCAGTTCCGCCCGAACACCTCCTCGAAGTACACCCAGTCCGCCTTCCCGTTGAGCACCGTCGCCGACCCGTCCGTCGTCAGCTGCCGCTCCGTCCCCGTCGCGACGTCCACCACGTACAGGTTGTTCTCCCGCACGAACGCCGCGAACGCCCCATCCGGGCTCAGGCTCGCCAGCTCCTCCCGCTGCGGCGTGCTCGTCAGCCGCCCCGCCGCCGAGCCGTCCGCCCGCACGTAGTACAGGTCGTTCCCGTGCTCCAGCAGCGCGACCGACCGGTCCTTGCTCAGCGCGCCCCACGCCCGCCCCGCCAGCCTCGCGGCATCCTTCTCCGAGATCGTCGCCAGCCCCGCCAGCGCGGCCTCGATCGGCCCGGGGTCCAGCGCGAGCTCCGCCCGCCCCGTCGCCGCGTGCACCCGCCACACCTTCCTATCCTTCCGCTGGATGAAGTGCTCCCCATCCTCCAGCCACTCGATCCCGCCTACGGGAGACCCGCTCAGGTTCGGCGCCCTCTCCCCCCCCTCCCCCCCCTCATAGAACTCCTCGAACGTCATCAGCCGCGGCGTCCCCCGCTCCTCCTCCAGCGGCCGCACCGCCCCGCTCGTGATCGGCGTCGGCGACTTCACCCGCACGATCGGGTAGCTCTCCCCGACCACGAGCTGCTCATCCAGAAAGTTCCACGTCGCCAGCCCGTCCTCCGCCATCGGCTCCAGCAGGTACGCCGCCAGCGTCCCCAGCCGCTGCCCCGTCCGCACCAGCCGCGTCCCCGCGGGAACCCGCCGCGTCTCCTCCTGCGCCGTCGCCTCCACCGTCACCGGCATGTGCCCCTGGAACACCCGCACCGCCCGCTTCACCGCGTCGATCCGGTACACCTCCACTTCCAGCTCGATGTCCTCCCGCAGCTCCTCCACCTCCACCCCGTGCCGCTGCAGGACCTCCACCACCTTGGCCAGAGCCTCAGGAATGAGGTACGCGAACGGCCGGGGCGCCGTCAGCGTCGCCTCCGCCCGGTTCCAGTGCTCCACCTCGTACACCCGCGCCTCCCCGGTCGAGACCATCCTCCCCTCCCGCTCCTCCTCCACGAACCCCGCCACCTTCACCTTCCCCGGCGCGGGCGCCGACTTCGCCCGCAGCACGACGACATCCCCCTCCCCCGGCTCTCTCCCCGCCCCCACCGCCCCCTCGTCCGCCTCCCTCAGCAGCTTCTTCACCTTCTCCTTGTTCGCCGCCACATCCTCCAGGCACGCCCGCACGAAGTGCAGCGTCGCCATCACCCGATCCTCGTACGGCGCGTACGAGTACCCCTCGCTCAGGATGCTGATCCGGTTTCTGAGCCCGACGTAGTTGGTCCCGTATCGGGGGAGGGGGGGGAACGTCACCCACTTCGTGTGCCCCTCCGCGAAGTCCCCGTAGAACCACGTCCGGACCCCGCGCCCCTCCTCCAGCCCCCGCGACACCCGCGGCAGCATCTCGTCCCTGACGTATTCGACGATCCGCCCGTCCCCCGCCGGAACCTTCGGCCCCTCGAACGTCAGCACGTACCCGTGGTACGACCCGTTCGTCGTGTGCGTGTCGATGAACACCGCCGGGTCCCACTCCCGCATCACCCGCACCAGCGCCCGCGTCTCCGGCGCCTCCAGCTTCACGAAGTCCCGGTTCAGGTCGAACCCCTGCGCGTTCTCCCGGATCCCCATCCCCTCCTCCGGCCCCACCTGCCCCGGCCGGTTGTCCTTCCCCACCCGCTCGTTCCCGTCCGCGTTGTAGATCGGCGCGAACACCAGCACCAGGTCCTTCAGCAGCGGGTGCCCGCCCTTCCCCTTCTCCCCCTCGTGCAGCAGCACCTCCCGCGCCAGCATCGGCAGCGCCTCTTTCCCGTCCACCTCCCCCCCGTGGATGTTCCCGATCATCAGCGCCACCAGCTTCCCGCGCTTCACCTGCTCCGCCGCCTCCTCCGGCGTCGCCACCGGCGGGTCCGCCACCACCAGCATCGGGATGCTCCGCCCCTCCACCGTCGTCCCCATCTCCACCCGCCGCGCCCGCCCCGGCGCGGCCGCGGCCAGCCGGTCCAGCAGCGCAACAACGTCGTCGTGCCGCGCCGTCGCCCTGAACCCGGACGACTCCGCCACCGTCAGCAGATCCGCCTCCCCCGCCGCCCCCGCATCCCGCGCCGGCGGCTTGCTCACCACCCGCACCGACCCCGCCGCCCCAAGCCCGCACGCCGCGGCCAGCGGCGCCACCACCACAACCACCAACACCAGCGACAGGAATCGACGCATCGCAGCGCTCCGACGAGCCCACCGCCCCCACCGGCCGCCCGCCCGCCGCAAGCCTACGGCAATCCAGCCCCGGGCGAAACACCCGCCCCGCTCCCCCGCC
This sequence comes from Planctomycetaceae bacterium, assembly GCA_044507535.1. Classification (GTDB taxonomy): domain Bacteria; phylum Planctomycetota; class Phycisphaerae; order Phycisphaerales; family UBA1924; genus CALAFV01. Next base: position 1,968 of record JBIQJK010000110.1, on the reverse strand, counting down.
CGGTGAACGACCCTCGCAACCGCCTCTCACGCCCCTCTTCCGCCCGCGCTCCACGCTGGCAGCAGCAGATGCGACCGGCGCCGGCCCCCCCTGCCGCCGCGTCACGCTCCCCAAACACCGCAACCAAAGGAGGTCACGCATGGT
>JBIQJK010000110.1:0-1814 GCA_044507535.1 Planctomycetaceae bacterium | reverse complement strand
CACCCCGCTGGCCCTCGCCGCCCTCGCCTCCCTCTCCCTCGCAGCCCCGGCCTCCCTCGCCCAGCAACAGCAGCAGCTCCCCGGCCGCGGCCAGCAGCAGCAGCAACCCCCGCGCCGCGGCCAGCCCACCTACTCGGGCCAGATCCAGAACGTCCGCGAGGTCTCCCTCCAGAACGCCCCCCCGTCCCACGCCATCGTCGAGATCGAGTTCCAGGACGGCCGCACCCACCTCTTCGACCTCGGCCCCAACATCAACCTCGCCAACCTCAATCTCCAGCCCGGCGACGAAGTCACCATCCGCGGCAACAACCGCTCCATCAGCGGCCGCCAGGTCGTCGTCGCCCACGACCTGACCATCGAGGGCCAGCCGGTCAGCGTGGACCGCCCCGGCCAGCAGGTGCGCCAGCGCGGCCGCCAATGGCAGCAGCAGCAGCAGCAACAGCAGCAAGGCTGGGAGCAGCAGCAGCAGCAGGCCCAGGCCACCCTCCAGGGCCGCGTCCAGAACATCCAGCAGGTCAGCGTCCGCGGCGCCCCGCCCCAGCACACCATCGTCGAAATCACCCTCGACGACGGATCCTCCACCCTCGTCAACCTCGGCCGCCAGGTCCGCCTCTCCGACCTCGACATCCGCCGCGGCGACCAGATCGTCATCCGCGGCAACGAGTTCCTCATCGGCAGCGAGCCCGTCATCGCCGCCAACGCCCTCTCCATCGAGGGCCAGCAGTACGACCTCGGCTGGATCGGCCAGCAGCAGCCCGGCCGCGCCGTCCCCACCGCCCAGTTTCCCCCGCAGGCCCGCGACCAGCAGCAGATCCAGCAGATGATCTCCAACTGGCCGCAGGCATCCCAGCAGGCCGCCCGCGAGATGTTCCGCGCCTACGGCCCCCCGAACGAGGTCACCGACTCCCTCCTCATCTGGTACGACAACGGCCCCTGGGTCCGCACCATCATCCACCCCGACCCCGTCCAGCACAACTTCCCCGTCCCCCACGAGGACGTCCTGATGCAGACCGTTCGACTCGACGTCCCCGCCCGCGCCGTCGGCGAGATCGCCATGTTCGACGGCAGCCTCTCCGTCGACCGCACCCGCGGCGAGATCACCGCCTCATGCGACAGCGAGGCGAGCAACTTCGTCGCCATCAACCTCGCCTACGACATCATCAACGGCGACCTCGACGCCCGCCAGGCCCGCCAGGAGGCCGCCAACATCGCCGCCGCACTCCAGCAGGGCCGCACCCACCCCTACGCCCAGGGCTTCCAGTTCAACGTCCCCACCGGCATGACCGGCGACCCCGACCAGCCCATGCGCCCCACCGACCAGATGCAACCCCGCCAGCGCACCCAGCCCGACCTCCGCTGGCAACCCACCGGCCCCACCCCCCCCAGCCGCCCCCGCCGCTGACACGCCACATCACCCAAAACAGGGTGCCACCGCGAGCAATTCAGGGTGCCACGGCCGGGCGATTGGGGGGGCGCCCGGCCGTGCTCCGCCCTCTCCCTCTTCCCTCCCTCTCTTCCGCCCCCTCTCCCTTTGGGAGAGGGCTGGGGTGAGGGCAACACGGCTTCCCTCCCCCTCTCCATGGCCCCCCCTGACTCTCCCTCTCCCGCCCCTCTGCCCCCTTCAGGCCCCCGCCCCGAGGGCGGGGGTTGGGGGCGGATTCCTCCTTACCTCTTCACCTCTGCACCTCCACACCTCTTCATCTCCCACCCCCACCCGGCAACCGCAACCTCCCCCATCTCTTCTCGATCTCCCCCCGCAACCCCTCGTACCTCGCCGGCAACTTCAACCCCGTCCCCAGCTCCTCCACCCCCTC
>JBIQJK010000109.1:0-11916 GCA_044507535.1 Planctomycetaceae bacterium | reverse complement strand
CCTCTACCGACGTCGCCGCGTCCCGACGACCAACGACCGTGTTCATGGCATGCTCCTTTGAGTTAGTATACACTAACCCAATACTCGGAACCACGCCACCCCCGTTTCACCCAGATCCAGATTTTCTCACCAAGCCCCCACACCCGCGCCCCCCATACCCAGCCCCCGCCCGGCTACGGCGCTCCCAGGTCGCTCCCCGGCCGATCCGCCCGCATCCTCCCCCAATGCCCCGCCAGCGACAGCGGCGTCGGGTCATCATTCACATCCCCATCGGGGATCACCCCCGCGTGGAACAGCGTCATCCCCCGCACGCCATCCTCCCTGACCAGCCGCAGCGCCCGCTCAACCGGCCAGTAGAGCGAGCAGTCGCACGCCAGCCCCACCGCGAAGGGGACCAAGTCGCGCCGCAGCGTGGCCGCGGCGACCCACCTCAGAGTGCCGCTGCCGCCGAAGGCGCCCGTGATCCCCATCGGCGAGCAGTGCGGCTCCCCCGCGCCGCACTCATCGCACCGCAACCAGCTCTGCTCCCACGCCTTATGAACGCGCAGCGGCGCGAACTCGCCGGGGAGGCACTCGAAGTACCTCGTGCGCGCCCGCGCCGGCATCTCCACCGGCCGCCAGTTGAACGCCTCCCGCTCCTCCGGCGCTCACGCGCCGAGAAACCGCTCCGAGACGATCACCGGCGCGTACCCGTTCCTCATCCAGTGCGTCGCCGCCCGATCGTCCCACAGAAACCACGCCCCGCAGTAGTCCCCGGACGACCCCGGCCGCGCCACGAGCGGCGCCGACGTCCGCGCGCCCCGCGGCCGCCCGCACAGCCCGCACACGCCACCCGTGAACAGCTCCGGCGTGTTCCACTCCAGCACGCACTCCCCGCGGGCCACCGCCGCGACCCACCGGTCGCTCATCCACGCCCGCTCCGCCGCCGGCGACGGCACGATCCCCCGGAACGTCACCCGCGGCTCGCCATCGCCGAGCGCGAGCGTGATGCTCCCCACCAACTCCTCATACGCCTCCTCGAACGTCCCCCCGCGCCCGACCACCTCCGGCCGCTTGCACAGGCGCAGGACGAACCCATCACCGTCGCCATCGATATCAGCCTTGTACAGCCTGCCCTCGCTCATGCCGCCTCACCGTTGTTCCCACTACCCGCCGCGACGACCGTCGCGCCAACAGCAAGCACCATCGACCCGCCCGCCGCGACCAGGCCCAGCACATACCCCCACCGCAAACTCCTCCGGTCCAACCCCTGCTGAAGATACGTCCCCAGCGACGGATACCCGTCGATCACCGCCGGCACCGCCGCGGCGTCCACCACACCCGTGCGGACCAGATCGTCGCTCACCGCCTCGACCGCCGCCGTGTGCCACCACGCCGACCACACCCATCCCCCCGCGGCCGCCACCACGAGCACCACCTGAACCCACGCCGCCACCGCCAGCCTCTGCACACCACGCATTCCCCGGACTCCCTTTCACCACTCCCCCTCGAACGAACGTCCGCCCACCCCACGCCCCCGGTTCCACACTCCCAAACGGGGGTGCCGGGGGCGGAGCCCCGGCATTGCCGGTGCCGCGGTCCTCGCCTGCTCCCGCATCCGCAGAGCTCCCATCCGTGCCGCTGGTGGCGGGGATCAAGGCCGTGATGAAGCAAAGAGCATGACGGCAGAACTGAGGGTGTGTCTCACGGGAGCGCGAGTCAGGTGGTCGGCCCCGGGCCCTGCCGCCTGATCCGCACCCCGGAGGCCGACACAACGGCGAGTGTGCCGGCAAGTGCATCGATCCCGACGCCGGACACGACGGACTCCATCAGCCCCCTGTACGCCGCGAGGCTCTCGCGGTCTGCGTTCAGAACTAGAATCCCCGCGTGAGTGCCCGGCGGGTATGCCCGGATGTCGCCAAACCCTCGGTCGGCCGTGATGAAGTAGACCCGCTCGGCGAGCACCCCCTGCCATACCTCGCTGTCCGGCTTGCCGCCCCACCCCTGCCCATGAACGGTCAGCACCCGGTGCCCCGCGGCCCGGAGCGGCTCGGCAACCATCGGCGAGAGATCCTCATCGAGCTTGACGTCGATCGGCATGATCTCACGCCACCATCGTGTTCCGCGATGCCTCCGCGGCGTACAGCAGCGCGGCCCGCAGGTCCTCGGGCGTGAGCTGCGGATACTCCCTCAGCAGCTCCCCCGCGCTCAGATCGGCGAGGCTCGCCACGATCGTCGCCACGGCGATCCGAGTGCCACGGATCACCGGCTCGCCATGCCGGAGGGCCGGGTCGCTTACGATCCGCTCGCGCCAGTCGGTTGATGAGGAAACCATGGATCGCTCCTTCTGCCCGAACAGTAGGAGGATGAGCCGGGGAGAACCGGTGCCCGAGGGCGGCCTCCACCTCGCGGCTCACAAGTGTCCCTGAGACATCCAACGGGGGTGCCGGGGGCGGAGCCCCGGCGCCTCCAAACACTGCACCATCATGACTCAGGGATGCTCGCGACGAGTCGGAGTTCAGCTTTCCGCGCTCTCTGCGATCGGCGCCCCGGCTCCCATTGAGCGCTGCCACACGACCGTAGGGTTCGCGGCGAACGCCGGGAACGCAACCTTGGACCGCCATGCTGGATCGTGGTCGGGATACCGGCGACCAATCTCGTCCACCAGCCCTCGAAAGCCGATCACGTCTTCGTGGATGGCTCCGAGGCTGCTGCTTGGCTCGCCTTCCCCTTCAAACGCGAGCCAGATTCGGTCAACGGTGAGAAGGTCCTGTTTGAACGCGATGATGCGCTGGACCGAGTCCCACCGGAACCGCGAGATCTCGCCGCCATGGCCCTCGATGATGATCGAATGCCCGTCCCACTGCACGAGCGTGGCCACCTCGGGCTTCATCCTCTGCCTTCGCCGGAACCAGCCGAACACGCGACCCTCCTGGCCTCACACCACCCGATCCTCCTTCCCAATCCCCAGCGCCGGCCTCACATCCAGCTGCACCAGCTTCTCCTCCTGCACCTTCTTCGCCGTCTCCGGGTCCACGTAATCCGAGTGGCACGACAGCTTCCCACCCTCCTTCGCTCCCCCCTCTGTGCCTGTGTGCCTCTGTGCCTTTGTCCCTTCCCTCATCGCCCTCTTCGTCTTGCTCGCCAGCCGGTGGATCTCCTCCGGGCTCAGCACCCCGCGCTTCTCCAGGATCTCCCGCTGCTCCGGCGTCAGCGCGTCCGACCGCACCGGCTTGCCCCGCTCGAACCCCTCCGCCTTCCCGCTGGCGAACTCCTGGATCTCCTTGCTGATCCGTACGCTGCACCAGTCGTGCCCGCACATGGCGCAGAAGTCCGTGTCCACGTCCAGGTCCTCGTCGTGGTACGCCCGCGCCGTGTCCGGGTCGAAGCTCAGCTCGAAGTGCTTCTCCCAGTTCAGCGCGGCCCGCGCCTTGGTCAGCTCGTCGTCCCGGTCCCGCGTCCCCGGGATCCCCAGCGCCACGTCCGCGGCGTGGGCCGCGATCCTGTACGCGATGCACCCCTGCTTCACATCGTCCTTCTTCGGAAGCCCCAGGTGCTCCTTCGGCGTCACGTAGCACAGCATCGCCGCCCCGTGGTACGCCATCGCCGTCGCCCCGATGCAGCTGGTGATGTGGTCGTACCCCGGGAACATGTCCGTCACCAGCGGCCCGAGCACGTAGAACGGCGCCCCGTGGCACAGCCGCCGCTGGATCTTCGCGTTGTACTCGATCTGGTCGAACGGCACGTGCCCCGGCCCCTCGATCATCACCTGCACCCCCCGCCGCCACGCCCGCTCGGTCAGCTCCCCCAGCGTCTCGAGCTCCGCCAGCTGCGCATCGTCGGTCGCGTCGGCCAGCCCCCCCGGCCGCAGCCCGTCCCCGATCGAGAACGTGACGTCGTACTGCCGCAGGATGTCGCAGATGTCGTCCCAGTGCGTGTACATCAGGTTCTCTTTGTTGTGCACCAGCATCCACTTCGCCAGCAGCGACCCGCCGCGGCTGACGATCCCGATCAGCCGGTTCTTCACGTACTTCAAATGACCTTTGCGCACCCCCGCGTGGATCGTGAAGTAGTCCACCCCCTGCCGCGCCTGGTGGTGCAGCGTCTCGGCGACGATCTCGAAACTCAGGTCCTCGATCCTCCGCCCGATGATCATCGAGTAGATCGGAACCGTCCCGATCGGCACCGTGGACTCACGCAGGATCGCCTCGCGGCAGGCGTCCAGGTCCCCCCCCGTGCTCAGGTCCATCACCGTGTCCGCGCCCCACCGCTCCGCCCACTTGAGCTTCTCGACCTCCTCCTCCGTCCCGCTCGAGATCGGGCTCGCCCCCATGTTCGCGTTGACCTTCGTCAGGCTCGCGCGGCCGATGCACATCGGGTCGAGCTTGTGCTTCAGGTGGTTGATGTTCGCCGGGATCACCATCCGCCCCGCCGCGACCTCGTCCCGCACCGCCTCCGCCCCCCGCCCCGGGAAGAGGGCATCAAAGTGCGGCTCCCGCTCCGCCACCCGCCTCATCTGCGGCGTCACGATCCCCAGCCGCGCCGACTCGAGCTGCGTCACCGGGCTGAACCCCTCCGGGTAGTACACCACCCGCATCCCCCCCCGCGCCTCCGCGAACGCCGCCGCCCGCATCCCCGCCGGCGCGCACGCCGCGGCGTCCGCCGCCCCGCACAGACTCTCCACCCGCTTCGTGGACCACCCCTCCGGCAGGAAGTCCCACGCCGTCTTGTCCGACGGCGGGGGCATCCCCGGGGTATCAGGCGAAGAGAACATCAGCGGCCCCCCGACGTCCGGCGCGTTGGCGAACGACCCCGGCGTCGTCACCCCCGCCGCGTAGCCGGGGTTGAGCGCGCCGATCAGCGGGACGCGGTGCTTCTGCGTGGGGCGGACATCATCGGCGTGGGGAGTCGTCATCGTGATCCTCCGGGAAGAGGGTGAAGCAGCGCATGGGACGACCGGCGCGGGCGGCACGCGCGGGGCGTTACGGCAGGAATGCCTTCGTGTGCCGCCGGTCGGCAACATCGAAATCAGGGATTCTGTCGGAAAGGACGCGGACCACCCCCAGCGGGCCAGCGGCGGTCCGGGTCTTCAGATGTGCAGTGGAGTCGGCCATCGGTCGCTTCCCTACGCCGGTGCGAACCGGATCAGGTTCAACGGGTGCATCTCAGCCGCGGCCCCACTGGCCGCCGCGCCCCGAGCGAATGCCCGATGATAGCAGAACCCGAGCCGAAAAGCCCCGGCGGGGCGCGCGGGCGCGATCTGCCTCCCTGCTCAGGATTCCCCGCGAGCGGCCGATCGATCAACGAGCCGCGGCCGCTCCCCAATCGGCACACCCAGGGCGTCGAGCAGCGCGGCCCACGTCGTCCCCCACCACGCGGCGAGCGGCCGCCACCCCTCCGGAGGCACCGACCACCAGCGGAACGCGCAGCTGCAGAAGGCATCGCCCGCGAACAGTTCATGCGCTACCCCATCCGCGCCGCAGGGCCGCTCCTTCGGCACGGCGGGAATCCGCACTTCTTGAAGGCTCGCGATGATCTGTTCTGCGAGCGGCCGCTCGATGGGGGCCGCGGCCGAGTCGATCGTCGGCGGCAGCGAACGTGGATACCGGAGTCGCTCCACGGGCGTGCGGAACTTGTCGAAGTCCGTGCCGCGCCGCCAGATGCGGGCCCGGACCTCGTAGCCGACCTCCCCGCGGCCGGCCGTCTTCGCGAGCCCGATCGTCCAGGCGTCCTCAAAGGACGGGAAGAACCCGAGTCGAAGGCTCCAGTTGCCCGACGCCAGCGCATCCCGCGCCGCCTCGCTCAGAGCGATCCACTCGGCGTGCTGCTCGGCGTCCAACGGCTTCCCTCCGCCGGTGCGGACCGGATCAGATACAACGAGTCAACTCCGGCAACGGCCGCTGTTGCCGTCGGGATCCGAGTGCAAGATGGATGATATCAACTTTCAATCTGCAAGGACCGGAGTCCCTCGTGTTCTTGCAATGCGCGGGGTCACCGATGAACCGGGCTACCGCCCGCACCGTCGGCGAGCGGGTGAGCGGGGCCGTGCCGCGGGCTCCCGGACGAGGGGATGGCGTTCGAGGTAGTCGAGGTACGCGAGGTGCCCGTCGAGTCCGCCGCGGGGGGGAATGGGGGCCTTCGCCGGCGGGCGGCGGCCGTCCAGGTGGCACTCGAGCCGATGCCAGAAGGTGTGAAAGAACTCGATCATCTCGTCCCACGCACCCCGGCGCGGGTTCTGCCACCCCAGAGCGATCTCGGCCTGGAGCGCCGACATGACCGCGCCGGCCTCCAACGTACAGATTGGGAAGGTTGCGGGAGCCGCGCCGGAGACGCCGGGGGCCAGGGGAACCCTGATCGTCCGCATCTTCCGCATCGCCCACGTGAGCGTGCCCTCAGGGACGCGGCACTCCCACCGGTGCAGGATGGGCTCGAGCGCCGCCGATCGAGGGTCCGCCTCGAACGCCGCGCGGAAACGCTCACGCGTGGCCCCCTCGTCGAGCTGCACGCGGTAGGCCATGATGGGCGCCTTGGCCTTCCTGGTGTCGGTCAGGATGCGCCACTCGACGGCGCACCATGTATAAAGAGTGACCTGCCGCAGCGTGAAGATGCAGCGCTGCGGACCGGGCCGATCGCGGAGCGGCGCAGCCGCGGCCCCCGCGAACGCCGCGGGAAGGCTGTGGAGCATGGCGTCGAAATAGGCGGAGTCCGCCGGCGCGGGTGGCGGCGGCGGGGAATTGGTCCCGGGAGCCTTCGTCGTCATCGGGAGCGAGTCTAACAACCGGGCCGGCTACGCGCCCCGGTCCCTGCCGCCCCCCGCCCCCGCCCCGCTCCCGATCTCCCCCATCACCCCCGCCGCGATCTCGAACGACCGCAGCCTCGCACTGTGGTCGTAGAGCTGCGCCGTCAGGATCAGCTCGTCCGCGCCGGTCTCCTCGATGATCCACTCCAGCTCCCGCCGGACGGTCTCCGGCGAGCCGACGGCGGAGTACCGCGTCATGTGGTCGATCCGCTCGCGCTCCGGCGGCGTCCAGATCCCTTCCATCGTCGCCACCGGCGGCCGGACCGGCCCGATATTGCCTCGCAAGAGGCTCAGGAACTGCTGCTGGATGGACGTGAACAGCCGCGCCCCCTCCTCGTCCGTCTGGGCCGCGACGGCGTTGACCCCGACCATCACGTACGGCCGCTGCAGGCGCTCCGACGGCCGGAACCGCTCGCGGTACACCCCCAGCGCGCCGTGCAGGTGGTCGGGCGCGAAGTGGGATGCGAACGCGAAGGGCAGCCCCAGCGCCGCGGCCAGGCTCGCGCTGAACAGGCTCGACCCCAGCAGGTACACCGGCACGTTCAGCCCCTCACCAGGGATCGCCCGCACCGCCTGCCCCGGCGCCGCCGGCCGGAAGTACGCCAGCACCTCCCGCACGTCCTCGGGGAACCGCTCGACGCTCTCCCCCATCCCGCGCCGGAGCGCCATCGCCGTCGCCATGTCCCCGCCGGGCGCGCGGCCGATCCCCAGGTCGATCCGCCCGGGGAAGAGCGTCTCCAGCGTCCCGAACTGCTCGGCGACGACCAGCGGCGAGTGGTTCGGGAGCATGACCCCGCCGGACCCGACGCGGATCCGGTCCGTCGCCGCCGCGACCTGCCCGATCAGCACCGCCGTCGCGGAGCTGGCGATCCCGGGGATGTTGTGGTGCTCGGCGAGCCAGTAGCGGTGATACCCCCAGCGCTCGGCGTGCCGCGCCAGGTCCACCATGTTCCGCATCGCCTCCGCCGCCGACCCGCCCTCGCGGATCGGGACGAGGTCGAGCAGGGAGGAGCGGACGTTGGGACGTGCGGCCATCACGGGGCCCTCGGCGCCGGTCGCGCCTACGCGCCGGCGGATCGGATGCTACGCCGATGCGCTCCCGGCCGGCCCGGCGTTTCGCGGGGCGCACGCGGCGGTCACGGAGCGCGGCGCCCGCTCACCCCTTCAGGCTCGCCATGTCGATCACGAAGCGGTACTTCACGTCGCTCCGCAGCATCCGCTCGTACGCCTCGTTGACCTTCTGGATCGGGATCAGCTCGATGTCGCTGGCGATGTTGTGCTCGCCGCAGAAGTCGAGCATCTCCTGCGTCTCGCGCAGGCCGCCGATGAGCGAGCCGGCGAGGCTGCGGCGGCGCAGGATCAGGCTGAAGACGTTGGGGGACGGGTGCGGGTGCTCGGGGGCGCCGACGAGGCACATCGTGCCGTCTCGCTTCAGCATGTTCAGGAAGACGTCCAGGTTGTGCGGCGCGGCGACGGTGTTGAGGATGAAGTCGAAGCTCGCGGCCTGCGCGGCCATCGCCCCCTCGTCGCGGGAGAGGATCACCTCGTCCGCCCCGAGGCGCTTGGCGTCCTCGATCTTGCCGGGCGAGGTGGTGAACAGGGTCGTGTGGGCCCCCATCGCGTGCGAGAGCTTCAGGCCCATGTGCCCCAGGCCGCCCAGGCCGACGATCCCCACCCGGCTCCCCTTGCCGACCTTCCAGTGCCGCAGCGGGGAGTAGGTGGTGATGCCGGCGCACAGCAGCGGCGCCGCGGCCGCGGGGTCCAGGTTCTTCGGGACGCGCAGGGTGAACTTCTCGTCCACGACGATGCGGTCGGAGTACCCCCCGTACGTGTGGTCCTTGCCGTCGGTGTGCTTGTCGGGGGAGTTGTAGGTCAGGACGGCCCCGGCGTGGCAGTACTGCTCCAGGCCCTCCCGGCAGTCGGGGCACTCGCGGCAGGAATCGACCAGGCACCCGACCGCGGCCAGGTCGCCGGGTTTGAAGTTCTTCACCGCGGAGCCGACGCGCGTCACCCGCCCGACGATCTCGTGCCCGGGGACGCACGGGTAGATCGTGTTCTTCCACTCGTTGCGCACCTGGTGCAGGTCGGAGTGACAGATGCCGCAGTAGAGGATCTCGATGTCCACGTCCGTGGGCGTGGGCTCGCGCCGGTTGATGGTGTGCGGCGCGAGGGGGCTGGCGGCGGACTGGGCGGCGTAGGCGCGGGATGCGGGCATGGGCGACGCTCCTGAGTGAGAAGTTCGGTGGGGAAGAACCCCGGCGTATCACAACAATCGCCGGGGCGCGGAGTCTATTCGCGCCCGAGACGCTCCAGCAGCGCGACGATCCGCTCCGGGTTTCCCCGGGTGTCGAGGGTGCGCCCCGCGCCGGCCGGCGCGGCCGGTCCTCCTGCTTGAGGAGGCAGGGACAGCGCGCAGGATCGCCGCGTCCCGAGGCGGGGGCGGCTGGCGGGGTCGGCTCCGGCGCGATGACGCCGGGCGCCGGACCGCATCCCGGCACCCTATCGCCGCTTCCTGGACCTGGGCTGGGCCGGCTCGTCGGCGTCGTCGCGCTCCGCGTCGGCGTAGTCCATCTCCCCGAGGAAGTAGAGGCGCAGCGCGGCGAGCGCGGCGTCGTAGGTGGCACGTTCGCGGGGGTTGAGCTCGCGCCTGGGGGCGTTGGTGATGCAGAGGAAGTCCGTCGGGTCGGTGACGCGGTGGCAGGAATCGATGAACTCCTGGGCGGCGCGGACGCGGGCGGGGATCTCCTGTGGTTCTTTGTGGCGGCTCATGGGTCACTCGAAGCGCATGGGGTGCGGGCGGCCGGCGCGGGGGCCGTCGGCGGCGTCGCGCTGGCGCAAATCCTGATTGGCTCAGTGGTTGTGTGCGTCGTCGGGGGCGGGGCGATCAGCCGACGCGATCGGGGCCGGTCGCGCGGCGGCCCGCGAGACTGAGGATGCGGCGGGATGTGAGGTTCATCGCACGCATGGGGATCGGCCCTGGGGGGAAGGGGTGAGGTGAGGCAACCAAGATTAGCCGCCGCGGCGGGCGCGTCAAGAAAAATGAGCGGGAGTCGCGCCGCGACAGCGCCGGGGGGGAACGCCGGGGGGTCAGTACACGAAGTTGGCCCAGGCGTTGGAGGTGGTGATCTCGCTGCCGGAGACGTTCAGGAGCTCGCCGATGGCGCTGGGGCCGGCGCCCTGGTGGATGTTGGTGGTGTTGCCGGAGAGGGAGTTGCGGACGATGAAGCAGCCGCCGCCGGTGATGGAGATCCCGCGGGTGTTGGAGGTGATGCTGTTGGAGTCGATCCGGTTGTCGCCGCCGTCGGCGAGGATGCCCTGGCCATTCTGGAAGACGGTGCAGCCGGTGACGGTGCAGCCGAAGAAGACCCGGATGCCGGCGGAGTTGAAGGTGGCGTTGTTGACGGCGGCGACGCACCCGGCGACGCTGGCGCGCTCGTTGGCGTCGATGCCGTGGCGGCCGTTGCCGATGGCGGAGCAGGCGGTGACGTTGGAGCCGACGGTGACGACGATGCCCGTCCCGTTGTTGCCCTGGGCGGAGCAGTTGGCCACCGATGCGGTGGCGCCGGTGCGGATGCCGTCGCCGGCGTTCTCGTTGGAGGCGCACGCGGAGATCGCCGCGTTGGAGCCGGTGAGGATGCCGGCGTTGGAGGCGCCGCCGTTGGCGCGGGCGGTGCAGCCGGTGATGGAGGCGCCGTCGCCCGTGCGGATGCCGTGCTGGGCGTTGAGAGAGGCGATGCACGAGCGGAGGACGGCGTCCCGGCCGACGTCGAAGCCCTGCTCGCCGTTGCCCTCGGCGATGCAATCGATGACGATGGCGCGGTCGCCGGCGTTGAGGCCGTCGCGCCCGTTGCCGGTGAGCTTGAGGTCGCGGAAGGTGCAGTTGACGTCCTGGAAGGCGTCGATCCCGTGGTTGCCCCAGCCGCTGATGACGCCGTTGACGATGGTGATGTTCTCGAGCTCGCCCTGGAGGTCGATGCCGCGGCCGGAGTCCTCGCCGCCGAACAGGGTGAAGCCGCCCAGGTCGAGGGTGACGTTGGAGGCGGTGATGCGGATCCCCTGGCGGCCGGAGACGCCGACGAGGTTCTCGGTGAGGTAGTAGGAGCCGGGCTGGGTGATGCGGTAGACCTCGCCGGCTCCGCCGGGGGTGGTCGCGCCGGAGACGGGGATGCGGGGCTCGACCTGGGTGAGCGTCTTATGGGTCGGGGCGACGGGGCCGGGGGGAGGATCGAGGGGGCCGGCGAGGGCGGGCGCGGCGGCGAGGGCGAGGGCCAGGGGGGCGGCGAGCAGGCGGAGCGCGTAGTGCAGCGTCGTGTTCACGGAACTGTCTCTTCTCGTGCGAATGGGCGGGGCGCGGCGGCGCCGGTCGCGGCGCGCTCCCTGGAGAGCGAAGACTACCACCGGATGTGACGCGCGACGAGCGGATTGCGAGGAAGGCGGGGCGCGGGGCGGTCCGCCGGCTCCGCGGCTACGCAGCCGGCGCCGCGGCGAGGCGCGCGGACACCTTTGAATAGACGACTGCGACGCCGAGCATCAGCAGGCCGAGCCCGATACAGCTGGCGACGCGCCACTCCTGCGGGGCGCTGGCGAGGTCGAAGACCGCGGCCTTCCCCGTCGCGGCCAGCAGCAGGCCCAGGCCGGCGTGGCGGACGGGCGGAACGTTGGCGCGGAATCCGAAGGCGAGCAGCCCCGCGGCGAAGAGGCCCCACCAGACGGAGGCGGCCGCGCCGCGGGCGGCGGGGTCGGCGGAGATGAGCCCGCCAAGCCGGGCGGCCTCGGTGCTGGTGGCCGCGAGCGCCAGCACGATCATCGCGGCGGCGAGGATGTGCGCGAGCACGCCGCCGCGGGAGGTGCCGGGGGCCTCCAGCCAGCGGAAGCAGCCGAGCATCGCGGCGCCGGCGGCGGTGACCGCGCCGGCGCGCTTCGGGGAGGGGGCGATCATCTCGCCGCGGTCATCGGGGGCGCGACGGAGGAGGGCCGCGGAGACGAGCCACGCGGCGGCGGCGAAGCGTCGGGCGAGGTCGTCGAGTCGGCGCTGGAGGGCGGGATCGGTCGCGGACATCGGACGCCTCCTGTGGGTGGCCCTGTTGCTAGTATATACTAACTTATAGGGGTAAGCATTCCACAGGGGCGGCGGGAGC
>JBIQJK010000108.1:0-11984 GCA_044507535.1 Planctomycetaceae bacterium | reverse complement strand
GGGGGCGCGGCGCTCGCTCGCGTGGGCGAGAACACAGAAATGTGCACCGCCCTGCGGCCGCCGCGCCGCGGCGCCGGTTGCGGCCGTTTGTGGGGGGGCGGCGGTCGCGGGGGCGTCCGATGCCCGGGGCCGCTCCACCCGGCGGCGTGGCGGCGGGGGCCTATAGTCCGCGTTGGCCGTGCGTTCGCGGCCGGGCAGTCGCTATCCGGTGGGGGGCTCATCGCGAGCGATCAACTCATGCCGACCGTCGCCGAGAATCGGAATCTCTGGAGCAGCTATCCCTGGGAGAACGAGGCCGGGCACGAGTGGTCCGTGGCGTGGGGGGGCACGGCGGGGATGTGGGCCGGGACCATCCTGCCGCGGATCACGCGGTGGCTGCCGGCGGAGAGCATCCTGGAGATCGCGCCGGGGTACGGGCGGTGCACGCAGTACCTGATCCGGGCCTGCGACCGGCTGACGATCGTGGACCTGGTGCCCAGGTGCATCCGGGAGTGCAAGCGGAGGTTCCGCTCGCGGGCCGGGGCGCGGCTGAAGGCGTACGTGAACGACGGCCGGTCGCTCAACATGGTCCGGGACGAGGCGTACGACTTCGTCTTCAGCTGGGACTCGCTGGTGCACGTCGAGGAGGACGTGATGCGGGACTACCTGCTGCAGCTTGGGCGCAAGCTGCGGCCGGGGGGGGCGGGGTTCCTGCACCACTCGAACCTCGGCGCCTTCGCCGGCCCGGATGGGAAGCTGACGGTGGAGAACCCCCACTGGCGCGGGGCGAGCATGTCGGCGGAGAAGTTCCGGCGGTTCGCGGCCGAGGCGGGGCTGGTCGTGCTGGCCCAGGAGCTGGTCCCCTGGGGGGGGGCGGTGCTGAACGACTGCTTCTCGGCGTTCATGCGTCCGGCCGAGCCGGGGGCGCTGTCGGACCGGGAGCCGGTGGTCATCGAGCGGCACGACTTCTGGACCGAGGCGGCGCGGATGCAGTCGCTCGGCGCGATGTACGCGCCGGGGGCGGCCGCGACGGCCGCGGCCATGGCGAGCTAGAGTCGTCCGTGTCCTTCGGACTTGCCCGCGGCCGTCAGCTCGACCCCACCGGCGTCTTTGTCACCCCGGAGGAGCTTCCCCCGCTCCCGGATGATGTGATCACCAACCCCGACGCCGGGCGGGTGGACCCGCGCGCCTGGTTCCCGAGCCCGGAGAACCGGTTCGAGATCGAGATCGGCTCGGGGAAGGGGACGTTCCTGGTGCAGCAGGCGACGCTGGAGCCGGGGACGAACTACCTGGGGATCGAGTGGGCGCGGGAGTTCGCGGCCTACGCCGCGGACCGGATCCGTCGGCACGGGCTGTCGAACGTGCGGCTGCTGAACGCGGACGCGGTGGAGTTCCTGCGGTGGCGGGCGCCGGCGGGGATCGTGGAGGTGGTGCACCTGTACTTCCCGGACCCGTGGCCCAAGACGCGGCACCACCGGCGGCGGACGGTGCAGGGGCCGTTCCTGCGGGAGTGCTGGCGGGTGCTGCGGCCGGGGGGGGAGCTGCGCGTGGTGACGGACCACGACGGGTACTGGGAGTGGATGCAGCGGGAGTTCGCGGCGGTGAGCGGGGGAGATGGGAAAGGTGGGGAGAGTGGGGGGGAAGCCCCCCTGTTCGAGGTGCTGCCGTTCGAGCGGCCGGGGTCGGCGCGGGAGGGGGAGCTGGTGGGGACCAACTTCGAGCGCAAGTACCGTCGGGAGGGGCGGCCGTTCAACGCCGCGGTGCTGCGGAAGATCGGGGCGGAGGGGTAGGCGCGGGGGGACGTCGGCGCGGGGGGGAGCAGGCGCAAGAAAGACCGGTCCGGCGGGGGCCGGACCGGGGAGGGTTGGGGCGCAGAGAGGGGGAAGGGTGATCGACGGGATTCGAACCCGCGACCCCGAGAATCACAATCTCGTGCTCTAACCAAGCTGAGCTACGATCACCATGCGTGGCGTGCCGGGCGGGCGGGGCTCCCGGGGGAGCGCGCACGAGCGGCAGCCGTATGCAACGATACGGGCGTGGGGACGCTCTGGTCAACGCGGCGCGGGGAGGCGGGGCGGCGGGGCGGGCGGGGGTCGTGAGGCGGGGCTGAGGCGGCGCTCGCCGGTTGCGGCCATCCAAGCGGACGGTGAGGGCTCCAATGCCTATCGTGGTAGCCCGGCCCGTTTTTTCGACCCGGGCGGGCACCACCAGGAGTCAGCGGCCATGTCGACCGGCGCCATCGCGGATAGCAAGCTGTCCCTTTCCCGCGTGCAGATGAACCTCGCCCCGGCGAGGCTTGTGGAACTCGCCCTCGCCCGCGGCGAGGGGATGCTGGCGTCCAACGGCGCGCTGGTGTGCAGCACGGGGGATCGGACGGGGCGGTCGCCGAAGGACAAGTACCTCGAGGACACCCCGGGGATCCACGAGAAGATCTGGTGGGGGTCGGTGAACCAGCCGATGAGCCCGGGGGCGTTCGAGGCGGCGCTGCAGATCGCCAACGAGCACCTTGGGGCGCAGGAGGAGCTGTTCGGGTTCGAGGGGTTCGTGGGGGCGGACCCGGCGCACCGGCTGGGGGTGCGGGTGGTGGCGGAGCAGGCGTGGCACATCCTGTTCGCGCGGACGCTGTTCATCCCGCAGGGGACGCCGGCGGCGGGGCCGGGGGCGGTGTGGAAGCACGACTGGACGGTGCTGAACGCGGGGCGTCGGCGGCTGACGGCGGAGGAGCAGTCGCGGCTGGGGGTCAAGAGCCCGATCCTGATCGCCCAGAGCCTCGAGCGGCGGATGGTGGTGATCCTGGGGACGGAGTACGCGGGGGAGATCAAGAAGAGCCTGTTCTACGCGATGAACTTCGACATGCCCGAGGTGGGCGTGTTCCCGATGCACTGCTCGGCGAACGTGGACAAGAAGGACGCGTCGAACGTGGCGCTGTTCTTCGGGCTCAGCGGGACGGGGAAGACGACGCTGTCGGCGGACCCGAACCGGGCGCTGATCGGCGACGACGAGCACGGGTGGTCGGACCGGGGCGTGTTCAACTTCGAGGGCGGGTGCTACGCGAAGTGCATCAAGCTGTCGAAGGAGGGGGAGCCGCAGATCTGGAACGCGATCAAGTTCGGGTCGGTGCTGGAGAACGTGGACGTGGACCCGCAGACGCGGGTGCCGGACTACGACTCGGCGAAGCACACGGAGAACACGCGGGCGACGTACCCGATCGACTACATCGACGGGGCGGTGATCCCGTCGGTGGGGGGGCACCCGAAGAACGTGATCTTCCTGACGGCGGACGCGTTCGGGGTGGTGCCGCCGGTGAGCAAGCTGACGCCGGAGCAGGCGATGTACTACTTCATCAACGGGTACACGTCGAAGCTGGCGGGGACGGAGGCGGGGGTGACGGAGCCGCAGCCGAACTTCTCGGCGTGCTTCGGGGGCCCGTTCCTGCCGCGTCCGCCGCGGGTGTACGCGGACATGCTGGCCGAGCGGGTGGCGAAGCACGGGGCGAACGTGTGGCTGCTGAACACGGGGTGGACGGGCGGGCCGTACGGGGTGGGGTCGCGGTTCAAGCTGGCGTACACGCGGGCGATGGTGACGGCGATCCTGAACGGGTCGCTGGCGAAGGCGGAGTTCCAGCCGGACCCGGTCTTCGGGCTGGGCGTGCCGTCGGCGGTCCCGGGGGTTCCGGCGGAGGCGCTCAACCCGCGGAACACGTGGAAGGACCCGGCCGCGTACGACGCGCAGGCGAAGAAGCTGGCGGCGCTGTTCCGGGAGAACGACAAGAAGTTCGACATGCCCGAGGCCGTCCGCGCCGCCGGGCCTCGCGGCTGAGGCCGGCCTCCCGCCGGCCCTCGCCGGGGGCGGGGGCGAGCGGAGCGGTGTAGACGACGCAGATGGCCAAGGAACGCCCCACATTCGGCAGCGACTTCAAGCGTTTTTTCCTGCGCGGGCTGGCGGTGCTGCTGCCGTCGGTGCTGACGCTGTGGCTGCTGGTGCAGGCGTACCTGTTCGTCGAGGCGCAGGTGGCGGACCCGATCAACCGGGCGCTGCGGCAGGGGGTGCTGTGGGTGATCCCGCGGGCGGTGCCGGAGCAGAACCTGCCGGCGTGGTTCAAGGTGACCGACGAGGAGGTGCGGCAGTTCCGCGGCGCGCTGGAGGCGCAGGCGACGCCGGCGGCGCGGGCGCTGGCGGCGCGGCCGGACAGCGAGCTGCGGGCGGTGGTGCGGGCGGAGGAGCTGCGGCGGTTCTGGGACGCGCACTGGTACTTCCGGTTCATCGGGCTGGTGGTGGCGATCGTGCTGATCTACCTGGCGGGGCTGCTGCTGGGGGGGCTGATCGGGCGGTCGCTGTACGAGCAGGTGGAGCGGTTCCTGACGCGGATCCCGGTGTTCAAGCAGGTGTACCCGCACGTCAAGCAGCTGGTGGACCTGGTCCTCGGCGAGCGGTCGATGGCGTTCAAGAAGGTGGTGTTCATCGAGTACCCTCGCAAGGGGATCTGGACGCTGGCGTTCGTGACCGGGGCGGGGCTGCGCGGCGGGTCGGAGATGGCGGGCGGGGAGGTGATCACCGTCTTCGTGCCCTCGACGCCGACGCCGTTCACGGGGTTCACGATCACGGTGCGGCGGGACGAGGCGCTGGACGCGCCGATCACGATCGACGAGGCGATCCGGTTCATCCTGACCGGCGGGGTGCTGAGCGCGGGGCCGCAGCTGGAGGGGCGGGGGGCGGGGCCGCCGCCCCCGGGCCCGCCGCCGCTGGCGGCGTCGGCGTCGGGCGGGGCCGCGCCGGAGGGGGGGCAGGGCGGCTAAGCTGGACTCTTGCCGCGGCCGTCGCGGCGGGGAGGGAGCGGGGGCCGGCACGGCGCCGGGGATCGAACGGACCGGAATCGCAAGGAAGGCACATGCGCATCGACGTCGTCGGCAAGCAGCTGGAGATCACGGACTCCATCCGGGCGCACGCGGAGACGAAGGCCTCGAAGCTGACGAGGTTCTTCGACGGGACGCAGCGGATCCAGGTGGTCCTGGAGGAGCTCAAGCACGGGGAGTTCGAGGTGGAGGTGGTGGTGGACGTGGAGAAGCACGACGACTTCATCGCGCGCGGGAAGGGGGACGACCTGTACAGGTGCATCGACCAGGCGGTGGAGAAGGCCGTCCGGCAACTGACCGATTTCAAGGAGCGCCTCAAGACGGGCAACCGCTGAGCCCCGACGCCCCAGCCCTCGACAACCCGGAAAGCAAGCCATGAAACTGACCGAGATCATCGTTCCAGGCGCCATTGTGCCCAAGCTCGCCTCCAGCGAGCGAGACGCCGTCGTCGGCGAGCTGGTCGACGCGGTGCTCGCGACGGGGGCGGCCCCGCAGGAGCTGCGCGACGAGCTGGTGGCGCGCGTGCTGGAGCGGGAGCGCCGCGGCTCGACGGGCTTCGGCAAGGGGATCGCCGTGCCGCACGTCAAGCACCAGGCGATCACGCGGATGACGGCGGCGGTGGGGCTGTCGCCGACTGGGGTGGACTTCAACAGCCTCGACAAGCAGCCGGTGTACTCGATCTTCCTGCTGCTGAGCCCGCAGGACCGGCCGGAGGACCACCTCCAGGCGATGGAGGTGATCTTCAAGAACCTGGGGAAGGACACCTTCCGGCGGTTCCTCCGCCAGGCGGCGACGACCGAGGAGGTCTGGACGCTGCTGGAGGAGGCCGACAGCCAGCAGCTCCCGGGGTAGCGGCGTCCAGGGGTCGGCAGCGCAACGTCCACGTACCGGGCTCTCCCGCGTGTCCAAGACCTGCACCGTCAGAGTGACGATCGTCAACCGCCTGGGGCTGCACGCCAGGCCGGCGATGTCGTTCGTGGACCTGGCGGGGGCGTACCGGAGCGGGATCACGGTGGCCCGGGTCAGCGGCGGCGGGGGCGGGTGCGTGGACGGCAAGAGCATCATGCAGATGATGATGCTGGCGGCGACGAAAGGGACGGAGCTGGAGATCACGGCGACGGGGGAGGACGCCGAGGAGGCGTGCGCGGCGCTGAAGCAGCTGGTGGAGACGGGGTTCGGGGAGGAGTAGCGGGGGAGCGGGGTCGGGGGCGGGGGCGGGGCGTGGTGGGGGATCCGCGGCCGACGCTCACCCCGCGGCGTCGGCCGTCAGCACGGCGCCTTCGGCCTTGACGTTCACCCGCTCGATGTCGGCCCCGAGGGCGCGGAGGCGTTCCTCCATCCGCTCGTAGCCGCGGTCGAGGTGGTAGACGCGGCTGACGGTGGTGGTGCCCTGGGCGGCCATGCCGGCGAGGACGAGGCCGGCGGAGGCGCGGAGGTCGCTGGCCATGACGGGGGCGCCCACGAGGCGCTTCACGCCGCTGACGACGACGGTGGGGCCCTGGCGGAGCAGGCGGGCGCCCATGCGGCTGAGCTCGGCGACGTGCAGGAAGCGCTCGGGGTAGATCCGCTCGGTGATCACCGAGTTGCCGTCGGCCAGGGAGAGCAGGGCCATGAACTGGGCCTGGACGTCGGTGGGGAAGCCGGGGTGGGGCTGGGTGGTGACCTCGACGGGCTGGAGGATGCGCGAGCAGGTGACGCGGACGGTGGCCCGCATCGGGTCGGGGGCGAAGGGGTCCTTGCGGGCGCCGTCGCCGCGGGGGCCCCTGGTGACGGCCTCGACGATGGGGTCGGCGACGGGGGCGACGGTCACGCCGATGTGCTCGAGGCGGTCCACGACGGCGAGCATGGCGTCGAGGGGGCAGTTGTCCAGGACGAGGTCGCCGTTGGTGATGGCGGCGGCGCAGAGGTAGGTGCCGGCCTCGATGCGGTCGGGGATGACGCGCCAGCCCTGGGGGGGCGTGCCGCGGAGGGACTCGACGCCCTCGATGGTGATGCGCGGGGAGCCCTGGCCGGTGATGCGGGCGCCCATGGCGTTGAGCATGTTGGCGAGGTCCACGACCTCGGGCTCGCAGGCGGCGGACTCGATGACGGTGGTCCCCTCGGCGAGGGTGGCGGCGGACATGACGTTGGCGGTGCCCAGGACGGTGGAGCCGAAGGGGCCGCCGAGGAAGATGCGCGCCCCGCGGAGGCGGCCGCCCTTGCCGGCGGCGCCGGGGGGGACGCGGGCGATGATGTCGCCCTGGTCGAGGCGGATCTCGGCGCCGAGGGCCTGGAGGCCGCGGAGGTGGAGGTCCACGGGTCGGTCGCCGATGGCGCAGCCGCCGGGCATGGAGACGCGGGCGAGGCCGCGGCGGGCGAGCATGGGGCCCAGGGCGCAGATGCTGGCCCGCATGGTCTTGACGATGTCGTATCGGGCGTGGGAGAGGGACTCGTCGCGGGTGCGCAGGCGGAGGACGCCGCCGGGGGCGGAGGGTTCGTCGGCGGGCTCGTAGTCGGCGTCGCAGCCGAGCTCGGTCAGGAGCCGGCGCATGTTGGCGATGTCGGCCAGGTCGGGGACGTCGCGGAGGACCAGGGGCTGGTCGGTGAGCAGGGCCGCGGCCATGAGGGGGAGGGCGGCGTTCTTGGAGCCCTTGATGGAGAGCCGGCCGGAGAGCCGGGTGCCGCCGTGGATCACGAACTGGTCCATGCCGCCGATACTCCGCGCTGAGGTGGCTGCCGCGGCGAGGGGCGCGTGCCGCCCCGCGGGCGGCCGGGCCGACGCCGACTATACATCGACCGGCGCAGCGCGTGCTCCTCAGGAAAGCCGTCCGGGAACTCTCCACATCCGGTTGAGAAGGGGTCGGGGTTGCGGGGGGCCCGGGAGAGCGGCCAACGTTTCCCGACCGGCCGGGGGGGCGCGGGCGGCGCAGACGGCGCAGACGTCGCGGCCGGAACCGGGGGGCCCCCGGAGCGCCCCGTCGGGTTGCCTCGGCGCGGAGCCGTTTGACACATCACACGTTGAACGGTTCCGGGCGACCACGGGAGCCGCGGCAACGGGCCGCGGCAACGGAGGAAGCCGGGTTTCGGACGCAGGTCACGCAGGCGGCTCGGCACGAGTAGCGGACGCGTCCTGACAGTTCAGGAGTGAACGATGAAGCTTGCATCCATTCTTGCCAGCGCGGCCCTGCTGGGCGCCTCCCTGACCGGGGCGGCCCTCGCGGACGAGCCGCTGCCGCCTTCGGGGCTGGTGGTGCTGGACCAGTCGGGGAGCGAGGCGCTCGCGATGGTGGGCAACGCCGAGGTGGAGATCCCCACGCGTGCGGTGTACGTGAACTCGTCGCACCGGCAGGCGGTCTCGACGACGGGGACGGCGGTCCTGGATGCGCCGTACCTGTACGTGGTCGGCGGGACGCAGTTCAAGGGCAAGTCGCACTGCACGGGCGAGATCATCACCAGCGTCGCGCCGTACCAGGATCCGTGCTCGGGGACGATCAACCCGTCCACGGTGGCGATGGAGAACCGCGGCGGCGGGTCGTACAGCGGGACCACGACGCTCCAGCCCGGGTACTACCCCAACGGCATCAGCATGAACAACGGGAGCCTGACGCTGTCGCCGGGGTTGTACGTCGTCGGCGGGCAGGGGGTCCGCATCAACGGCGGGACCTTCACCGGCGAGGGCGTGTGCATCATCGTGCAGTCCGGCGAGTTCAACCTGGGCGGCAACGGGGCCGTGACGCTGTCGCCGATGACCAGCGGGCCGTACGCCAACATGGTCCTGTTCCAGCCGTCGTCGAACACGACGCAGATGACGCTCCGCGGCGGGAGCGACCTGCGGATC
This sequence comes from Planctomycetaceae bacterium, assembly GCA_044507535.1. GTDB lineage: Bacteria > Planctomycetota > Phycisphaerae > Phycisphaerales > UBA1924 > CALAFV01. The sequence goes on along the minus strand of JBIQJK010000108.1, from coordinate 3,335 downwards.
GCCGGGACGATCTACGTCCCGCGGGCCACCCTGCTGATGGTGGGCAACAGCACGGCGGAGGGTCAGGGGCCGCAGATGGGGGACATGGTGGTGGCGCACCGCGTGGACATGCGCGGGACGAGCCTGATCAAGATCGGGCGTCCGGGCGCTCCCGCCGTGAAGCTGCCGGTCATGGCCGTGTACGACTGATCCCACACATTCAAGGAATCCTCCTCACCCCGACGCCCCGCCCCGGCGCCCCCGCGGCGGGGCGTCGTTGCTTGGCGCGGCGTATCGGGTGTGAAGCGGGGCGGGCGGGGGATCGCCGAGGCGGCGCCGGTGCGTCAGGCGGGCGAGCCGTCGCAGGCGTTCGGGTCCGCCGCGAGCGGCCATTCTTCTTTGCCCGCCCACCTTGCCCGGGTTTCGGTCGTTTGGCATATCTCAAACGGCCGGGCCGCGGCGTCGCGGCCGGCGGCGAGCGGCCCGGCGGCCGCACCAACCGGAGGGCGAAAGGAGCAAGCATGGGATCCAGTACCACACGCCGGGTTACGGCCTCGGTCCTTGCGGCGGCGTGCGTCGCCGGGCTGGCCGTTGTCGCGGCGCCGAGGGCGACGCGGGCGAGCCAGGCGGACGAGTTCGCGCACCTGCCGTCGAGCATCTCGCTGACGGGCGTCGTGCGGGACTTCCGCATGTACGGCGTGCCGCAGGGGCACCCGGACTTCGAGCGGTACAACACCGGGCACCGGGTGGGGCTCGCGTCCGAGACGCTGGACTCGGACGGGAAGCCGATGCTGGCGGACCGCAACGGGCGGCCGGTCAACACGCAGTACCGCGACGCCCAGGGGCGGAACATCCGCCCGGCGTCGTTCAACCGCTCGCTGGGGGACAAGGCGGGGTCGCTGGGCACCGCCAGCGACGCGGCGGTGACGTCGGAGGCGAGCTTCGCGCAGTGGTTCCGGGACGTGCCCGGGGTGAACCTGTCGAAGCAGCACACGATCGAGCTGGTGCGGCAGCCGAACACGGGCATCTACGTCTTCCACGAGCACGACAACGAGGCGACGACGCCGCGTGAGGGGTTCTTCCCGGCCGACGGGGACCTGTACAACGACATCGACCCGACGTACCGGCACAACTACCACTTCACGTTCGAGCTGTCCACGACGTTCATCTACAAGCGGGGGACGGGGCAGGTGTTCACGTTCGTCGGGGACGACGACGTGTGGGTGTACATCGACGGGAAGCTGGCGATCGACGTCGGCGGCGTGCACTCGGCGGTGGAGCAGACGGTGGACCTGGACCGGTTCGCGGACGAGCACGGGCTGGAGGACGACCGGGCGTACCAGCTGAAGTTCTTCTTCGCCGAGCGCCGGACGACGCGGTCGAACTGCCGGATCGAGACGACGCTGCACCTGCGGAACGCGGAGCTGCCGAGCACGTCGGCGCTGTACGACTGATGGAGATCACCCGGCCGCCGCGACGCGGCCGGATTCAAGCCGCCTGCTTGACGGGCGCCCGGCGCGGGAGACCGCGCCGGGCGCCTTTTTGCAACGGCCTTGGGGCAGAGAAGCAGAGATTTTCAACGCGAAGGTCGCGAAGAGCGCGAAGAAGAGCACGAAGACAGGCGGAAGAGAAGAGAACGCGGGGGGAGCGGGGTAAGCGGGGGATCGCGGGGAAGAGGGGAAGGAGAAAAGACAGGAACACGGAGGTCACGGAGAGCCACAGAGGTCACAGAGGAAGACAGGGATTGGGGCGGAGAGGATTGGCGAGGGCGCTGTGTGGCCTGGCCATGGATTGGTCCCCGACCGCTCGTGCGTGTGAGAGAGGCGCGGGCCAATCCAGTCCGCTCCCCCTCTGTGACCTCTGTGGATCTCTGTGATCTCTGTGTACCCGCCTTCCTCTTCTCCACTTGCGCTCGTCCCAGACCTTATCCAGCCCCAACCCCCTTTCCCCTCTTCCCTCTGCGCCCCCTCTGCGTTTCTGTGCCTCTGTGGTGGGCCTTCTCTTCTTCCTCTTCCTTCGAGCCCTTCGCGGCCTTCGCGTTGAAGAGTCTTTGTCTTCCTCCGTGCCCTCCGTGGGCTCCGTGGTGAGAACATCCTCGGGCAGGGGCTCGCGGAAAAGAAGAACCCCGGGCTTGCGCCCGGGGCTCCCTTGGATGCATGTCATCGATGGGTGCTTTACTCGTCGTCGCCGTCGTCGGGGGGAGTGGTGGGGGTAGGGGTGGTGGGTTGCTGCTGGGGCTGGTCGAGGCGCTCGAACTTGACGATGGAGGTGACGTCCTGCTTGATGGTGACCTCCTCGTCGCCCATGGTCATGGTCATGCGCATGGGGAGGCGGGAGGTCATCTCGAGGATCTTGATCTCGCCGCGGTCGATGTCGAAGGTGAGGATCCCCTGGCCGGTGGAGTCCTCGAGGGCGATGGTGGTCCCCTCGGGGAGCTCGGAGTCGTCCACGCCGGTTCGGTCGAGGGTGGTGGAGACGGTGATGGGGATGCGGGCGACCTGGCCGCCGTCGGCGGGCTCGGTGCGCTCGAGGGTCATGGTGTTCTCGATGCGCAGGGTGCCCAGGGAGGGGACGGGCTGGTCGAGGGAGGTCTGCCAGGACTCTCCGGCCTCGACGGGGCGGTCGGGGAGGAGTTTGAAGGCCTGCTCGAGCATGGACTCCATGCCGGAGTCGGCGAACTTGCCGCGGAACATCTCCTCCATGGCGGGGTCGCCGACCTGATCGGCGACCTTGCGGAGGATGGCGTCCATGCCCTGGACGTTGCGGACGTCGCCGTCGGGGGCGATCACGAAGGTGAAGGACTCGCCGACGAAGGCGGCCATGGCGGTGGCGGCGGGGTGGCGCTCCTCGGCGGGGTCGGGGGCCAGGCCCTGGCCGGCCTCGGAGTCGTACTCGACCTTTTCGCCGGCGGGGGGCGTCATCTCGAACTGGACGGCCTCGACGGTGGTGCGGATGGAGGCCGCGCCGTCGGGGGCGACGCTGGTGACGTCGAGCCGGAGGCGCATGGTCTGCGACTGGCTGACCTCGACGTCGCCCTGGCCGGGGACGCCGCTCATTTCGGCGTCGGTCTGCTGGGTGAGGCGGTAGAGGAGGGGGCGATCGGGGGACCAGGAGTACTTGAGGGTGACGGGCTCGGCGCGGGTGGCGATGGCGGTGGATGGCGCCGCGGCGGCGCCGGAGAGGATCGCGATGGCGGTCAGCCCGGTCGTCGCCAGCAGGAGCGGTGTGCGCATGGTCGGCCCTCCGTTGCGCGGGCGCGGCCGCGGGGGCCGCACCAAGCGGCCGCGGCGGGAGCCGGCGCTGGTCAACGGTACGGCGGGGGGGGTGAATGGCCGGTTTAGACGGGGTGAGTGGGG
>JBIQJK010000107.1:0-12088 GCA_044507535.1 Planctomycetaceae bacterium | reverse complement strand
GCATCACCGGCCAGGACGGCTCCTACCTCGCCGAGCTGCTCCTCTCCAAGGGGTACGAGGTCCACGGGCTGATCCGGCGCAGCAGTTCGTTCAACACCTCGCGCATCGACCACATCTACCAGGACCCCCACTCCCGCCTCCCACGCACCGAGGGGAAGCTCGTCCTGCACTTCGGCGACGTCACCGACTCGATGAGCCTGGAGGCCGTGCTCGCCAGGAGCCGCCCGCACGAGGTCTACAACCTCGCGGCCCAGTCGCACGTCCGCGTCTCCTTCGACATGCCGGTGTACACCGCCGACGCGACCGCGCTGGGGGCGATGAAGACGCTCGAGGCCGTCCGCCGCTACCGCGACGTCTCCGGGCAGGAGGTCCGCTACTACCAGGCCTCCTCCAGCGAGCAGTTCGGCCGCGTCGCCCAGAGCCCGCAGAACGAGCAGACCCCCTTCCACCCCCGCTCCCCCTACGGCGTCTCCAAGGTCATGGCCCACTACGCCACCATCAACTACCGCGAGGCGTACGGGCTGCACGCCTCCTGCGGCGTCCTGTTCAACCACGAGTCCCCCCGGCGCGGCGAGACCTTCGTCACCCGCAAGATCACCCGCGCCGTCGGGCGCATCCGCCTGGGCCTCCAGGACAAGCTCTACCTGGGCAACATCGAGGCCCGGCGCGACTGGGGCTTCGCCGGCGACTACGTCCGGGCCATGTGGATGATGCTCCAGCAGGACGAGCCCGACGACTACGTCATCGCCACCGGCCGCTCCATCTCCGTCCGCGAGTTCGCCGAGATGGCCTTCTCCATGGCGGGGCTCAGGTACGAGGAGCACGTCGAGATCGACCCCCGCTACTTCCGCCCCTCCGAGGTGGACCACCTCCGCGGCGACGCCGCCAAGGCCGCGGAGAAGCTCGGCTGGAGGCCCTCCACCACCGTCGAGCGGCTCTGCCACATGATGGTCGAGGCCGACACCGAGCTGGCCCGGCGTGAAAAAACGCTTAGAGACGCCGGGCATGATGTGCAGGTGTTCCACCCTCGGGATTGACCCCCGCGGGCTCCCCCTGCCGCATCAGTCAACAACTCGGAGGCCCCGGCCATGAGCCTGTACGGCGAGTCGTTCTACGAGAACAACCAGGCCGGCGCCCTCTCCTCGGCGCGAGTCGTCGTCCCGATGGTCCTCGACCTCGTGCCCGCGCAGCGCACCATCGACGTCGGCTGCGGCAACGGCGCCTGGCCACGGGTCTTCATGGACTGCGGCGTCGCGGACGCCCGCGGCGTGGACGGGCCGTGGGTCGCCCCGGAGCAGCTGCTCATCCCGCGCGACCGCTTCCGCTCCCTCGACCTCACCGCCGACCTCCCCCTCGACGAGCGGTACGACCTCGCTTCCTCCCTCGAGGTCGCCGAGCACATCCCCGCCGACGCGGGGGACCGCCTCGTCAGGACGCTGACGAGGCTCGCGCCGGTGGTCCTCTTCTCCGCGGCGATCCCGGGGCAGGGGGGCGTCAACCACGTCAACGAGCAGTGGCCGGAGTACTGGGCGGAGCGCTTCGCCGCCCTGGGGTACGCCGCGGTGGACTGCCTGCGCCGCCGGATCTGGGACGACCTGCGCGTGCGGTGGTGGTACGCGCAGAACCTGCTGATCTTCGCCTCCGAGGAGGGGCTGGAGCGGAACCCGCGCCTGAAGGAGGCCGCCCAGACCCCGGCGGACCTGCGCCGGGTCGTCCACCCCGGGTGCTTCGCGCTGCGCGTGCAGGAGGCGGAGGCGCCCTCGCCCCGGGTCGTGGTCCGCCGGCTGCCGCACGTCCCCGGCCTGATCGCGGCGGGGGCTCTGCGGCGGGTCCGCCGAGTCGCCGGCGCCCGCCGGCCCGCGTAGGGCCGCCGCGGGGGACCCGGCCCCCGCCCCACCCCCGCCGCGCGGAGAGGGGGGGAAGGGGGGCGAACAGGCCGCCCACACCGCCCGTAAGCCTGCTGGCGCACCCGGCAACCTGCAAACCCGGGGCCGCCGGGGGCCGATATCCCCTGCTGCGGCGCCGCGTCCCTCCCCCCGCCCTCACCGCGGGCGGGCGGCCCACCGGGCGCGCATACAAAGGACGTCGTGTCACACGCGAGCGCTACGCCAGACCTCCCGACGCAGCCGGCCCCGACCGCGCCGCCTGAGCCTGCGCCCTCTTCCTCCGCCCCCGCCCCCGCGATCAACCTGACCAACCGGGCCACCAGCGGGTTCATCTTCTTCGCCATGCAGACCGCCGCCTTCAAGGCGGTCAGCCTCGTCGGCCAGATCGTGCTGGCGTGGATCCTCACCGAGGAGGACTTCGGCCTCTTCGCCCTCTGCGGCACCGCGGCGACGTTCATCGAGCTGCTCCCGCAGGGGGGCCTGAAGGAGGTGCTGACGCGCCGCAAGCACGCCTTCCGCGCCTGGGCCCCCGCGGCGTTCTGGATCTCGCTGCTGATGGGCCTGCTCGCCGCGGGGCTCATGGCCGGCTCCGGCCCGGTGCTGGCGCGGTTCTACGGCGCGCCGGAGCTCGTCGGGCTCATGGCGGTGCTGGCGCTGAGCTGCCCGGTCCAGGGGCTCAACACGGTGCCGATGGCCCGGCTCCAGATGGACCTGCGCTTCCGCACGCTCGCGTCGGTCGCGGCGGTGTCCAACATCGGCGTGCTGGTGCTCACCATCGTCTTCGCGCTGCTGGACATGGGGCCGTACAGCTTCGTCCTGCCGCGGGCCATCATGCCGGTGGTGCAGGGGGCGATCGTCTGGTCGATCTCCGGGGCGCGGGTGTCGCCGAAGCTGCGGCTGAGGCGCTGGCCGTATCTTGCCTCGGGGAGCACCATCCTGCTGCTGACGTACTACCTCAACGCCGCGATCACCCAGGGGGACCGGATCGTCCTGGGGCGCTGGACGTCGGACCCGGCGGTCGTCGGGGTGTACGCCTTCGCGCTGTTCATCTCGCTGCAGACGCTGCAGATCGTCACGGTGAACCTCGAGCAGATCTTCTTCGCGACCCTCTGCGAGATCCGCAACGACGCCCGGCGGCAGGCGGCGGCCTTCGTCCGCGCGGCCCGGGTGCTGAGCGTGGCCGCGGCCCCGGCGTGCTTCTTCCAGGCCGCGCTGGCCGACCCGCTCATCCGCATGGTCTTCCAGCCCCGGTGGCACCCGGCCATCCCGGCGGCGCAGATCCTGAGCATCGGCATGGCGGTGCTGGCGTGCACCCTCAGCGCCACCAGCCTCATGCGGGCGCAGGGGCGCTTCCGCACGCTGGTGGTCCTCTCCTCGTTCGGGACGGGGCTGTACTTCGCGGCGGTCCTCGGCGGGGCGGCCCTCGCCGGGCCGGGGCGGGCGCTGCTGGGAGTCGCCGCGGGCGTCAGCCTCTACAACGCCCTGATGGGCCTGATCAACATGACCGTCGCGCTGCGCGTCGGCGCCACCACCGCCGCCGCCGCGTTCCGCGGGACGCTCAGCGTCCTCGCCGGCCCGATGGGCGCCGCGGGCGCGGCCATCGGGGGGGCGTGGGCGGCGGCGCAGGTGCTCCCGGAGATGCCCGGCCGGCGGCTGGCCGAGGTCGCGGTGATCGTCGGCGTCGGCGGGCCGCTGTACCTGGCGCTGCTGCGGCTGGTCACCCCGGTCGCGTGGGCCGATGCGCGGGAGCGGGTGCAGGCGGTGCTCGCCCGCGTGCGGCGCCGGCCGGGCGCGGCGTAGCGTTGTTGTGGCGGAGTCTCCAGCGATGATCGACCTGGCCTCGAAGCGCATCATCGTCACCGGCGGCGGCGGGTTCGTCGGCCGCCAGGTCGTGCGCGTGCTGCGGGATCGCGGCGTCCCGGAGTCCAGCATCTTCATCCCCCGGCGCGCCCACTACGACCTGAGCAAGGAGGCCGACGCGGCCCGGGTCTACCGCGACGCCTTTCGCGTCGAGGGGGCCAGGGCGGACGTGGTGATCCACCTCGCGGCGGAGGTCGGCGGCATCGGGGCCAACCGGGCCAGCCCGGGGCGGTTCTTCTTCGCCAACATGGCCATGGCGCTCAACCTCATCGAGCAGGCGCGGCTCGACGGGCTCGCGGAGCGCGGCGGGGTCTTCGTCCAGGTGGGCACCATCTGCTCGTACCCCAAGCACACCCCGGTCCCCTTCCGCGAGGAGGAGCTCTGGAACGGCTACCCGGAGGAGACCAACGCCCCCTACGGGATCGCCAAGAAGGCCGCGGGGGAGATGCTCGCGGCGTACCGGCGGCAGTACGGCATGCGCGGCGCGTACGTGCTGCCGGTCAACCTCTACGGCCCGCACGACAACTTCGACCCCGAGTCCTCGCACGTCATCCCCGCGCTGATCCGCAGGTGCGTCGAGGCGCGGCGGCGCGGCGACGAGGAGATCGTCTGCTGGGGGACCGGCTCGGCGTCGCGCGAGTTCCTCTACGTGGACGACGTCGCCGAGGCGATCGTCCTGGCCGCGGAGCGGCTGGAGGACCCCGTGCCGATCAACCTGGGCGCGGGGAGCGAGGTGACGATCCGCGACCTGGTCGGCCTGATCGCGCGGCTGACGGGCTTCTCCGGGCGCATCGCCTGGGACCCGTCCAAGCCCGACGGCCAGCCGCGGCGGCGCCTGGACACCCGCCGCGCGGCCGAGCTGCTCGGCTGGCGGGCGGCGACGCCGCTGGAGGAGGGGCTCAAGCGCACGATCCGCTGGTACGAGTCGTCGCTCGGCGCGTAGCCGGCCACACGGTTGCGGGTGCGGGCCGTGCGCCCGGCTTCCCGCGGGAACTCCGCGGCAAAACGCGGGATTCTTGAGGCGGCCGACCCCATTGCTGCGCCCCATGGTCCGCTGATAGAGTCGGCGTCACCACCAAACCCGAGGGGCACACCGATGGTTATGTTCGCCAATGTCCGCCGCGACGGCGACGGCGCGGGACGCGCCGAGCCTCTGGAACGCCGACTCCTCCTCGACACCGCGCCGCTGCCCACGCTCGACGCGCTGCTGGACCCCGACGACCCCGTCGTCCGGATCGAGACGCCGCTGGGGGACATCGACCTGGAGCTCTTCCCCGACGCCGCCCCCGGCGCGGTCTTCGCCTTCCTCGACGGGCTCAGCCGCTACCCGCTGACGGCCTTCACGCGGCTGGTCCCCGGCGAGATCCTCCAGGCCGGGCGGCCGATGGACCCGCAGTTCTACCAGACCACCGGGCAGTTCCAGCAGACCGAGGTCGCCGACGTGCCGACGCTCCCCAACGCGGAGCGGACGGTCGCGGCGGTGAACTTCGGCCCCACCGGCGGGGCCATCACCCCCGAGTTCTTCTTCAACCTCTCGGACAACCCGGAGCTGGACACCGGGCCGGGGGCGACGATCGTCTTCGGGCGCGTGCTCGACGACCGGAGCTGGGACGTCGTGCAGGCGATCGCCGGGCTGGACACGGCGGACCTGGACGAGCAGTTCCTGCCGCCCGCGCTCTTCGGGCCGCTGATCGGGCCGATCGACGGGCCGTTCAACTCCGTGCCGGTGCGGGCCGGCTTCGACCCCGCCGCGCCGCTGGCGAACCCGGGGGCGTTCGTCGGCATCACCGACGCGCAGCTGCTCAAGGCCACGGGCGCCGATCTGTTCTTCAGCGAGCGGATCTACTACCCCGAGGGGTTCATCGGCGGGGAGAACATCAGCGAGTTCGTCCCGATCGCCAACTTCAACGACGAGCCCGCCTCGGTGCGCGTCATCCTGCGGCGGGAGCGCACGCCCGCGGCCGGGGACGTCCGCGACCTGGTCGTCTTCACCGAGGTGATCCCGCCGAACTCACGCGGCGGGGTGACGCTCACCGACGCGATCCGCAACTTCCCCGGCGGGACGACCTTCGCGGACGAGCCGTACGCGATCGAGATCCGCTCGACGCTGCCGGTGGCCGCGACGCTGAGCCACTTCGACTTCGGCGCCGCCACGGGCGAGGCGTTCACCGGCGAGGCGGCGACGTCGTGGTCCTTCGCCGAGACGGAGGTTGACGACGACACGTTCAGCTTCCTGGTCTGGCAGAACACCACCGGGCTGCCGGCTGCGGTGACGGTGACCTTCTTCACCACCCTCGGCGGGACCTCCACGCGGACGGTGACGACGCCGGCGCACCAGCGCGGCGGGCTGAACATCGGCGAGCTGGGGCTGCCGGAGGACCAGCGGCTGGGGATCGTCGTCACCTCGGACCAGCCGATCGTCGCGGCCCTCTCGCGGTTCGACATCGGCGACGACGAGCAGGTCGGGACCACCGAACTGGGCGTCACCGGCGAGGGGGTCACCAGCGGCGCCGCGCCGCTGGGCACGATCGGGGACAACGGCGACGACAGCGGCTTCTCCGAGCGCATCTCGTTCCTGAACCGCTCGGCCGAGGACGGGACCGTGACGGTCCGGGCGGCGCCGATCGGGCCGACGGGCGCAACCGTGACGCGGACGCTGACGCTGCCGGCCAGCGGGCTGGCGTCGCTGGACTTCGACGACATCCGCGGGGAGCTGGGGGCGGAGGACTTCGCGGTCACGTTCTCCAGCGACCGGCCGGTGATCGCCGGCGGCGTGCACGTGGAGCGCGGGGACGCGGCCTCGACGCGGTATTCGTCCCTGGCGGGGACGAACTGGCTGAGCGCGGAGGGGTTCATGGACCCGAGCCGGGCCGGCGAGGACCTGTTCGAGAGTCTGGCGGTCTTCAACCCGCGCGACGCCGCCGCGACGGCGACGGTGACGTTCCGCTTCACGGACGGGACGAGCATCTCGCAGCTGCTGGCGCTGCCGGCGGGGGAGAGCGCGCTGCTGGAGCTGCACAGCTTCGAGCCGCTGCTGGAGCAGGCCGCGGCGGGGCGGAACTTCTACAGCGTGCAGGTCACCTCCGAGACGCCGGTGGTGATGCAGTTCCGGCACTACGACCTGACTCTCGGCGGCGACAACGCCGCGGGCGGCTTCGGGACGCTGGGGCAGCCCTTCGGGGAGCTGACGCCGCTCGCCCTGGCGCTGCCGGTCTGACGGCGGCGGGCGCGCGGCCCGCGCCGGAGCGTGGGATTCCTCTTCGGCCCGCCCCCAGCCTCGTGGAGGGGGCGGGCTCTTTTTTCGGGGCCATCGGCGTTCCCGTGGGGCGGCTCACGCGGCTGAACACGTCGCCGGCGATCGATCATCGCGGCCGGGTGGCCGGTGCGCGGGGTCGCGGCGGGCGATGGCTTACACCGGGTGGGCGGCGCCCGATAGACTGGCGGCGGGGGCGTTCGGCACGCCGGGGGAGGGCGTCACCGAGGCGTTCGCCGCCGCGGAGGTGTTCGTGCCGCAGAGCCCGACGCTGAACACGACGATCAGCCTCGCCGACGCCGGCGACGAGGACGCCGAGGTGACGCGGACGGTCACCGTCGCGGCGGGGCGGCGGGCGACGTTCGTGATCGAATCGGATGCGCTGGTGATCGAGCCGACGAGCCGCGAGCCGGTGGCCGCGCCGGTGGCGGTGCGGGCGAGCGACGCCGCTGGGCGGCATGCCGGCGTAAGGAAGGAAGACAGCCAGCGGATCGGCCGGGCGCATGGCTGGGCGGCCGCGTGCATGAACGCGCCGCCATGCGCCCGGGGGACGCGGCGCGCCGGGCGGGCGATAATCGGGATATGCCTGACACCGCCGAACTCGTCGCCGCCGCCCGGGAGGCTGTCTATGCCGCGGGGCGGATCTGCAAGCTGGTCCAGAGCAGCAAGGACGCCCTGCGGGAGATCGTCAAGGACGACGACTCGCCGGTGACGGTGGCGGACTTCGCGAGCCAGGCGATCGTGGCGTACATCCTGGCCGAGCGGCTGGGGGCGCCGCTGAGCGGGCCGGATGCGCTGCGCCTGGTGGGGGAGGAGACGAGCGCGTACCTCAGGAACCCGAAGCACGGGGCGCAGCTGGCGGCGACGCTGGCGGCGGTGCAGGAGTTCTGGCCGGGGTGCGACGAGCAGTCGCTGGTGGACGCGGTGGACTGCGGGGCGGGGGATCCGGACCACCTGGAGTTCTGGACGCTGGACCCGATCGACGGGACCAAGGGGTTCATCCGCGGGGGGCAGTACTGCGTGGCGCTGGCGTACATCTACCACGGGGAGCCGATCATCGCGGCGATGGCGTGCCCGAACCTGTCGCGGGACTTCGGGCGGCCGCCGGATGAGCCGGACCCGCACGGGACGATCTACCTGGCGGTCCGCGGCGGGGACTCGACGACGCCGCTGGGCCTGTGGGAGCTGCCGGGGGACGACCCGAAGGCCGAGCCGCTGCAGATCCGGCGGGTGGAGCACGCGGAGGGAGACCCGATCACGGTGTGCGCGCCGCTGGACCCCGGGCACGCGGACCAGGAGGCGACGAACCGGATCATCTCGAAGCTGGGGAGCGTGCGCGAGCCGGTGCGGATGGACAGCCAGTGCAAGTACGCGGTGGTGGGGCGCGGGCAGGCGGACGCGTACATCCGGCTGCCGCGGCGGAGGGACTACGTGGAGCGGATCTGGGACCACGCGGCGGGCACGCTGATCGCGATGGAGGGGGGGTGCCTGGTCTCGGATGCGTCGGGGGCGCCGCTGGACTTCGGGCAGGGGCGGGGATTGGAGAAGAACCGGGGGATCGTGGTGGCGCCGCCGCGGCTGCATGGGCGGATTGTGGAGGAGATACGGAGGGAGGGGGTTGGGGGTTGAGTCGAAGAAGAAGCGGAAGAAGAAGATTCACCACAGAGGCACAGAGGGCACAGAGAAGACAAAGGCATTTTCAACGCGAAGGTCGCGAAGGACTCGAAGAAGAAGACGAAGGAAGGCGGAAGAGAAGGACGGGAACGCGGGGGTCGCGGAGGGAGCGGGGGAATGCGGAGGGGAGTGGGAGAAGGAGGGTGGGGCGGAGGAGGGGAGGAAGTGGCACGGGCGGCTTGTCCGCCCGTGGGATCGGTTGAGGCGGGGAGGAGGGGGAGACAGGGGCTTAAAAGCCCGTGCCACGGGAGAGGGGGGTCAGGTGGCGCGGGCGTGGTTGAGGCGGAGGAGGTGGGCGAGGACTTTTTCGTCGATTTCCGTGCGGCGCGTGTGGAGAGGGTGGGACTCGGGGAGGGGTTGGCCGGCGCCGGTTTCGGTCCAGACTTCGGCCCAGGATTCGTGCCAGTCGCCGCCCTCGTCGGTGGCGGCGTAGGCGGCGAGGACGGCGCGGTCGAGTTTTTCGTGGGCGAGGCGGAGCCAGGTGGGGCGGGCGTTGTAGAGGTTGGTGAGGGTGCGTTTTCTGAGGCGGGGGTCCTTGGCCGCGGCGGCCATGATGGCGGAGTGGCGGATGAGGGGGCGAGCGTCGGCGGGGACGTCGGAGAAGTCGTCGGCGGCGTCGATGCACACGGGGATGGCGTCGATCCATCCAACAGGGTTCGGCCAGCGATTGCGTTAGTCGTCTAGGTCGCGTGCGACCTCAGCGATGTAGACACAAGTGAGGCAGCCGGTGCAGGTGCAACAGTAGCGCGTAAACACAGCAACACAATTAGAATATATCCTACTGCCGATCACCTAAAGCACGACTTCCAACTTGCATCCAATGTCTCTTAACTGGGATAGTTTCTGTCCTACAAACATCTCCGGATATTTAGGCTTTAAGTGCAACACACGCTGGATGATCGCTTGATCCTCCGTAAGTTCCTCGTCGCGAATCGCCCAAAGGCATGTGGCGATAACTTCGAGATCTGCTGCCTGCATATCGCCAAGCGCCTTTGCTAGCGGCGCAAGTTTCTGCGTTCCGGCTTCATTGATCCCGTGCGAACCGGCCACCATAACATCCCACCCATCGCTTGCGCGATAGCTCGGGCCATAACCCTCGTGACGTTGCTCTCGGTGGATCAATCCGATTCCCTCGAGCAGTCTTAAGTGTGCATCCAATGCGTAGCTGTATGGGCCGAATCGATATAATTCGAATTCAAATGGCTGCTTAATATCAAGTAAGCGATCGGCCATATATAACAGCTTGTGCACGTGCGTGCGACCTGTCCAACTGCCATTCCGCTGCAGCTCCGTCACAGCACGTAAAATCCATACAGACTCGCTCATTCGGTCCCCTTCTTTGCGACGGTCATCTTCTGCCACTCTTTCTCACACCATCGCCGCACATGTTCGGCTTCTCGCGGATTGGAATGGACGCGGAAACGCCAGATTCTGTTGTCCATACCGCAGACAATCTCGGAAAGTTCGTCAAGGTATCGGGTGCCGCTCTTCATTGCCACCAAGATCTTGTGGTCAAACTGTCGAATCTTCGTAGCAGAATGATCGAGTATATCAACGAACACCGAACCATCAAACGCTTTCCGAACACTTGCCGCAAATTCCGTGCATTCCTCGGGTGTAATGAGACGCATTTCACGCCGATCGACGCCGCGGCCGAGATCGGCCAACGTCCGCTCGAACGCCGGCTTGAAGTGAGACCGGTCGAAGAACACTTTCGCATGAGAATGTCCCGCGGCTCCGATATCGTTTGCAGCGTTGATAATTGCTGCGGTCACAACAGAGTCGCTGATACCAAGAAACCGTGTCACGTCCTCGGGAAATCTTCCATCTGGAAGCCACGCCTCAAGAAACTTCACAAGATGCAGTTCGTACGCACGCTTTGCCTTGTGAAAATAGAGATTGATATATGCCGCATAACGATTCGCAATCATCTGCTCAGCGGCTATCCACCCTCCATCGCTCAGCCCAAGATATACTGCGCCATTATATTCAACTAAGCGCAGCTGTTGAATTAAGCGTTCCAGATCAAACTCGCCTGCTGGCTGACCCGAATGATGTGCATCTCGCAATAAATAGTCGCACCGATCAGAACCAAGTTCGCCGGTCAGTATTGAATTTAAAATCTCAAGATCCAATCTTTGCAATTTGTCCGGCAACCCAGATCGATCGGGTTCGGTTGCAACAAAGATCACCTCTTCTGGATCCACACCGCAGTCTTGAATTAGCTTTGCGATCTCAGTTTCACGAATGAGGCGAGCAGTCACATGTTCATGCGTGAACTGCTTCTTAGCAGCCTTGTCATCTGGCGAGCGATCTTTAGGAATGAACAAGTGCTCGCCTGTATGCGAGAATGGCGCATGGCCGATATCGTGAAGCAGCGATGCGAGCCGCAATACCTGCCTGTAGTGCTCGTGATCGCGGCTTTCTGCAATATCGTTCCAAAGGCCTTGGCTTGTCGGATTCGCCATTATTGACTCAAACATGCGGGTGCTTATCCACAAGCATCCGAGTGAGTGCTCGAACCTAGTATGGCTTGCCCCCGGATACACCATATGCCCCATGCCCAGCTGATGGATGTCACGCAGTCGCTGAAATGCACGCGCGTGAACGACGCGCCACTCCTCGGGCGTTAGATGAACGAAGCCATGCAACGGATCGCGAATCGACCTAGCTTTCATTCAACACTCCATTTGAGAATGGCGTAGAGTCTACTTGATCCGACATGCTACTCAAGCTCTCGGCACTGATTTGTGCCATCCTCGTCATTACTTGCTCGACATAGAATACCACGCCGACGGGGTCTTCATTGACTGCCCATCAGTGCGGGCGATGTCGGAAACGATGAGCAGGGGCGGGTTGCCGAGGGCCTCGCGGTAGACCTGGAGCTGGCGGTAGGCGTCGGCGAGGGATCTGTACTTGCCTTTTCGCTTGTACTCCCAGCCGAACTTGTTGCGCCACCAGACGTCGGCGAAGCCTCGTTCTCCCCGGCTTCCCAGGGAGGCGGCGGCGGTGACGGGGATGGATTTCTCAAAGGCGTAGTCGGCGCCGGTGGCGTCGTGCTCGGCGGGGGTGGGCTGGCCGAGGAGGCGGCAGAGGTCGAGGAAGTGCTCGTGGGAGGCGGCGCGCTCGGGGAGATCGACGCGGGACCACTTTGCGATGAAGGACTGGGGGGTGATGGGGAGCGCGTGCATGCCTCGGGGGATTGTCGGGGATTCGAGGTGGGGTGTCGAATCGGGGGAGCGAGGGAAGTAGGGAGGTGAAGGGGCGAAGAGGGAACCCACCCCCAACCCCCGCCCTCAGGGCGGGGGCTTCGAGGGAGGGGAGGTGGAGAAGGGAGGGGAAGACCCGAGGATTCGCCGTGGGGTGGAGGACAGAGAGGAGAGAGGGGGGAGGGGGCTCATCCTCGGCGTGACGG
>JBIQJK010000264.1:0-1904 GCA_044507535.1 Planctomycetaceae bacterium | reverse complement strand
CGGGCGCGGTCGCCTTGCTACTGCGCGAGACTGCAAGCGATCCGGCGCGCACGACGGCGCCCCGGTTCTCTGCCGGGCGGCCGCCATGGTACCTTCCGCCCCCCGCCCGCACCGGTACGCCGCGGAGCAGTTTCGTTCCCCTCTTCCACGCTCACACATCCACACCGCCGAGCGTCCAACTCCACATCAACAACAGGCACGCCCCCGCCCCGACAGGAGCACCTTCCATGGCCACACCGCGCGCAACCCCGACGCACGCCCTCCTCGCCGCCGCGGCCGCCGTCACCGGCACCGCCGCCGCCCCCGCCCTCGCCCAATGGGTCCCCCCATACTGGGCGGTCGAGCGCATCGGCCTCTACGAAGGCCCGGAGTTCACCGCCCCCGACGGCGCGCAGACCGCCACCCTCCGCCTCCGCAGCGCCTCCGGCCGCATCACCGGCATCAGCGACCGGTTCGTCGCGGGGGCGGATGCCGGCCGCGCCGCCTGGACCTGGGCCCCCGGCCACGGAACCCAACGCCTCGGCTTCCTCGACGCCCCCCTCTTCACCTCCTCCGCCGGCGCCCAGTACAGCGACATCGACCGCGTCAGCGCCTCCGGCCTCGTCGCCGGCCGCAGCCACATGTTCAACGGCTCGCTTACCGTCGGGCAGGCGACCTGGGCCTGGGACCCCGACATCGGCCTCGTCGCCACCGGCCTGGCCGGCCCCGAGTTCACCGGCCCCGGCGGCCGCCGCGCCGACAGCAACGACCAGATCAACGCCTCCGGCCGCATCACCGGCCGCAGCACGATCCTGAATGGAACGCAGTTCTCCTCCGGCCGCGCCACCTGGACCTGGAGCCCCTCCACCGGCTCCGTCCGCACCGGCCTCCACACCGACGCCGAGTTCACCCGCGCCGACGGCTACCAGGAGAGCACCAACCAGCGCATCTCCGACGCCGGCCGCATCATCGGCTCCAGCAACCGCTACGCCGGCAACGAGGGGATCGGCGTCGCCCTCTGGACCTGGGACGAGTCCGCCGGCACCACCCGCATCGGCCTCTACACCGGCCCCGAGTTCATCCTCGCCGACGGCTACCAGTACAGCCTCGCCCGCGGCGTCAACGCCGCCGGCCTCATCACGGGCCAGAGCGCCCGCGGCAACAACGGCCCGCAGCACCTCGGCCAGGCCGCGTGGGTCTGGACCCCCGCCGGGGGAGGGGGAGCAGGGGGAAGCACCCGCATCGGCTTCTACACCGGCCCGGAGTTCACCCGCGACGACGGCCTCCAGCACAGCGCCAACATCGCCCTCCTTGAATCCGGCCGCGTCATCGGCACGAGCCGTCGCTTCGCCGGCCCCGCCGAGGCCGGCGACGCCGCGTGGACCTGGACGCAGGACACGGGGACCGTCCGCATCGGCCTCTACGACGCCGTGCACACCTCCGACGGCGGCGTCGTCGCCAACACCGTCCGCAGCCACAACCAGTCCGGCGTCGTCGTCGGCACGACGGACCGCTCCGGCGGCGGCCCGCAGGGGAGCCTCGGCCGCTCCGCCTGGTTCTTCGACCCCGCCACCGACCTCACCACCGAGCTCGTCTTCTCCGTCGCCGACGACGGCCGCGCCGGCACCGCCCCGACGATCCTGACCGAATCCGGCTGGGTCCTGGGCCTCTACGACCTCTACGCCGGCGACTCCCTCCTCGCCGTCAGCACATTCCTGTGGTCGATCGACAACGGCTTCACCGACCTGGGCGCCCTCGTCGACGGCGGCCTCCCCGCCGCCGGCGTCGACCGCCTCACCGCCCTCCTCGGCGCCGAGGAAGCCTCCCACATCCTCGCCCGCGGCCTCCCCCTCTCCGCCCCCGCCACCACCGCCGCCCTCTACGCCCTCACCCCCATCCCCACCCCCGCCGCCGCCACCACCCTC
>JBIQJK010000106.1:0-12280 GCA_044507535.1 Planctomycetaceae bacterium | reverse complement strand
CAATCCGCCTCATGACCCAACGACTCGCTTTCATCCTGCTTGCCGCCTCCCTTCCCCTCCTCGCCCCCCCCGCGGCCTCTTCCGCCCCGCCCGCCTTGCCCTCGGCCGCCGCCGCTGATGAGGCCGCCGACCACGAAGTCATGGCCGTGCTGGGCTTTCTCACCGGCGCCTTTGCCGCGCCCCCCCTCGACGACGCCTCTCCCTCGCTCACCTGGCGCTGCGCCCCCGTCCAGGTCGATGGCCTCCCCGCCGCGGCGTACTTCGAGCTCGCCCGCGCCGGCCACCCCGCCCACCCGCTCCGCCAGGGGATCATCCAGGTCTACCGCCGCCAGGGCGAACTCCGCCTCCGCGTCTTCGACCTCGCCGGCGAGCCGGGCCTCAGGGACGCCCTTGTCGGCCTCTGGGCCGCTCCCGAGGTCTTCCCCCGCCTCTCACTCTCCGGCCTCGCCCCAACCCAGGATCTCGTCCTCAACCGCGACGGCGAGGCCTTCCACGCCCGGACGCCATTTCCGTATCCCACAATCCGGGACGGCGCGACCGAGGCGACCGCCGAGATCACCCTTGCCCCCGGCCGCATCACCGCCGCGGAGCGCGGCTACGACGCCTCCGGTCGGCAGGTCTGGGGCCCCGCTCCCGGCGAGGCGCCCACCTTCACCACCGCCGTCCCCGAAACCGTGGTCGCCCGCCACCCCAGCGGTCTGGTGGTGATCGACCTTGTCCCTCCCGACCCCGATCTCCCCGCCCTCGCCGAGGGGGGCAACATCGCCGTCCATTACACGGGCTGGCTCACTTCCGGCTACGAGTTCGAGAACTCCCGCCTCGGCGGCCGCCCGCCGCTGCGCACCAGAGTCCCCGGAACGGGCGTCAAGGGGATCGATGAGGGCCTGCTCGGGATGACGCCGGGCACGCGCCGGCGGCTGGTCGTTCCCCCGGATCTCGCCTTCGGCGACCAGGGCTCCGTCCGCGGCCGCATCCCCCCGGGCGCCACGCTCATCTACGACTTCGAGGCCCTCGAAGTCCAGAACGAGGCCCAGCCCCTCCCCGGCGGCCGGACCCCGCCGCGGCCCTCGGCGGCGGACTAAGGTCCACCGCGGGGGTCCACTTGGGGGCGATGCCCGCCATGACCGCGATGAGCTCCACCACCTTTTACGACATCCTCGGCGTTGCCCGCAACGCGACTTCCGCCCAGATCAAGCGGGCCTACCGCGCGCAGGCCCGGAAGGTCCACCCCGACGTCTCCCCCGACCCGGACGCCGCGGCACGCTTCGCCGAACTCCAGAACGCCTACGAGGTCCTCTCCAACCCGAACCGCCGGCGCGACTACGACCTCAGCCTCGCCGCCGCCGCGGCCTCCGCCCCGGTGGCCCCCGCCTCGGCCGGCAAGGCTCATTACAGCTGGCGGAACGTCGCCTCCGACGCCACCCCCGACCCCGCCGACGAGCCCGGCGGGCGGGAGCGGACCGAGCTCGACGACCTGTACGACGCTTTCTTCGGCGAGCGGAGCGGCTAAACTCTTTCTCACCTGACGGATCGACCGGCCCCTTCCGGTCGGATCGAACACCCCCACGGTTTGACATCCAAGCGCAACCGGCGGACAGTCCTGTTCAGCGCACGGACGGTCGGGTGTCGATGGCCTGCCCAACGCGGGGACTCGGAGTTGGTCAAACAGCAACATCAGTTGTTCGCCCTGCTGCTGGTCTGTGTTGACGGTCTGGTGATCACCCTGGCTTCGTACGCGGCCTGGGCGATCCGCCGGCTCACCATCGAGCGGACGTGGTGGCCGCATCAGTGGGAGCACTGGATCAAGGAGCCGCTGGTTCTGTTCATCGTGCCGATCGCGCTGCTGTGCCTGCGCTCCTTCGGCCTCTACCGCCCGCGGCGGGACCGCTCGCTCCTGAGCGAGATCATCCAGCTCGTCAAGGCCTCGGTCATGACCGTCGTGGTCCTGATCCCGGTGCTCTACCTGCTGGACAAGTCCATCTTCAAGCACACCTACCACGAGGTTGTGCTCCTGGGCACGACGCTCGACGCCGGGCGCGTGCAGCTCGGCTCGCTGCTGCTGGTCCTGCCGGCCGCGCTGATCGCCCACCGGACCGCCTTCCGCGCCTCGCTGCGGGCCCTGCGCCGGCGCGGCTGGAACCTCCGCCACGTCGCCATCATCGGCTGCGGCCGCCTCGGCCAGATCGTCGCCCGCACGCTGGAGCGCAACAGCTGGACGGGCATCAAGGTCAGCTACTTCATCAGCCACCAGGACCAGACCCGGCGCGACCGCTGCCTCGACCGCCCCGTCCTGGGCGGCCTGGCCGACCTGGAGCGGATCCTCGCCGAGAACAAGCCCGACGCCGTCTACGTCGCCCTCCCCTCGCAGCGCTCCAACCTCCTCTCCGACGTCCTGGGCCGCCTGGAGCGCTTCAGCGTGGACGTCCGCGTCGTCCCCGACCTCAGCCCCCGCTACCTCCCGCAGTCCATGGCCGTCAGCGAGCTCGACGGCATGCCCATCCTCAGCTACCGCGAGTGCCCCACCCACGGCCTGGGCGGGGTCAGCAAGCGGGCGCTGGACATCGTCGGCTCCCTCGCGGCGATGGTCCTCTTCTCCCCGCTCATGCTCGTCATCGCCCTCTTGGTCCGCCTCAGCGGCCCCGGGCCGATCATCTTCAAGCAGCGCCGCGTCAGCCTCGGCGGCGAGGTCTTCAAGATCTACAAGTTCCGCACCATGCACCACGTCGAGGACGAGGCCGCCCCCAAGCTCACCACCACCAACGGCTGGACCGAGCGCGACGACCCCCGCATCACCCCCATCGGCCGCTGGCTCCGCAAGACCAGCCTCGACGAGCTCCCCCAGTTCCTCAACGTCCTCAAGGGCGACATGTCCCTCGTCGGCCCCCGCCCGGAGCGCCCCGAGCTCATCGAGCGCTTCAAGGAGGACTGGCGCGGCTACATGCTCCGCCAGCACGTCAAGGCCGGCATCACCGGCTGGGCCCAGGTCAACGGCCTCCGCGGCCAGACCTCCCTCAAGAAGCGCCTCCAGTACGACCTCTTCTACGTCCGCCACTGGTCGCTGGCGTTCGACATCCGCATCATGATCCTGACGCTCTTCCGCGGGTTCGTGCACAAGAACGCGCACTGAACCACGCTTCTGGCTTCGGCCACGGCATTCAGCCGCGGAGCGGCGCAAGCATGTAGCCCGGGGCGCGAGCCCCGGGTCACGATCCCTCCTGCTTACTGAGCCCCAGCGGGGCGATACCCGTCCGTGCAGCCTGGTCCGATGGTGCGCGAGCGGGCCCTCGTGTGCCGCCCCTCCGGGGCTCCATGCGAGTCAACACACCGCCTCACCCGGGGCTCGCGCCCCGGGCTACATACTGCCGCCGCTCCGCGGCTTAGGATTGCGGACTCGCACCGGCCACCATTCCGTGCACCTCCGCCGCTCCCCCGCATGCTGCAACTCCCCCTCACCCCCGCCCAGTTCCGCCACGCCATCTACGCCGGCCTCGGCCGCGCCGTCATGCACGTGCGGGCCCACGGCGGCGCGGGCCTGGAGGAGATCATCTACGACGCCTGCATCAAGCACCGCGCCTACGACCCGCAGGTTGATAGCCCCCGCGACGCGTGGCTCCTGCACATCCTCGACCTCTCCGGGCACGAGCCCGCGCTGCGGCCGCGGCTGATCGAGGCCCTCGGGGCCGCGGAGGACATCTGGGACGCCAATCAGCTCTGCGGCCTCGTCGCCACCATTGCAGGGCGCGGCGACGCCGCGGCCCGCGACGCCCTGTACACAGCGTTCGAGAACAGCCGCCGCCGCGAGTGGTGGCTCGGCGGCCGCCAGATCATCGAGCTCGACGGCATCGACGGGCTGCTCCGAGTCGCCCGTGTTGTCGGGGCCCGGCTCCGTCGCGACCCGACCATGTGGGTCGACGCCGAGATGCTCGAGGTGACCGCGGCGGTCTCCTCGCGCGACGCGGTCGTCGAGGCTCTCGTCTCCGCCGCCCCATCGGACCCGGACGTCGAGGCGTTCCGGTCGGTGCTCATGGATGAGGAGTCCCCGAGGCGGGCGACCGGGGTCCCGTCGCTCGACAAATGGCAGGACTTGACCAACCCCACGGCCGACGATCGCGACCGCTTCAAAGCCGATCGGGAGCGGCGGCGGGCCGCGCTGCGGAATATTCCCTTCAAGGAGATCCGCCGCCGGTTCGACGACCCGGCCACGCAGCGATTCCCCGGCCGCGGCTGGTTCGTTGAATGGGGAACCGCGGCGCACGACGACGACCTCCGTGAGGTCGCGCAGTCCCTCGCGACGGAGACCGACGACCGCAAGCTCGCCTGTCTGCTCGCGATCTTCTCTCGCCGCCCGCTCCCGCTGGCGCCGCCCCGGCTGATCGAGCTCGTGTCCCGGCCGGAGCACGAGATCGGCTGGGCCGCGGCGAAGGCGCTCTCGCATGTCGCGGACGACGCTGTCCGCGCGACGGTGTTGGATCGTCTGAAGTCAGAGCCGCTGCGCAAGCGGCACATCCTGATGCTGACCGCCGGGTATCGCCCCGGCGACGCGGCGATCATCGAGCCGCTCCTCCGCGACACCGGCGACGAGCACGACACGCATGGGATCATCCATGCGATGGTGAACCTCTACGAGCGTAACAAGCTCCCCGAATCGCTCGGGCCGCTCCTCTGGGTCTACGAGACGTCAACCTGCTCCAACTGCCGAAGATCGGCCGTGACCACCCTCGTCGAACTCGGCATCGCCCCCGATTGGCTCATCGAGGAGTGCCGCTTCGACGTTGACGCCGGCGTCCGCGAAGCCGTCGGCGGCCGGCGCGACGAGTTCGGCGACGATCCGGAGTAGCACAACCGTCGCCGATTCCGGAGCGTCCGGCCCCGCTCGCCGCTCACCTCGATGACGCTCCACCTCCCCTCCCGCTTTGGACATTTGGCCCTTTGCCATTTGGCCCCTTCCTCACGCCCTCGCCCACTCCAGCCCCCCCGGCAACCCCCCCGCCGCCCATTCCAGGTGCGCCACCCGCCGCCGCCCCGGCTCCTCGGCGCGGCCCGAGGCGTGCAGCGTCAGCGGCCGCATCAGCACCGCCGTCCTCGGGCCTCCTGTGCACGCCACCGGCTCGGCGCCGCTCCGCAGCCACCGCGCTACCCCCTCGTCGCTCAGGATCCCCTCGCGGTGCGACCCCGGCAGCACGAGCAGCGGCGCGTTCTCCGGCCCGCACGGGTCGATGTTGATCCGAACCGTCAGCATCCCCGCCAGCACCCCCGCCGGCGGCTGCACGTGCGCGATGCCGCCCTTGACGGACCATGGCCCGAACCCCGGCACATCCACCCGCTCGCGCACCGCGATCGTCGTGTCCTGGTGCCACGGCACCACCCAGTTCGCCTCCGGCGTTTTGTCGAACAGGATCGCCCGCACCACGAACGCGCCGGTCCCCAGCACCCGCTCCACCACCCCGCGCACCCCCTCGTCCCGCGCCAGCGCCGCCGTCTCCGGAACGGCGCGGAACAGGTCGCGCACCCCGGCCCGCCGCCCTCCCATCGTCCCCGCGTCCCCTATCCCCGCCGCGGCCGCATCCAGCGCCCGCGTCACCGACCGCAGCGTCTCCGGGTCCACCAGGCCGTCCACGATCTCGCACCCGTCGGTCGCCACGTCGAGCATGGCACATCCCTCCACGTGCTCCCCCGCGTGCCCCCTCTCCCCGCGCACGCGAGCGTGTGCGCCGTACCCTAGGCCCACAGCCGCCGGCGGGCCGCGTCCCTCACCCCGCGCCGTGTCTACGGTACCTTGTTTCCGCTCCCGACCCGGCTCGCCCGCGATCCCCGCTCCCAGGACCACGCGATGAACCGCATCCTTGTGGGCCTCTTCTGGGCCGTGCTCTACGTGCTGCTCGCCGCGGCCTCGGCCTTCCTGATGGCCTGGCCCCCCGCCCCTGTGCCGCGCTCCTTCTGGACCGAGTTCTCCATCGCCCTGGGCTTCATCGGCCTGGCGCAGATCCTCATCCAGTTCGTCCTCGTCGCCCGCTTCCGCTCCATCACCGCTCCCTACGGCATCGACGTCATCCTCTACTACCACCGCCAGATCGGCGCCGTCGCCGTCCTGGCGGTCCTGGCCCACCCCGCCATCCTCATCCTCGAACGCCCCGCCCTCGCCGGGCTGCTCAACCCGCTGGGCGGCTCGTGGGCCAGCCGCGCCGGCGTCTTCGCGGCCGCGGCCCTGGTCCTCCTGCTCGTCTTCTCGTGGTTCCGCCGGCGCATCGGCCTCGGCTACGAGGCCTGGCGCATCTCCCACGCGCTGCTGGGCCTCGGCGCCGTCGCCGCGGCGCTCTCCCACACCTTCGCCGCCGGCGCCTACGTGAACACCCCCGCCAAGGCCGCCTACTGGCTCATCCTCACGGCCGCGCTCATCGCCCCGCTGGGCTTCCTCCGCCTGATCCGGCCGATGCTGGAGCGCCGCCGGCCCTACCGCGTTACGGCCGTCGCACGCGAGCGCCGCGACGTCTGGGCCATGACCGTCGAGCCCGTCGGCCACGCCGGCATGACCTTCGCCCCCGGCCAGTTCGTGTGGCTCAAGCTCGGCTCCCCCTTCACCCAGTCCGAGCACCCCTTCTCCATCACCTCCAGCGCCGAGCAACCCGGCCGCCTCGAGTTCGGCATTAAGGAGGTCGGCGACTTCACCCGCACCGTCGGCGCCGTCCCCCCCGGGACCCCCGCCTTCCTCGAAGGCCCCCACGGCGCGTTCTCCATCGACTTCATCCCCTCGGCCGGCTACATCTTCATCGCCGGCGGCACCGGCATGATGCCGCTGATGAGCATGATCCGCACCATGGCCGACCGCGCCGACCGCCGCCCCGTCCTGCTCATCTACGCCGCCGCGACCCCCGACGAGTTCGCCTACCAGGATGAGCTCGACCGCCTCGCCGCGGCCGGCGGCTCCGCCCGGCCCGAGCTGCGCATCGTCTACGTCGCCGAGCACCCCACGCCCGGCTGGACCGGCCAGACCGGCCGCGTCACCGCCGACCTGCTCCGCCGCGTCCTCCCCGAGGAGAAGATCACCCGCGACGTCCTCATCTGCGGCCCCGACGCCATGATCGTCGGGGTCGAGCGGGCCCTCCGCGCCGTCGGCGTCCCCGCCGCACGCATCTACACCGAGCGCTACGAACTGGTCTGACCGAACCGCCATGCGACACCTCTACACCAACCGCGTCGTCGTGCTCATCGCCGCGTGCCTGGCGCTGGCCGCGGGCCTGTTCGCCTGGCTCCGCAGCCGCCCCGCGCCGCGGGCCCCCTCCGGCCCTCCCGCGCCCACGCCCGCGCCCATCGCCGAGGAGCGCCTCGATGCCGCCCGCCGCCTCTTCGCCTCCGACTGCGCCGGCTGCCACGCCCCCCGCGAGCCGGGCCGCGCCGTCCCCTCCCGGATCCAGCGCCGCGCCCTCGACCTCGCGGCGGCCCCCGGCGGACGCGACTACCTCGCCGCCCTCCTCCTCTTCGGCGCTTCCGGCGAGATCCCCGCCCCGGGCGGCGGCGCCCGCCGCTTCCGTCACCCGCCGTACGACCAGCGCTCCGACGACGACCTGGCCGCGATCCTGAACCTCACCCTCTTCGAGCCGGGCCTCGATCAAGACGATCCGCGCCCCATCATCGCCCCCTACGAGCCCGCGGAGTTCTCCCGCCTCCGCGCCGAGCCGCTCACCCCCGAGCAGACACTCCAGCGCCGTCCCGCGCCGTAGCCGTCGCGAATACCATCCGCCGTGCCCCACCCCGACCGCCGACATTCGTACCGGGTCATCGTCATCGGCGGCGGCCACGCCGGCGTCGAGGCCGCGTGGGCCGCGGCCAACCTGCTCCCGCGAGCCCCCGGCGAGGGGCCGAGCGTCGCCCTGGTCACGCTCGACCCGAGCAAGATCGGCGTCATGTCCTGCAACCCCGCGATCGGCGGGCTTGCCAAGGGGCAGATCGTCCGCGAGATCGACGCCATGGGCGGCCTCATGGCCCTCGCCGCCGACGCCGCGGGGATCCAGTTCAAGGTCCTCAACACCTCGAAGGGCGCGGCCGTCCGCGGCCCCCGCGCCCAGTGCGACAAGCACGCCTACGCCGAGGCCGTCCAGCGGCTGATCGCCTCCCGTCCGGAGATCGAGGTGATCGCGGGCGCTGTTGATGAGCTCGTAGTCGAAGGGGGAAGAGTGCGGGGGGCGGTGGTGCGCGGCCGCAGCAGCACACATCACGCATCACACACCACACATCAGGAGGGTCATGCGAGCGCCCAAGCCGCGGATGTGTGCTGTGACGATGTGTGGTGCGTGCTGTCCGCTCCCGCGGTCATCCTCACCACCGGCACCTTCATGCGCGGCCTCATGCACACCGGCGAGGCGAAGACCCCCGGCGGCCGCCACGGCGAGGGCGCGGCCGTGGGCATCTCCGACGCGCTGCGGCGTCTGGGCTTCGAGCTCGGCCGGCTCAAGACCGGCACGCCGCCGCGGCTGAAGCGCGGCACCATCGATTGGGAGGCCCTGGAGCCCCAGCCCGGCGACGACCCGCCGGTCCCGTTCAGCGACCTGAGCGGCGCAAGCGAGGCGGCGGGGGCGCTGCACCCCGATCCTGCGCTCGCGGCCCCCTCGGTCCGCCGCTTCCCCGTCCTTCCCCAGGTCGAGTGCCGCATCACCTCCACCACCCGCGCCATCCACGAGCTCATCCGCGCCAACCTGCACCGGGCGCCGATGTACTCCGGCCAGATCGAGTCCGCCGGCCCGCGCTACTGCCCCAGCATCGAGGACAAGGTCGTCCGCTTCGAGGGGCGCGACGCCCACCACGTCTTCCTCGAGCCCGAGAGCCACCGCGACGACTGGGTCTACTGCAACGGCATCTCCACCAGCCTCCCGGCCGACGTGCAGGACGCGATCGTCCGCGCCATGCCCGGCTGCGAGCGAGCCGAGATCCTCCGCTACGGCTACGCCGTCGAGTACGACATGGTCCGCCCGCACCAGATCGGCGCGACCTGCATGACCAAGCTCGTCGAGGGGCTCTTCCTCGCCGGCCAGATCAACGGCACCAGCGGCTACGAGGAGGCCGCGGCCCAGGGCCTCCTCGCCGGGATCAACGCCGCCCGCTGCGCGCAGGGCCAGGACCCGGTGACGCTCGGGCGCGACCAGGCCTACATCGGCGTCCTGATGGACGACCTGGTCACCAAGACCCCCGTCGAGCCCTACCGCATGTTCACCAGCCGCGCTGAGCACCGCCTGCTGCTGCGCGCCGACAACGCCCCCGACCGCCTGACGCCGCTGGCGATCGAGCTCGGCCTGCTCGACTCGACCGATCTCGGCCGCGCCCGCCGCGGGTGGTTCGAGTGGCGCACGCGCGAGCTCGCCGAGATCAACCGCCTGATTGATTCGATCCGGATCAACGGCCAGCGCCTCGCCGATCTCGTCCGCCGCCCCGAGTTCGGCCCCGACGCTCTCGCCGCGACGCTGGCCGCGCACTCCGGCCGGCAGTGGGGGGGAGGGGGGGTCTACACCGCCCACACCGACCGCGTCTACGCCGCCTACCTCGTCCGTCAGAACGCCGAAATCCGCCGCCAGGCCGAGCTGGAGCGCCGCCGCATCCCCCCCGCGGTGGACTACGACGCCCTCCCCAGCCTCCGCGCCGAGGCCCGCGCCGCCCTGGCCCGCTTCCGCCCCGAGACCCTCGGACAGGCCGGCCGCCTCGAGGGGATCACCCCCGCCGACCTCACCCTCCTGGCGGTCCTGCTGAAGCGCTACGCCTGACCGTGCGCGCGGCGCCCGCTTTGCCGAGCGCGGGCCGCCCGCCCCGCCCCCGCGCATAACCTCCATCATGCGCATCCTGCTTACCAACGACGACGGCCTCCGGGCCCCCGGCATCGCCGCCCTCTACGAAACCCTCGTTGACGCCCGCGGCGAGTTCGGCGGCCCCCTCCGCGACGGCGCGGCCCCCCCGGGGGCGCCCAGCGAGACGGTCGTCATCGCCCCGCTGACCGTTCAGTCCGCCACCAGCCACGGCGTCACCTTCCACCAGCCCCTGATGACCCGCACGGAGCTGCTCAGCGGCGTCGGCGGCGAGGTCGGCCGCTACGCCGCCCCCGGCCCGGGCTCCACCGGCGTCAAGGGCATCGCCGTGGACGGCCGCCCCGCCGACTGCGTCAAGCTCGCGCTCACCTCCCTGTGGCCCGAGCGCTTCGGCCCCGGCTCGCGCCCCGACCTGGTCGTCTCCGGCATGAACGCCGGCGCCAACGTCGGCATCAACGTCATCTACTCCGGCACCGTCGCCGCGGCCCTGGAGGCCGCCTTCCTCGGCGTCCCCTCCATCGCCGTCAGCGTCCAGATCGGCAAGGGCACGCCCCGCTTCGACGTCGCCGCCCGCTACGCCCGCCGCGCCCTGGACGTCATCCTCGCCGAGGGCCTCCCCGAGCGGCACGCCTGCCTGAGCGTCAACATCCCCGTCACCGAGAGCGACTGGGAGGTCGAGGGGCAGTGGCCCCCCATCCGCGTCTGCCCGATGAACACCCACGGCCTGGTGGACAAGTATGAGCGCCGCGTCAGCCCCGGCGGCGAGGTCTACTACTGGGCCGCCGGCTACGGCCTGGACTTCCGCGGGACCGACGAGGGCTCCGACGCCTACTGGCTCGCCCGCGGCTGCATCACCATCACCCCCCTGGTCTACGACCTCACCGCCACGGCGACGCTGGAGCGGTGGAAGAAGCGGCTCGAGGGGCAGTAAAGGACGGGGTGCTGAGTGCTGGGTGCTGCGTCGCCCCCGGACTTCTCACGACTTCGTCCTTCCCCGGCTACTCGGCACGCAGCACCCAGCACTCTCCCCCAAAACCACAGGCGGCCGCGCTGTCGCGCGGCCGCCCGGAGGGAGAAAGAGAGTGCCTTCGGCGTCGATGCCCGCGGGCGCGTCCCTGCGGCCGCGGGCGTCGATCCGCTGTCCTCGTCTCAGCTGAGCATCTGGTTCACCACGTCGATCATCTCCGGCAGCTTCGCCCGGATGTCGGCCACCGCGTCGCGGCTGAGGCCCAGGTCGTCCAGCACGTCCGCCGGCGGCTCCGTCGTCGCCAGGTCCAGCCGGAATCCCCCCGGGATCTCCGCGGCCAGGTGGTCCGCCACGCACACCACGCACGCCAGCGTCCGCGACTCGCTCGGCAGCTGCAGCGGGTTGTGGTGGAACCCCGTGACGTACGCGAAGCTCTTGGGGAACTTCCACTTCTCGCACAGCCCGCGCCCGAAGTCCTGGTGCGTCGCGCCGAAGACCTCTTCTTCCGCCGCGAGCATGCTCCCCTGCGGCACGCCCTCGGCGCCGACGTTGAGCTTCCCGAGGACCTCGATCAGCTTGTGCCGGTCGTACTGGATCTCCACCACCACCCCGATGTCGTGGATCAGCCCCGCCAGGAACGCCTCGTCGGCCAGCCCCAGCTTCAGGTGCTCCGCGATCATCTTCGCCCCCGCCGCGGTCGCCATCGAGTGCGCCCACAGGTCCCGGGCCGAGAACGTCGGCGTCAGCGCGCCCCCGCGGAAGAGCTTCGCCAGGCTCGCGGCGATCGCGATGTTCTTCACCGCGTTGAGCCCCAGCAGCACGATCGCCCGGTTGATCGAGCCGATCTGCCCGGGAAGCCCGTAGAACGCCGAGTTGACCACCTTCAGGATCCGCGCGCACAGCGCGGGGTCGTTCGAGATGACCTTGTGCAGGTCCTGCGCCGTCGATTTCGGATCCTCCACCAGGGACACGATCTTGAGCGTGATCTCCGGCAGGGTCGCGATGTGGCTGATCTCGCGGATCGCGTTCGCGATCGCCTGGTCCCTGGTCTGCGCGTCAACGGCCATGACTGCACTCCCTCGGGCGAGCGGCCGCCCGTGCCCATGGACCATCGGCCCCCCACGGATCGGACTTTCGCGCTTTTTCAGACCTAGCTGCGGCACGCCCTCCAGCCCGCGCCCTCCCCCTCGCCCCCTCCGCTCTTCTCAGTACGCGTTCCGCTTCCGCAACAACCGCTCATCCCGCGGGTTGCGCCCCGCCAGCTCCGCCGCGATCCGCTCCCCCGCCCGCCCATCCCCGTACGGGTGCGCGAACACCCTCCCCGACAACCCCATCGCCCGCCGCACCGCCCCCTCGATCTCCCCCGCGCTCATCCCCTCCACATCCACCACGTTATCGGCCCGCTCCCGCCCCGCCTGCCGGTGGAGGTGTTCGACAGCCACTGCCACCTCGACATCGTCGACACCCCCGTCCAGGAGCAGCTGAGGTCGGCGAAGGCGGCGGGCGTCACCCGGATCGTGACGAT
>JBIQJK010000263.1:0-1926 GCA_044507535.1 Planctomycetaceae bacterium | reverse complement strand
CTCAGACCTTCCGAGCCGGCACGAACCCGTCTCTCCCCACCACCCCGAGCACGTTGACATCGCCATCGTCGAACCCGCACCCGATCCCCCGCGACACCGCTCCCCCCTTTCCCCCGAGCAGGATCGCCGGCGGCGTCCCCCAGGCGATCGCGCCCGCCATCAGCGCATTGAGCGGCTCGATGAGCGCCGTCTCGATCAGCCACTGCTGATCCCGGTGCCGCTTCCGCAGCGCCGACAGCCGCCGCATCGCCTCGTTCGGCGCGTAGCAGTCCTCCGCCATCCACGCCGGCCCGACCGGCCAGCTATGACCCTCGGGGTCGAACCGGCGCGTCCCCGCCAGGTACGGCACCCACACCGAATCGTCGTCGTCCTCGTCCCCCATGCCGAACTCGACCAGCCCGAACCACAACCCCTTGACCCTCTTCCCCGGCTGGTCGCGCCCCAGCAGGTACAGGTACTCCGACACCACCGTCACCAGGCTCATCGTGATCGGCAGCTCCAGCGCCGCCTTGGCGACCCTCGCCCCGACCCCCGGCCGCGCCGCCGCCACAACGTCCACCCACGCCCGCTCGATCGGCGTCCCCTTGCGGATATGACGGAACGCAACACGAAGCGCCGCGTCTGCAGTCTTGGTATCGAGGCTCATATGGACGCGGAGTGTAGTAGAAAGCAGCCGGATTGCAAACACGGCAAGCAGCACCGGCGCAAGACGCCGCGGCATGGCCGCTCTCATTGCCTCCCACCCCGTCCTCATCTCCTTGAACTCTCCCGCCGTTGCGGGCTGCTTGAGATGGGGATTCGAGAAGCGAACGAGACGACGGCGGAGCCGCAGGCAAAAAGTGCGATGTGCACCGCCGCACGCCCCCGCGCTCAACTCTGGTCAGCGCGACGCCGCGGACCGCTCCGCCGCGGCGTTAAGCAGACGCAGCGCAAAGAGGTTGTGGGATGCCGCGGCGAACGAAGCCGCCGACCGCCCGCTCTCGTCGCAAACGTTCGGATCAGCGCCCGCCGCCAGGAACGCGGCCACACGCGCCGCCAGATCGACCTGCATGCCCCGGTCGAGCGGCGCGGGGGCGGTGCGCACCAGGTACAGCAGCCCCTCGTTCAGCGTCGCCACATCGCACGCCGGCAGCGTGGCCGACATGTCGTCGATCGACCCGAGCGCGAGCCCGCAAATCCGATCGTCTCGATCCAAGGACAGGTGCCGTGAACGACCGGCGCAACCCGTGCCCAGGAGATGAGCGGACAGAAGCAGGCCGCAGATCAACCATCGTCGCATGTTGCTGGCCCTTTCCGTGTGCGGAGCCGGATCTCTCCATGGCGCTTGTGCACCCAGGCACGAAGGCTCGACGAGGACAGCCTCGTTCTATCAGTCCCGGCCCGACGCGCGGCAGCGCCGCGGCAGGACAGAGCCGCCGCAACTCCTCTTCTCACGGAGACGATTCATCAACGATCTCCAGGACGCCCGCCGCCAGTTCGGGATCACCGGAGCCCTCGGCGAATGCCCAAAGCCGACCACGCCCCCCACCGCCGGCACCACCCGCACCGCCACCGGCAGCCCCTCCCCGCTCCTCATCGCCAGCACCAGGAACTGCACCAACCCGCACGCCCCCAGCGCCGCGCACACCGCGTGCGTCCGCCATCCCATGCGCCGCAGCACCTCCCGCAGCAGCTCCCGTTCCGCCGCACGCGCCAGCCCGAGCTCCCGCACCTCCCGCGGCCGCAGAACGACAAAGTACACGTCCGGCCCTCCGTTCCCACCACCCTCGCCCCAATTCACCAAACTCCGCCCCCAATCCGGCCGATCCCAAACTTCCACCCGATAACTCGCCGCCCCCGCGCGGACATGAACCACCCGCCGCCACCACCGAGCATACCAACCCTTCCAACCCCCGTCCCGGCCCCCGCCCCTGCCTCCTATCCTTC
>JBIQJK010000105.1:0-12455 GCA_044507535.1 Planctomycetaceae bacterium | reverse complement strand
GGAGGAGTGAAGGGAGAGGGGGAGACCCGGGCTGGAAAGCCCGTGCCACGGGGATGTGGGGCGTGTCAGGAGCGCGGGGTGGCCGTGCTGAGCGGGCTGGTGCCGGCGCTTCGGGGGCTTCTGGGGGCGAGGGAGAGGACGCGCGCGGAAGCGGAACGGGCGCTGGGGCGCGCGGGGGAGCGTGCCGCGGCGAGGATGCTTCGGCGGGCGGGGTACCGGGTGATCGGGAGGAACGTGCGGGTCCGCGTGGGGGAGGCGGACATCGTGTGCATCGCGCCGGACCGGCGGACGGTGGTGGTCGTCGAGGTGAAGACGCGCCGGGCGACGGAGGGGGGTCCGCCGCCGGAGGCGAACATCCACGCGCGCAAGCGGGCGAAGCTGCTGGCGGTGACGCGGTACCTGGCGAAGGCGAACCGGTGGCAGGACCGGCCGGTGCGGATCGATGTCGTCGCGGTGGAGTGGCCGGCGGAGGGGACGCGGGGGAGGCCGGCTCTGCGGCACCACGTCGGCGCGGTCCGGTAGGGGCGGTCAGGTCGTGGTGGTGACGCCGGGGTCGGCGTCGGGGGCGGGCGCCGGGGCTTCGGCGTGGCCGTTGTCGGGGGAGTCGGCGTCGGCGGAGGGCGCGGGGGAGGGCTGGCCGGCGCGGCCGGCGAGGGTGCCGCGGAAGGCGAGCTCGAGGCGGGTCTCCTCGGCGCGGATGGGGTTGAGCTTCAGGGGGAGGATGACGCTGAACATGGAGCCGCGGCCGGGCTCGCTCTGGACGTTGATCTCGCCCTGGAGGATCTGGGCGAGCTCCTTGGAGATGGCCAGGCCCAGGCCGGTTCCGGCGTGGCGGCGGGTGTGGCCGCTCTCGAGCTGGCGGAACTTCTCGAAGATGAGCTGGAGGTCCTCGGGGGCGATGCCGGGGCCGGTGTCGATGACGCTGACGCGGACGCGGTCCTCGGCCTCGGGGCCCTCGCCGGCGCGGCCGACGAGGCGCTCGACGCGGAGGGTGACGCGCGCCGGGCGGCCGGGGGAGTCGCCGGCGGCGTCGCCGGTGAACTTGACGGCGTTGGAGAGGAGGTTGTAGACGATCTGTTGGAGCTTCTTGGCGTCGGTGTGGATGTGGGGGACGTCGCCGGCGGGCTCCATGGTGAGCTCGACGCCGCTCTTGTCGGCGACGGGTCGCATCATGGCGCAGAGGCCCTCGCAGAGCTCGGCGACGTTGACCTGCTCGAGGCGGAGGTCCACGCGGCCAGCCTCGACCTTGGCGATCTCGAGGAGGCCGTTGATCATCTCCAGGAGGGAGCGGCCGGCGGTGGTGATGTGCTCGAGGTAGCGTCGGCGCTTGGCGAGGCGGGTGGAGTCGTCGCCGGCGGCGTACTCGCGCTCGGCGATCTCGAGGAGGAGCTCGGCGAAGCCGATGATGGAGTTCAGCGGGGTGCGGAGCTCGTGGCTGACGTTGGCGACGAACTCGCCCTTGAGGCGGTTGGCCTCGTGGAGGGCGATGTTGCGCTCGGAGAGCTCGGAGAGCTTGACGTCGAGGGACTTGTTGATGGCGCGGAGCTGGTCCTGGCTGGCGGCGAGGGCCTCGAGCATCTGGTTGAAGGTGTCGCTGAGCTCCTCGAACTCGTCGCCGGTGGAGATGTTGGAGCGGATGGTGATGTCGCCGCGGCGGACGAGCTCGGCGGTCTCGCGGAGGGCGCGGACGGGGCTGAGGATGAGCTTGGTGGTGATGAGGTAGAAGACCAGGACGGCCAGGCCGAGGGCGATGAGGCCGGCGCTGAGGAAGTAGAAGACGGTGTCGGCGAGGAGGTCGAGGATGGCGGCGGGGGAGCGGCGGGTGAGGAGGATGACGCCCAGGGGTTCGCCGTCGTCGCCGCGCTGGACCTTGGCGTAGCGGTCCTCGCGGCCGGCGCGTCCCCAGGTGGAGTCGTAGCGCTCGACGGCGGCGGGGTCGGACTCGAAGCGCTGCCAGGCGCGGGCGACGAAGCGGTCCTCGGCGGCGAGGGCGGCGACCTGCTCGGCGCGGAGGAGGACGATGCGGGCGTCGGCGAGCTCCTCGGGCTCACCGGGGAGGACGACGGAGCCGGCGGCGGCGCGGTCCTGGACCTGCTCCTCCCAGACCTGGACGAGCTGGCGGGCGAGGCGGCGGTTGCTCTCCTCGATGATGCCGTTCATCCGGAGCCAGGGGACGCTCAGGGCGGCGACGATGATGAGGACGACGGCGGCGCCGAAGAGGAGGAGGCATTTGTTGGCCAGGGAGATGCCGCGCCACATGTGGTGGAGTTTACGCCCGGGGGTGGGTGGAGGAGAGAGGGAGGGGTGGAGGTGAGCAGGTATGGAGGTGTGGGGGAGCCGGGGCGGGGCGCTTCCAAATCGCCCGGTGGCGGGACCTGGAGGGGGAGGAAGAGGGGGCGGGGGAGGCGGGGAGGAGAGAAGAGGTCGAGGAAGAGGGCATGGTCTGGAAGCCCATGCCACGGGGGGGACCTAAAGTTCGGCCGCATGGCTGAAAAGACGGTGTACCTGGAGACGTTCGGCTGCCAGATGAACGAGCTGGACTCGGAGCTGGTGTCGGGGCAGCTGCGCGCGCTGGGGTACCGGATGGTGAGCCGGGCGGAGGGGGCGGACGTGGTGCTGTACAACACCTGCTCGGTGCGGGAGCACGCGGAGCAGAAGGTGTGGTCGCGCCTGGGGGAGCTGAAGTTCCGGAAGCTCGCCGAGCCCAACCTGGTGGTGGGGGTGCTGGGGTGCATGGCCGAGCGGGACGGGGAGGACCTGATCCGGCGGATGCCGGTGGTGGATGTGCTGTGCGGGCCCGGGGAGCTGGACAAGCTGCCCGCGCTGCTGGACAACGCGGTGCGGACGCGGGAGTCGCTGGCGGCGGAGGGGGCGGCTGGGGGAGAAGAGCCCGGGGAGTCGGAGCACACCCGGGCCCGGACGCGGCTGCGCTCGGCGGGGCAGGTGGCGCTGCAGGGGGGGGCCTCGCGGCGGAGCGGGACGCTGGCCGCGGCGCAGGACACGCTGGAGATGCTGGACCTGTCGCGTGCGGTGTCGCCGGATGACCACTCGGGCTCGGCGTACGTGCGGATCACGCGGGGGTGCAACAAGTTCTGCACGTACTGCGTGGTGCCGTTCACGCGCGGGGCGGAGATCCACCGGCCGCCGGGGCACATCATCGACGAGTGCAAGCGGCTGGCGGATGCGGGGGTGGTGGAGGTGACGCTGCTGGGGCAGACGGTGAACCACTACCGCTACGAGCACGGGGCGGCGGTGACGGTGGGCGGGGTCGAGCAGCCGCAGAAGGGGCGGAGCTACCAGGGGGGGCACCGGCGCGACCCGTTCAAGAGCGAGACGACGACGACGTTCGCGGACCTGCTGGCGCGGATCCACGAGGAGGCGCCGGGGATCAAGCGGCTGCGGTTCGTGACGAGCTACCCGCGGGACTTCGGGGACGACGTGCTGGAGGTGATCCGCGACCACCCGCGGATCTGCCGGTACCTGCACGTGCCGGCGCAGTCGGGGTCGAACCGGATCCTGAAGATGATGAACCGGGGGTACACGGTCGAGGAGTACATGGAGTTCCTCGACCGGGCGCGGGGATTCCTGCACCAGCCGGAGATCGGGCGGCCGCTGACGGCGGCGGGGGACATCATCGTGGGGTTCCCGTCGGAGACGGAGGAGGACTACGAGGCGACGGCGGAGCTGCTGCGGCGGGCGCGGTACAAGAACTGCTTCATCTTCAAGTACTCGCCGCGGCCGGGGACGGTGGCGTTCGACAGGCTGGCGGACGATGTGCCGGACGAGGTGAAGCGGCGGCGGAACAACGCGCTGCTGGCGCTGCAGCAGGAGGTGAGCCTGCTGACCAGCCGCGAGTATGTGGGCTCGACGGTGGAGGTGCTCGTGCAGGGGATCAGCCGGCGCGAGCAGAAGCGGCAGCAGAGGCCGGCGTGCGGGAGCAAGGGGGGCGTGGGGCTGACGATCGGGGGGAGGGCGCTGGACGCCGCGCCGGTCGCGGTCGAGGAGGCGCCGGCGGAGGGGACGGTGCAGCTGAGCGGGCGGACGGACGGGGACCTGATCGTCTTCTTCGACCTGCCGGGGGGGAGGTCGGCGGCGGAGCTGGTGGGGAGGATCGTGCCGGTGAAGATCCGGGAGGCGCAGCCTTTGTCGCTGCACGGGGACCTTGTTCTCGCTGATTGACGGCGAAGATGAAGAGTCACCGCAGAGGCGCAGAGACAAAGAGGGGGCGCAGAGGGAAGCGTTCGAACGCGAAGGCCGCGAAGAGCTCGAAGGAAGAGGAAGCGTCAAGGCGGAAGAGCACGCGGGGGGGGAGCGGGGTGAGCGGGGAGGAGCGGGGGAATGACAAGGGCGTGGCGAGTCGGGCGCACAAGCCCGCCTCGGACCCCCTCCAGCCCAGCCCTCTCCAACCCCTTTTCCCGCTCTTCTCTGTGCGCCCCCTCTGTGCCTCGGCGCTTCTGTGGTGAGCCTTCCTGTCTCGCGGCGCGGCCGATCGCACAAGATCAAGTGGCGGGATCGGCGAGGTAGAGTTCGGTGGCGTAGACGAGGGTGACGGCGCCGGCGGGGTCGGCGTGGCGGGCGTGGAGGGTGCGCAGGCCGGCGAGGAGGCGGTCGGCGTCGGGGCCGTCCTTGGGGACGTAGGAGGCGCTCATGGCGCGGCGGAGGAGGTCTTCCTCGGTGTGGCGCTGGCGGTAGGGGAAGCGGAGGGCGCGGACGTCTTTGAAGTGGGGGCTCTCGCGGAGCGGGGGGACGTCGTGCTTCCACGAGCGGCCCCAGTTGATGGTGGAGACGCTGTTGATGACCTCGCCGTAGAGGCGGGTGAACTCGTCGGCGTCGTCGCGGATGTTCCACATCAGGGCGAGGCGGCCGGCGGGGCGGAGGAGGCGGGCGAACTCGGCGAGGGCTTCGTCGGCGCGGAACCAGTGGAAGGACTGGGCGCAGAGGACCAGGTCGAAGGCGTGGGCGGGGAGGCCGGTGGACTCGGCCGCGGCGGAGAGCCAGGTGATGCGCGGGTGGGGCGAGGCGGCGTCGCGCATGGCGGCGTTGGGCTCGACGGCGGTGACGGCGACGCCGCGGTCGGCGAGGAGGCGGGCGGAGATGCCGGTGCCGGCGCCGACGTCGGCGCCGGAGAGGCGGGCGGGGTCGCCGAGGCCGCTCAGGATCGCGTCGATGGCCTCGGGGGGGTAGCTGGGGCGGGAGCGGGCGTAGTCGCCGGCGCGGTCGGTGAAGCGGGTGGTGGGGCTGAGGGCGTGCAGCGGGGGCAGCGGGCGGTCGGGCATGCGGTCAGCTCCCCGGGTTGTCCTGGTTGAAGCGCTGCTGGGCGCGGCGTTTGGCGGCCATGAGGCCGGAGGTGGGCGGCTCGTTCGCGGGGGGCTTGTCGCCCTGGCCGCCGGCGGGGGTCGGCGGGGCCTGCTGCTGTTGCTGCTGGCGCTGCTGGTGAGATGAGGCGCGGCGGGCGGCCATGCGCTCGGCGCGGCGGCGTTCGGCCTGCTCGCGGATGATGCGCTGGGCGTCGTCCTGGGAGAGGTGCTGCGGGGCCGCGGCGGGGGGGGCGGCCTGGCCGTTGGCCGCGGGCTCGCCGCCGGCGCCGCGGAGGCGGGAGAGGGTGCGTGCGGCCTGATCGCTGCGGTCGCGGACGGCGTCGGCGGCGCGGCGGCGGAGGCCGGGGCCGAAGCGGGGGGAGACGAGGCGGTCCCAGGCGATGCGGCGGGTGCCGACGTCCAGGAGCATGACGACGATGGCCCAGGCCAGGAGGGTGCGCCAGAGGGGGACGCGGGCCTCGGTGGGGCGGATGCGTGAGCGGTCGAAGAGGTCGGCGCTCCTGGGGCGGGAGAGCTCGTGGTACTGGCCGCCGGTGGCGTCGGCGAGACGGCGGAGGAGGGTGATGTTGGAGCGGAGGCGGCGGAACTCGGCGCCGGTGGCGCGGGAGACCCCGCCGATGACGGGGGGGAGGAGCTGCTCGCCCTGGCGCGGGGTGAGGAGGATGACGTAGTTGCCGCTGGCGCCGGCGGGGACGGCGCCCTCGTAGACGCCGGGGCCGGTCTGGACGAGCTGGAGCTCGAGCTTCTCGCCCTGGGGGGTGTAGACGGAGCCGGGGACGGTGAGGAGGTCGAGGGGGCGGCCGTCGTCGCCCATGGCGTCGAGGCGGATGCGGAGCTCGTCGCCGGCGATCTCGGTGGCGAGCTCGGCGCGGCGGTCGGCGGGGGGACGGGCGATCTGGCGGGCGAGCTGGGTCCAGAGGCGGGCGTAGCCGGGCCAGGGGATCCACGGCTCGGCCCACTGGGCGTGGGCGTCGGAGGTGAAGGCGGCGACGCGGCCGAGGCCGGCGTTCCAGTAGGCGAGGAGGGGCTCCTGGGGCCCGGCCTCCATGGCGTA
The DNA here is from genome assembly GCA_044507535.1 of Planctomycetaceae bacterium. Lineage (GTDB taxonomy): Bacteria > Planctomycetota > Phycisphaerae > Phycisphaerales > UBA1924 > CALAFV01. The sequence continues at coordinate 6,083 of JBIQJK010000105.1, read as the reverse complement.
GGTGATGGTGGGGTCCTCGCGGGGCTGGGTGAGGACCAGGCCGCGGAGCTGCGGGGGCTGGCCGACGCCCTCAACGACGGGGGAGCCTGTGGGGAGCACGATGGGGGTGAAGGGGGCCTCGCGGATCATGGGGGTGCGGACGACGCGGACGGCGCGGAGGAAGATGCGAGGGAGGAGGTGGGGGTCGGTGACGCGGTAGAAGGCGCCGCCCCCCTCCTGGGCCAGGAGGGAGAGGGCCTGGGTGTCGGCGCCGTCGCCGACGGCGATGGCGGAGACGCTGATGCCGTCCTCGGCCATCTTCTTGGCGATCTCGGGGAGGCGCTCCTTGTCCACGGAGATGCCGTCGGAGAGGACGACGACGTGCTTGATGGAGGCGTTGACGGCGCGGAGCTGATTGTGGGCCTCTTCGAGGGCGGGGGGGAGGAGGGTGCCGCCGTCGGGGTAGATGCCGCGGATGGTGGCGGCGGTGGCGTCGGGGTTCTCGTTGGGGCCGAGGGGGACGATGATGTCGTGCCAGGAGTTGAAGACGATGACGCCGACGAGGTCGGTCTTGTCGAGGGTCTTGACGGCCATGGCGGCGCCCTCGTTGGCGATCTCCTGTTGCATGCGCATGGATCCGCCGACGGGGAGGCTCATGGAGCCGGAGTTGTCGAGGACGAGCATGATGGCGGCGGCGGGCATGACCAGCCGCTCGGGGAGGTCGAGGCGGACGGGGAGGATGGGCTCGAGCGGGGTGCCCTTCCAGCCGCCGGCGCCGAAGGAGCCTGGGCCGCCGACCATGACCAGGCCGCCGCCGAGCTGGGAGACGTAGCTGGCGAGCAGCTCGTGGGTGGCGGTGGGGACGGCGTCGGCGGCGACGCTCTGGAGGATGATGAGGTCGTAGCTCTGGAGGGAGAGGAGGTCGGTGGGGAGGCCCTCGGGGGCGATGGTCTCGACCTGCATGCCCGCGGCGGCGAGGGTGCGGGGGAGGGTGGCGCCCAGGCCCTGGGGGTTGCCGCCGCTGACGCCGTCCACGACGAGGACGGTGCCGGAGCCGGGGGTGAGGGTGACGGCCTGGGCACGGTTGTTGAGGGTGATGGTGTCGCCGGCGAAGCCCTCGGCGCCGTCCACGTAGCGGACGGTGTCGGGCTCGAAGATGGCCTCGAAGCGGTGGACGCGGCCGGCGTCGAGCGGGACCTGGATCGTTTCGACGTTGCGGCCGGGGGCGAGGGAGAGGCGGCGACCGAGGCCGGGCTGCTCGCCGTTGATGTCCACGGGCTCGCCCTCGCGGGTGAGCAGGAGGGTGCCGGTGGCGGTGTCGGTGGCGTCGAGGACGACGCGGACGGTGATGGTGGCCTCGCTGGGGGCCTGGGGGGGGACGTCCACGGATTCGAGGACGACCTCGCGGCTGAGGTTGTAGGGGATGGGGACGACGTCGATCGACACGCCGCCCCCCCACCCTCTCCAACCCCCCACCCCCCCCACTCCCCTCGCGGCCGCGGCGCGCGAGGCCGGCCGGGTCGTCCCTGATGCGGCGAGGGAGTCGGGGTCGCCGGATTCGACGCGGACGCCGGGGCCGGCGATCTCCATGGCGGCCTCGAGGGCCTTGCCCTCGGTCTCGTTGCCGTCGCTGAAGATGACGAGCTTGCGGGCGGCGTCGGGGGGGAACATGGCGGCGGCGAGGCGGATCGCGCCGGCGAGGTTGGTCCCCTCGGTCATGGTGAGGTCGAGGGGGCGGTCGAGGACGTCCACACGCGTGGGGGAGGCGACGACGGCGGCGGAGCCGTCGAAGACGACGATGCCGAGGAGGTCGTCGGGGGCGCGGTTGCGGCTGGCGGTGCGGAGGAAGTCGCGGACGGCGTCGGTGATGCGGAGCCGCCGGCCGTCGGGGGCGCGGCCGGCGTCGGCGAATCGCTGGACGGAGCCGGAGATGTCGATGAGGGCGATGACAGCGACGCGGTCGGTGCGGCGGATGGCGGTGGCGCCGCTGAGCATGCCGGCGATGAGGGCGATGAGCAGGAGGCGGGCGACAACGACGGTCCATCGCCGGGCGGGGCTCATGGCGACCATCCACCTCCAGGCGACGGCCGCGACGGGGACGGCCAGGAGGATGAGCAGCAGCCACTCTGGTTGCTCGAATCGCAGCGTCACGGGTACAAGCCTACCCCCCTAGGGGCGCGGGGCCGCGGGGTGCACGCGGGCGGGGCGGGGCGGCGGTCCGGGCGGGTCATTCGACGTCCTTCGCGGGAGCGGGGGGGACGTCCTCGGCGGGGGTGACCTTCTCGGGGAGGCGGCGGAAGTATCGGCGGATGAGGGAGTCGTAGCGTCCGGGGACGACGCGGTCCTCGACGGCGCGCTCCGCGCTCTGGGCGGCCTCGACGAGGCGGTCCTGGACCTCCTGGCGTGAGACCGGCTCGCCCCCCTTGCCGTCGCCGAGCCACTCGGCGACGACGCGCTCGCGCGGGGCCTCGGCGGTGGGCCTGACGGTCTTCGGGCGGGCATCGACGGTCTCGGTGCGGACGCCCTGCATGGGGGTCGGGGCGCTTGGGGCGGAGGGGTCGCGGGGCTCGGCGCCGGCGCTTGCGCCGCCGCGGGAGGTGTCGCCGGAGTCGCCGGAGCGGCCGGACTCGCGGGCCATCTGCTCGGCCCACTGCCGCATGCGCTCGCGGGTTTCGGGGTCGGCGCGTTCGAGCATCTCGCGGGCCTGCTCGCGGAGACGCTGGGCGTCCTGCCGGCGCTTCTCGGCCTCGCGGCGGGTCTTCTCCATCTCGCGGAGCTGCCTGGCGAGGCCCTCGACGCCGCCGGGGGAGTCCTGCTGCTCGCCCGCGCCCTCGCCGCCGGATTGCTGCTCCTGCTGCTGCTGGTCGCCTTGCTCACTCTGACCCGCGCCGCCGGGCTTCTGCTCGGCGGCGGGGGTCTGCTCGCCGCCGCGGCCGGGCTGGGCGCCGGGCTGCTGGCCGCCGCTCTGGCCGCCGCCGGGTTGTTGACCCTGGCCCGGGGACTGGCCCTCTCCGGGTTGCTGGCCCTCGCCGGGCTGCTGGCCTTGCTGCTGGTCCCCCTGTTTTTGTGGCTCCTGGCCGCCTTGCTCTTTCCCCCCCTGCTCCTGGCCTCCCTGCTGCTGCCCCCCCTGCTGCTGCTCCCCCTGCTGCTGGCCGCCTGGTTGCTGGCCTTGCTCGCCGCCCTGCTGGCCGCCCTCGCGCTGCTGGCCCTGCTCGCCCTGCTTCTCGCCGGCCTGGTCGGACTGCTGGCCGGAGGGGGAGTCGGCGCCGGGCTGCGAGGAGGGGTCCTGTGACTCCTGCTTCCCCTCGCCCTCCTTGCGCTCGCCCTGCTCGGCGCCGGGCTGCTCGCCCTGGCCCTGCTGGCCTTCCTGCTGGCCTTGCTGTTGGCCCTGCTGCTGGCCCTCTTGCTGGCCTTGCTGTTGCTGCCGGCCGTCCTGCTGCTGGCCCTGTTGGCCTTCCTGGCCCTGCTGACCGGGCTGTTGCTGTTGTTGATTCTGCTGCTCGCCCGGCTGCTGCTGCTTCTGCTGGCCTTCGGCGTCCTTCGGCTGGTTCTGCTGCGCGGGGGGCTGCTGCTGCTGTTGTTGTTGCGGCCGCTGGGGCTGCTGGGGCTGGGCGGGGGGCTGGGGAGGTTGCGGGGGCTGCGGTTGTTCCTCGTTTCTGAGCGAGTCGGCGGCGTCGCGGAGGGAGCGGCTGAGCTCCTCGGCCTTGCGGCGGGCCTCCTCCTCGGCCTGCTTCCGGCGGTTCTCCTCGGCGATGCGGTCGGCGAGGCGCTGCGCGGAGGCGGGGTCCACGCCGCGGTCCTCGAGCTCCTTGCGGATGGGCTCGGGGTCGGTCTGTTTGGCGAGCTCCTCGGCCTTCTGACGGTCCACGCCCTGGCGGACGAGGTCCTCCTCGGCGCGGGAGCGCTGGGGGTCGGCGCCGCCGGGGGATGCGTCGGGGGCGCCCTGCTCGGCGGCCTGTCGGGCGGCGGCCTCCTCGGCGGCCTGACGCTCGAGCTCCTCAAGATCGTGGGCGACTTGCTCGAGGGCCTGCGCGAGCTCGGCGCGCTCCTCGGGGGACATCTCGTCGAGGCGGCTCATGAGGGACTCGGCCTGCTCGGCGGCCTCGGCGACGTCGCCGCGGCGGAGGGACTGGGTGAGGCCGGAGGTTGCGCCGCCGTCGGCGGACTGCGAGCCGGCGCGGGCGAGGCGTTCGCGGAGGGCGTCGCTGGTCCGCTGGGCCTGCTGGGCGGCGGACTCCATGGAGCCGGCGAGTTGCTGGAGGGAGTTTGCGGCCTCTTCGCGGGCCTTCTCGGGCTCGACGGCGCCGGCGGCGAGCTCCTTCTGGAGCTCTTCGAGGGCCTCGAGGCGGCGGGCGGCGGCGGTGTCGAGCGTGGGGCTCTCGGGGGAGGGGGTGACGGTGCGGAGGGCGGAGGCGATCTCGCCGGCGAGGTCGTCGCGCTCCTGCTCGGCGGCGGCGATGATCTCGGGGCCGGGGACGCGGCGGCCCAGGAGCGACCAGGCGGGGAGGACGAGGCCGAGTCCGACGGCGAGGGCGCCCAGGATCGGCCAGGCGATCCAGGAATGGCCGAGGCGGATGGGCAGGGCACGGCGGACGTCGGCCTGCCTGGCGACGGCCTCGGCGTCGGCGACGGCGGCGTGGACGAAGGGGTCGTCGGGGAGGGGGCCGGAGGAGGTGAAGGCGACGCCGGTGGTGAGGCGGTCGCGCAGGCCCAGGGAGCGGTCAACCTCGGTGGCGGCGCCCAGGGGGGTGGGGACGCGGAGGATGGCGAGGATGAGGGAGAGGATCGCGGCGAGGGCGACGGGCGCGCCGGCCGCGACGGGCCAGGGGATGCCCAGGCCGAGGACCTTTTCGAGGATGACCAGCGCCATGCCCACGCCAGCGCCGACGGCGAGGGCGGGCCCGAGGATGGCGAGGAGCCCCCGCCAGAAGACCCGCCGCCGAGCGGCCGCGCTGACCCGCCGGATCGCGTTCATGCCTTAGTTTACGGTCGGGGGAGGGTCGGGGTTGAGCGGCGGGGCGTGGGGGATGGGTGAGTGGGGGTTCAGGCGAGGGGGGATGTTGTGTGGTGGAGAGTGTGGAGGTGAAACTGGGATGTGGAGGTGAAGAGGAACCTGCCCCCAACCCCCGCCCTCAGGGCGGGGGCTTTCGAGGGGGAGGAGTTGGAGAGGGGCAGTCGGGGGGCCATGGAGCCCTCACCCCGGCCTTCTCCCAAGGGGAAGGCCGCCGGAGGGGAAGAGGAAGAGAGAGTGGGGAGAGGAAGAGAGCGCGGCCGGCGCCCCCCCGAAGCCCGTGCCACGGGGGAGGACAAAGAGGTTACTTGCGGACCATGAGCGCGTCGTGGGCTCGGGCGGGGAGGCGGGGATCGATCTCGCGGCGGCCGATGATCCAGGCTTGGGGGGTGTCGCCCTCGCCGCGGCCGATCCAGAGGACGATGGGGAGGTCGTCGTGGGCGGCGAGCCAGCGGCGGATGCGGTCGCCGGCGTCGGTGGAGAGGAAGGGGACGACGCCGACGGCGGCGCGGAGGTCGGCGACGAGGGCGTCCTGGCGGGCCTGCTCCTCCGGGTCGGCGGGGGCGAGGTCGGTGCTGCCGACGAGCTCGAAGCCGGCGGCGCGGAGGCGGGCGAGCTGGTCGTTGACGATGGGGGCGACCTCGGGGCCGAGGGTGAAGGGTTCGCGGATGACCAGGACGCGGCCGAGGGAGGCGGGCTCGGGGATGATGGATGCGTCGGAGGAGACGCTGACGTTGACGGTGGCGGAGGCGCCGTGGGCGCGGGCCTCGAGGCCGCGGACGCGCGCGGCGAACTCGTCGGCGGCGTCGGCGAGACGGGTGGCGGCGCGGGCGGTGCGGTCGGAGCGCTCGACCACAACGGTGGGTGAGGGGGCGCGGTCGGTCGCGAAGGCGTAGAGGAGGGCGACGAAGCCGGCGGAGACGGCGAGGAAGGCGAGCAGGGCCGCGGCGACGCCGCCGTTGATGCCGGCGACGTGCTTGTGGTTGCGGCGGCGCATGCGGTCGTGGGCGCGGGTGCGCGCGGCGTGGACGCGCTCGCGAGCGGCGCGGAGCTGGTCGGCGGCGGCGGCGTTGGTGCGGCGGGCGAAGGGGCG
>JBIQJK010000104.1:0-12482 GCA_044507535.1 Planctomycetaceae bacterium | reverse complement strand
CCCGCACTCGCATTCTCCCCCGCGGGCTTATCCAGCAGGTACGCCAGGTGCGTGTGCTCCCCGTGCCGCGCGATGCAGTACGCCCCCTCCCCGCACGGCCGCGCCGCCATCCGCACGCACCTCCCCCCCGTCCGCGTCATGTACTCCTCCTGCCCCAGCTCCTGCGCCACCTTCTCCGCCGTCTCCGCCACCCGCGTCACCAGCCCCCAGTACCGCGCCGCTTCTTCCCCCGCGTCCGCGCCTTCCCCCTGCCCGTCCCCGCTCGCGGCCCGCGCCGGCCCCTTGCGGCCGATGGCGATCACCCGCAGCGGCGCGGGCCGGTCCTCCATCTCCGGGCACATCACCGCGTACAGCCGCTCGATGTCCCCCAGCTCCCGCACCGCCGCGGCCTCGCTCCTCCGCCGGTACGCGAAGAAGATGCTCCCGCGTTCGAGGAAGATCACCGGCTCCGGTCTGGCCGTGGGCGCCACCATCCATGTCCCTCCTGTCGGGCGCAGGCCGTGGCACCGATCTCACCTTACGCGGCTCCGGCCCCGTCCGCTCGTCGAGCAACAAAACTGAGTGCCACTCCCCGCCCCCACGCGCCACCGGCGAGCCGGCTGGCCTCCGCCCGTTCTGTGCCCTCCCTCAGCGCCCGTTCATTGCCCTCCCGGCCGAGCGCACCGGGCGCCCCCGCTCCCCCCCTCCCCCCCTCCCCCCGCGCGAACTTCCACCCTGGTTCGGACGTAGTTTGGTGCAGCGGCCGCGCCCTCCGCGCGCCCGCGCTGCGGGGTGTGGACCATGATCACCGACCAGAAGCAGTTGAACCTCGAGACTCTGAAGGAGCTCGCCGCCAATCGCCGCTGCGCCGAGCTCTATTACGGCTCCCGCCTCACCCCCACCCGCGCGGCCCCCCGCCTCGTCGAGCCCTACGCCCTCCTCCAGGGCACGCAGGACATCCTCGTCCGCTGCTACCAGCTCTCCCCCGATGAGGGTTGGCGCACCTTCATGCTCCACAAGATCGATCGCGTCGAGGACACCGGCATCCCCTTCACCCCCCACCAGCAGGTCACCATTGCGGCCGACGAGCGCCCCATCTTCGGCCAGGGCCTCGGCGCCCCCCGCGCCCCCTGGACGCCGGACCTGCAGACCTACCGCGACCTCGTCGCCGAGGCCCTCCGCCACGGCCTCGTGGACGAGGAGAAGCTCTCCGAGATCCGCGAGTTCGCCGAGCGGGCCCACCTCCTCCCGGAGAAGGTCCGCTGGGTCCACGCCCTGCTCTTCCAGCGCTGCCTCGACGGCGTCATCCGCGACGGCGAGATCGGCGAGCGCCAGCTCGAGGAGATCCGCCTCGTGCAGCGCGTCCTCAACGGCCTCGGCTGGGGCGTGACCTCTTCCCCCGCCCACCCCAGGCGCAGCATCACCCCGCCGCGGCGATCCGGCGACCGCCACCCCCGCGCCGTCGCCTGACCCCGCCCGCGCCCGGATTGCCGGCGGGCGCTACGACCGCTCGTACGTCCCGATGAGCTCTCCCTTGGCGAGCACCCGGTCCGCCATCGCCCGCAGCACCGTCGTGCGGTCCGCCCCCGCGCCGATGTCCAGCGGCGTGTCCAGCGCGTAGAGCTTGAAGTGGTAGTGGTGCCTCCCGTGCCCCTTCGGCGGCGCGGGGCCGCCGTAGCCGATCGTCCCGAACGAGTTCTCCCCCTGCACCGCTCCCTTGGGCTCGTCCAGGTGCAGCTTCCCCTTCGCCACCGCTTCCGGCAGCCCCCGCACATCCGGCGGGATCTTGTACACCAGCCAGTGCGTCCACGGCTCCCGCGTGGGCGCATCCGGGTCATCGACGATCAGCGCGAGCTCCCGCGTCCCCTCCGGCGGCTCCGACCACCGCAGCTCCGGCGAGTGGTCCGGCCCGTCCCCGGTGTACTTCGTCGGGATCACGCCCCCATCCTCGAACGCCGGTGACTCGATCGTCAGCGTCGCGGTCTGTGCCATGATCGCGCACCTCCGCCCCGGCAGTCGTCCTCACCCCCGGGGCCGATGCGATCCTAAAGCGTCTCCGCCCCGCCCCCTCTGAGCCCCCCTTCACCACCCGCGCCCCACCCCCCGTGGCACGGGCTTTGGGGGGGCGCCGGCCGTGTTCTCCTTTTCTTCCCACTCTCTTCCTCTCCCCTCCGGCCCCCTCTCCCCCTGGGAGAGGACTGGGGTGAGGGCTCCATGGCCTCCCTCCCCTCCTCTACACGGCCTCCCTTCGGAAGCCCCCACCCAAAGGGCGGGGGTTGGGGGCGGGCTCCCTCCTCACCTCTTCACCTCCACCTCTTCCTCCTCTCACCCCCTCCCCACCGCCCCCCTCACCGCCTCCACCAACTCCTCCGGCTCCACCATCCGACCCGGCCCCACGTGCCGGCACGCCTGCCACCCGCTCGCCGGCCCCACGATCGTGAACCCGTCGGCCTCCAGCGTCGCCAGGTTCCGCTTCGTCGCCGGCTGCCCCCACATCACGTCGTTCATCGACGGCGCCAGCAGCACCGGCGTCCTCGTCCGGTCGATCGCGCTGGCGATCAGGCACACCACGTCGTCCGCCCGCCCCGTCGCCAGCTTCGCCATCGCGTCCATCGTGCACGGCGCGACCACCATCAAGTCCGCCGCCGCGGCCAGCGAGATGTGCTGCGGGTCCTTGCTCTCGATGTGCTCCCACTGGCTCGTGTACACCGGCCGCGCCGACAGCGCCTGGAACGTCAGCGGCGTGACGAACCGCGTCGCGGCCTCCGTCATCACCACCGTCACTTCCGCCCCCCCCTGCGCCAGCTTCGACACCAGCGCCGCCGCCTTGTACGCCGCGATCCCCCCCGTCACCCCCACGATGATCCGAGAGCCTTGCAGTGGATTGGCACCTGAACTCGACGGCGTCGTCATGATCGTTCGCCCATTCCGCCACCCACGCCGGCCGATCATTCGTACGTCAGACGCCGGTGCGGACAATCGTCCCAGGCCGATTCGGCCCGGTATCCCGCATCCTCCAATCGAAGCCCGGGCCGGTCCGGCTCGGTGTTGGCGGCCGCGGCCATCGCTCCCATCGTCATTTCACACCCGCCGAGCAGCGCCGGCGGGAGAACCGCGATGCCCGCGATCAGGAGCGTGTGCGACACAGAGCGGCAGGAACGGTGAGTCAAGACCAGGCTTGCGGCCCGCTTCCGATTCATCCCGATCCGCCTTTCTCTGTGCCCTCTGTGCCTCTGTGGTGAGCTGTCTTCGTCTTTACCGCTGCGGAGCCGACGGCGGCAGGCAGGACGCCACGTCCGCATCCGCCGTGGGGTCGAAGTCGTAGGAGATCTTGTCCTGAAGGATCTCCTCGATCACCAGCTCCAGGTCCGACCGGCCCTCGCGCTCCACCAGCGGCCGGGCCCCGTCCATCAGCTGCACCAGCCGACGCTGGATCAGCGCGCACAGCTTGAACCGCCCGCCCATCTTCTCGACAATCTCGTCGCTCTTGAGCGCTTCGATCATGGAACGTTCATCTCCTAGGGGGGGAGCCGCCCGAAGCCCGCCCGGCCGCGATCGGCAGCGCCCTCGACGCGTCGTGGCGCTCACCGCCCGCCGCATCGTGCCAGCCTCGCGATGCCGGTGACCTCGTTTCCCCGTGTTGCCTTGAGCTGCTCCAACCCTGCGCCGCCTCAGAGTGGTAGCCGGCCCGAACGGGACTATACTATCCCCTGGGTGGGGTGCCGGACAACACGGCGGCCCAAGCGGCCCACCACAACGGCGTCCCCGTCGCGGCGGTCCCTCTCCGGCGACCCGCCCCCGCCCCTTCCCCACTGGGGCGTTGTGTTCGGGCTCGGTACGCAGCACCACCGCCCACGCACCGCTCCGTGCGTGCGCCGGCCCATCCGACGAAACTTCCCAAACGACCGACCCTTGGAGCCCAGATGTCTTCCCCCAAAGAGTGGAGCTTCGGCGACCGCGTGATCCACGCCAAGCGTCCCGAATGGGGCGCCGGCGTCGTCACCGCCGCCCAGAAGATCGTTCACGAGGGCACCCCGTGTCAGCGGGTCACCGTCCGCTTCGACCGCGCCGGCATCAAGACCCTCTCCACCGCCGTCGCCGAGCTGGTCCCCGCCACCGACTCCGCCCTCGCCGCCGTCAACGGTCACGCCGCGGCCGAGTCCGCCCAGGAGCAGGACTGGCAGGCCCGCCTGCACGGCGGCTCCCTCGAAGAGGCCATGACCCGTCTCCCCGAGGCCGCCACCGACCCCTTCTCCAGCCTCGAATCCCGCCTCTCCGCCACGCTGGCCCTCTACCGCTTCACCGACACCGGCGGCTCCCTCCTCGATTGGGCCGCGGCACAGTCGGGTCTGAAGGACCCCCTCTCCGAGTTCAGCCGCCACGACCTGGAGCGGCTCTTCCAGCGCTTCGCGTTCGCCCGGGATGAGCACCTCAAGAAGCTCGCCCAGGAGTTCCGAAAGCGCGACGCCGCGGGGCTGACAGTGATCCTCCGCTCCGCGCCCCCCCTGGCGCGACAGGCGTTGCGTCGCCTCGACGTCGGGCGTTGACGCCACGCAACACCCCGGCCATCCCCACCATCCCGCGCCCCGCTCGCCGCCGCGACCACCGCGCGCCCGCCCCCGCGCCGCCGCCGCGATCGCCGTTTCTATCGGACCGCTTCGCTCGACCCCGCGCGCCGTCCCCGCTGGCACGCCCGGCGGCCCCGGGGTTGTTCCTCTCCCAGCGTGCCGCCGCGTGCCCCAGGCCGGGCCGGGCGTCGCGACATACGCCCCGGCCCCGTCGGCCCGGGCGGCCAAGAGCGCGCAATGCAAGAGAGGACCCGAGCCATGAACGAGCAGGACTTCCAGGCCAAGCTCAGCGAGCTGATCCAGCAGATCAACCACCTCCCCCCGGCGGAGCGCGACCAGCTCACCAAGCTCGCCGACGACGCCAAGGAGCGGCACCAGCGGATGAACAAGACCGTCGCCGAGCTCCAGGAGTCCCTCGACTACCTCCGCCTGAGCGTCAAGTACCTGGTCTTCGACCTCGAGGCCACGCGCCGCGAGAACCAGTACCTCCGCCGCCTCCTCGAGCGCCAGGGCAACAACGACGCCGAATAACCACGCCCGCGCGCCCTCTCACCCCCATCCACCCAAAAGGGAGCCCCGAGCGTGAGCTTGGGGTTTTTCATTTCCGCGCGTCCTGCGAAGCAGCACAGTAAGAAGACTCACCACAGAGAGAGGCACAGAGACACAGAGGGGGCACAGAGGGGGAAGGGGAAAGGGGGTTGAAGAGGGTTGGGGTTGAATGGAAGTCTGGACGGGAGCGGACGCCCGGCCATCCACGCCCTTGCCTGTCCCGCTCCTCCCCGCTTGCCCCGCTGACCCCGCGTTCTCTTCTGTCCTGGTCCTCTCTCTTCCTTCGAGTTCTTCGCGACCTTCGCGTTCAAACTCTTCTCTCTGTGCTGTCTCTGCGTCTCTGTGCCTCTGTTCTGTGCCTCTGTGTTGAGTCTTCATTTTCGACGTAGACCCCCGCGCCTCCTCCATGAAAAAACGCACGCGGCCCGGGAGCCGCGTGCGTCCGCCGTTGTCGTGAGTGGCGTCGATGCAGTCCGCTTCGCCGCGGCTTCAGGCGGCCTTGCGGCTCCGGCTCTGGCCGCCGCCGGAGCTGGAGTTGCTGAAGAACCGGCCGATCCGGATGTTCCCCTCGAACGACGCCCCGTCCGCGACCGTCAGGCGGGACGCGGTGATCGTCCCCTTCATCTGCGCCGTCTTGGACAGGTCCATCTTGTCCGCGACGTTCACCTCGCCCACCACCGCGCCGTCAACGCGCAGCGTGTTGGACGTGATCTTCGCCCGGCAGGCCCCGCCGCGGGCGATCTGCATCTGCTGCTTCGCCGCGACGTTCCCCTGGAAGAACCCCTCGACCCGGACGTCGCTGGCCTGGATGTTGGCCTTGCAGTTGGCGCCGGGGGCGATCAGCAGCTCCCCGCGGGCCGCGATCGAGCCCTCGAACGTCCCGGTGATCTGCGCCGTCGTCTTCGGCGCCGCGGCAGGCTTGGAGGCCGACGGCGAGGAGAACCGGGACTTGCCCTTGTTCCCCGACCAGGACTTCGCCTTCGCGCCGGGCTTGCTCTTGCTCGAGGAGTTCGCGCTGGCGGAGGACTTCTTGCTCTTGTTGCTGCTGCTGCGACGGCTCGACATGTGACGGGCTCCGAAGTTGTTGCGGCGGGCTCGCCGGGTCTCCATCGCCGCGGCGACGCCCCGCCCTGTGTGCGTTGGCCGGGCCCGTCGTGCGGGCTGAACCGGCACAACGCGTATCGGCCCGCACGCCCCGGCGCATAAGAACCTTCTTTCGCACGCCGGCGTCCGCATGGTCCGTTTCGTCGGCCTGTATCGGCTCGGTAACCGGACCGCCCGGTTATCCGACCAGTCGGCGCAGGGTTGACGGGCCGGATCCGCGACCCGGCTCATCGTTCGACCACCCTGGATTGTGTGAATGCTCCCCGCCCGCCCCGCCGCGCCCCGCTGGCGGCAGCCTACCGCTTCCGCGGCGGCTCCCGCTTCTCGCCCCGGAACTCGATCTTCAGCCCCGCCCGCTCCAGCATCTTCTGCTGCCGCGCGAGCTCCCGCTCCAGCCGGCCCCGGGCCGCGACCTCGACGCGCAGCTCCTTCTTCAACGCTGAGACCTCTCCCGCCCGCTGCTTCGCGGCCTCCTCCAGCGCCGCCCGCTCCGCCGCCGCCTTCTCGCGCACCACCCGCACCCGCTCCGCCAGGGCCGCGGCCGTCTCCTTCGCCCGCTCCGCCTCCGCCGCGCTCTCCGCGAGCAGCCGCTCCGCCTCCGCCAGTCGGCCCGCCAGCGTCGCCACCTGCGACCGCAGCTCTGCGTCGTCGTTGCTCCGGGCCTGCTCGGCCCGTTCCTGGGCCTCCTGCTGCGCCCGCGCCAGCCGCCCCTCCAGTTCCCGCAACTCCGCGTCGCGCCGGTCCGTCGCGGCGTCCCGCTCGTCCGCGAGCCGCTCCCGCGCAGACACCTCCTCGGCCCGGCGGCTCAGCCCCGCCTCCCGCTCGGCGAGCTCGCACGCCTGCCGCTCCAGATCCGCCCGCAGCCGCTCCGCGGCCTCCTCCCGCTGGTCCAGGTCCTTCTCCCGCTCCCCGAGCGCACGGGCCTGGCGATCCAGGTCGTCCGCGGCCTGGGCCGCGTTGCTCTCCCGCGCGGTGACCCGCTGCTCCAGTTCCCGGACCTTCGCCTCCTGTGCCTCCAGGTCCCGCTGCCGCTGCGTCAGCGTCGCCGACAGCGACTGCGCCGCCCGCTCCCGCGACTCCAGCGATCGCTCCCGCTCATCCAGCGCGGCCGCGCGGCGCTCAACCGCCGCTTCCGCCTCCCGCAACTCCGCCAGCCGGTCCTCCAGTTCGCCCTCGACCCGGCGGGCGCCCTCCTCCACAGCGCGGCGGGCCGTCAGCTGGGCCTCGCGCCGGTCCAGCTCCTGCGCCCTGGCCGCGAGGGCGGCCTCGCGTGCCTCGAGCTCCGCCGCGGCCTTGGCGTGGGCGGTCCACAGGGCCTGCAGCTTCGCCAGGTGCTCCTCGAGGGCGTCGAGCGACCCGAGCGCGTTCAAGTCCAGCGCTCCCGGGTCGGGCTCCCCAGGCGCGATGTTCTCGGACGCCCCGGGCTCGACGCCGTCCACCGCCGGGCCCGATCCGGGGCCGGCCGCGGGGGCGTCATCCTGGTCGCGTCGGTCGCTCATTGTGTTCCCGGGGCTGAAGAATGTGGGACGGCGCCGATCGGGCCTGCCGCGACGGCGCGGGTCGGGCCATCCGGAGCACTCGTCGTATCGACCCCGGCGCCCGCGCCCTGCATCCCGGCGCTGCGCGCGGACGCGTGCCGACCCATCCCGCGCCCGCACAGCCGGAACGAGCGATTCTCGGACGCCGTCACACCCGTCCGGGCTTTCCCGTCTTCCCACCCGCGCCCCTCCGCCCCCGCGTCCTTCCGCTGTCTCTCGATACGCGCGCAAAGCGCCGGCCCGGGCCTCTACCAACCCGGGCCGGCACGCGGGATCACCGGCTCATCGCCCCGATGCCCTGCCCCCGGTCAGTGGCAGTAGACGATGTGGGCGCCGTCGGCGGTGCCCTCGAAGACCCACCCGCCGGAGTAGTCGAACGGCCCGGTCTCGTCGCCGTCGGCGTAGAAGTCGCCGGAGAGCGTGAACCGCAGGTCCTCCTGGATGGTCGTGGGCGTGATCCGGGTGCCCACGAAGCTCGCCTCGACGCCGATCCGCCACATCCGCAGCTCGGGCAGGAACTCCACGTCCAGGCAGCGCTCGCACTGCCGCTCCGTGTGCGTCTGGCACTGGAAGGCCCGGTGGGTGCCGACGCCGAGGGTCCCGGTGACCGAACCCTCGTACAGGCTGCCGTCGTCGCCGCGGTGCTTCCACCGGCCGTCGAAGACCCCGCGCAGGTTGCAGGGCTCATCGATCCGGAGCGTGTAGTTGACGCGTGTTTCGAGCCGGCCGTCCTTCTCGCGCACCTCGTCGCACCGGCCGCGAGAGGGCCCGCTGGAGCATCCCTGGGGGTTGTGGATCAGGTTCAGGATCAGCGGCGCGCTCTGCACCGCCGCGGTGCGGCACGACGTGCCCTGGCACCCGTCGATGAACAGGTGGCCCCGCTCCAGCACGGAGTGGCAGGCGTCCTTGCTGAAGGCCTGCACGCACGCCTGCGCCGGGCTCGCCCACAGCCCGCGCTCCGGCTCCGATTCCGTCACGGCCGCCACCGGCACGACCGTCGCCGCCGCGAGCCGCTCCGACTCGGCCGCGGCGCCGGTCACGGCGCCGGCGCCCAGCCACACCGCGCCCGCCAACGCCAGCCCCGCACACCCCGCAAGTGCTGCGCTCTTCATGGGAACTCTCCTCTTGAGCAGTTGTGATGGTTCCGAACACGACACTGTGCCTGCGCAGGCAGCGGTCGCACAGTACCGCGCTCCTGCAAATGGCACAAGATAGAACGCAAGAATTCAGATCATCAAGGCACAGGGATGTGTGAACATGCACAACGGTGTGTGGATGCGGCGGGTGAATCGGGCGTTGGAAGGGGCGAGCGGCCCGCGGCCCCGGGGTTATCCCGAGCGGGTTTCGTGCGCGCCAATCGCCCGGGACTCCGGCGTCGCCCGCTGGCCGATTTGTCCGTCGGCCGTGTATGGCGGGCGATCGACCTGGCCCGGCGCGTCCGCCGGCCCCGGGGCCCGGGCGATTCCCCGGACGGACCGGGCGGGCCGCGGCGGCCCGGAGGGTCGGGGAGAGGCGGGGCAGGGGGCGGGGGCGGGTTGGCGAGACCTGCCGCGGGGGACTATGCTTGGGCTCATCGCCGGAAGGGTGGCCGAGAGGCTGAAGGCGACGGTTTGCTAAACCGTTATACGGGCTAATACCTGTATCGAGGGTTCGAATCCCTCCCCTTCCGCTTGGTTCTTCGAGGGGGCGCGGGCCGGAAACGGGGCTTGCGGGGGCTCCGGGCGGGCGTGGGAAATGGTCGGGTTTGGGGTAGGGTCTGCCGGGTTGTTGATGACGATCTGATGCGGGGAGGGATGGGGGGGTGCGGGCGGGTAGCTCAGTTGGCTAGAGCACTCGCTTTACACGCGAGGGGTCCCGGGTTCGAGTCCCGGCCTGCCCATTTGGGGGTCGTGCGGGCGTGCGTCGGGGGGGAGCGTGGTGGGGATCGGGCGCGGCGTCGCCGGTTCGGGCGGGGGGACGGCGCTGCACCGGAGCCACTGGATCGTCTCTCTCAGGGCGTCGTAGCAGGGGCGGAACTCGAGCCCTAGGGCCTGCCTGGTCCACTCGCCGTTGAAGCGCTGGCGGCGGCGCGCCAGGCGCACGCCGGTGACGGTGGCGATGGGGTGGCGGCGCGACCAGGCGCAGAGGCGTTCCTCGATCCACGCGAAGCCGAGGGCGAGGTGCGGGGGCACGCGGAGGCGGGGGGCGGGCTGGCCGGTGAGCTCGCTCAGGGCCTCGAAGAGGCGGCTGATGGGCCAGTTCTCGGCGCCGAGGAGGTACCGCGCCCCCGGGCGGCCGCGTTCGACGGCGCGGACGATGCCGGCGGCGACGTCGCGGACGTCGATCAGGTTGATCTCCGCATCCAGGACGCCCCGGATGCGTCCGGCGGCGAACTGCTCGATCAGCCGCGTCATGGGGCCGCGGCGCCAGTCGCCGGGGCCGACGGGGACGGTGGGGGTGACTACCGTGATTGGCGCGCCTTGGGAGGCGATTTCGATCGCGGCGAGCTCCGCGCGGGCCTTGCTGCGGCAGTAGGGGCCGAGCGTCTGGGAGAGGTCGGGGAGGGTCGATTCGTCGATGACGTCCTGGCGCGACGAGTGGGTGAGGACGGTCTCGCTCGACACGTAGACGATGTGGCGGGCGCCGGCCCGGCGGGCCGACTCGAGCACGACGCGGGCGCCGTGGTGGTTGACGGTCTCGAACTCGCGCGGGTCGGGGAGCCACAGGTTGGGATTGGCCGCGAGGTGGATGACCGCATCGCAGTCGAGCATCGCCCGGCGCACGCGGCTCTCGCTGCGGATGTCCCCTTCGCAGACCTCCGCCGCGGGAGGAAGGAGCAGGAGCCGCTCGGAGGGGAGGTCGAGCACGCGGACGCGCCAGTCGCGGTCGAGGAGCTCACGCACGACGTGCAGGCCGATGAAGCCCGCGCCGCCGGTGACGAGGGCGAGCGGCGCAGCGCGGGTAAGGGGAGTTCCGTTGCAGGAGACCATGCGGCGGTGGACCTCGGCGACGTGCGGGCGAGGGTGATCCCGGGGCGCGGTGGGCGGCGTCGAAGCTTGATCCTGCGGAGCCGCAGCGCGGCGGTTCGTGCCGCGATGGGGGCTGCGCATCGGTCGGGGGACGGTACGTGCGGCGGGGGGAGGGTGCCAGGGCTGCGGATCGAGAGACACATAATCATGGTGTTCCCCGGATCTTGGAGTTCCCGGGCGCGGGGTCGGCGCTCGGCGCGGGGGAGGCCGGGAGATGGGAGGGGGCGGGGTTTCCCGAGGGCGGGCTTGCCTGCGGCTTGGTGGCGGATCGCGGCGGGCGTACCATCGGTGCTCGGCGCAGCCGGGGGATGCGCCGTTCTCTCCGGGGTGTATGGGTCGGCGGCGGGGATGTCGGGGCGATCATGTCGGGGCCCGCTCCTCGCACCAAGAGGCGGCGTGCCGGGGGAAAGGGCCGGGGAGCTGCGGGCTGGTATGAACGGTCTGGATCTCGTGTACATAGCGGCCGCGGGGGTGACGGCGCCGTGGTGGGCGAGGAAGGCGCGTGGGGGGTGGCGGGGGAGGCGGGGGTTTCTGGATGTGGAGCTGCCGGGGAAGCGCGAGGGGACGCCGCGGGTGCTCCTGCACGCGGTGAGCGTGGGTGAGACGAACGCGATCCGGGGGCTGGTGCCGATGCTGGCGGGGGAGTACGGGTGCGAGGTCGTCGTGTCGGCGTGGACGGACACGGGGATGGCGCGGTCGCGGGAGCTGTACGAGGGGATGGAGGGGGTGTGGGTGGTGCGGTACCCGCTGGACTTCTCGCGGTGCGTGGGGCGGTTCCTGGACGCGGTGAGGCCGGACGTGGTGGGGCTGGTCGAGCTGGAGATGTGGCCGAACTTCTCGCGGGCGTGCCGGCGGCGGGGGGTGCCGGTGTGCGTGGTGAACGGTCGGCTGAGCGCGCGGTCGTTCAAGGGGTACCTGAGGGCGCGGCCGGTGCTGAAGGGGATGTTCGGCGCGCTGGCCGCGGCGGCGGTGCAGGACGAGGCGTACGCGGAGCGGTTCAGGGCGATGGGGACGCCGGCGGAGCGGGTGATGGTGACGGGGTCGATGAAGTGGGACTCGGTGGCGATGGCGGACGAGGTCCCGGGGGCGGAGGAGCTGGCGCGGGAGATGGGGATCGACCGGTCGCGCCCGCTGGTCGTGGCGGGAAGCACCGCGCCGGGAGAGGACAAGCTGCTGGACGAGGCGTGCCCGGAGGGGGCGCAGCTGCTGTGCGTGCCGCGGAGGCCGGAGTGGTTCGAGGGAGCGTACACGGATCTGGGTGGAGGGGAGGGGAGGTGCGTGCGGCGGAGCGAGGTGAAGAACGGGGGAGGGGGGCGCGCGGGGACGGGGCGCGACCGCTTCCTGCTGGACACGATCGGTGAGCTTCGGAAGGCGTACGCGCTGGCGGATGTGGCGGTGGTGGGGCGGAGCTTCGGCGAGCTCTACGGCTCGGACCCGATCGAGCCGGCGTCGCTGGGGAAGGCGGTGGTGATCGGGCCGGCGGTGTCGGACTTTTCAGCGGTGGTGGAGACGTTCGAGGCCGGCGGGGGGATCGTGCGGGCGACGCGGCGGAGCTTGAAGAGTGAGCTGGAGAGGTTGATCGGGGATGAGGGGCTGCGGAGGCGGATCGGAGAGAATGCGCGGGCGTGCATCCGGGCGCAGCAGGGGGCGACGCGTCGGCACGCGGAGATGTTGATGGGGGTGGTGGAGAGGACGAGGTGATACAAGGGCGGGCGGAGATGGTGAGGGGGGAAGGG
>JBIQJK010000008.1:0-67579 GCA_044507535.1 Planctomycetaceae bacterium | reverse complement strand
AGCCTCCGGCGAGGCAGCCGGGGGCAAGGAGAACGAGGGAGAGGAGGGAGAACGCGGCGGCGGGGAGTTGGGGGGTCATGGGCGCGATTTCCTCAGAGGGCGTTCAAGTGGCAGGGGCATGGTAATGGACGGGGACGCGGGGCGGGAGGGGCAGGGGAGTTCGGGCGAGACAGGCGGGGGTGGGGAGATCTGATGGGGAGTTGGCTGGGTGGAGGGGGAGCGGGGAAGGAACCCCGGCGGGAGGGCGGCCGAATCGGCGTCGGGGGCGTCGCTTGACATATACCTCGAAATACGGTGGACTTACGAGAACGTCGGAGCCGCGCTGCTCGTGCGCGGCACGCCCACCCGGCGGAAGTTGAGCTACCCATCCTCACTCGGCGAAGCGGCCGCGGCGGGGACGGTGCCGATCGATCAAGTTGGAGTGAACAGCCATGCGCAAGCCTCGGGACCTCATCGCTCGTACCGGTCGCAACGCCCAGTGGGACGGCGCGTTCGAGGCGCTGGAGCAGCGCGTGCTGCTGAGCATGTCGTACCAGACGGAGATGTTCACGTGGTACGGGAGCCAGGTGGAGGTGGTTGAGGATTCGTGGATCCTGACCTTCACGGGCCGGCAGACCAACGAGCAGGCGATCGCGCGGACGAACCAGGTGGCGGCGGCGCTGGGGGTTTCGGTTGACTCGGTGGAGCCGATCGGGCGCGGGCAGTGGGCGCGTCTGCGGACGCCGGGGAACCTGACGGAGGGGGCGGTGCAGGCGGTGATCCAGCAGATGCCGTTCCTGCGGGGGTTCCAGCCGGAGACGGTGGCGAGGCCGGCGCTGGCGCCGAACGACCCGATGTTCGGCGACCAGTGGCCTCACCAGAACCTGGGGCAGTTCATCCCGGGCAGCGGCCAGGGGCTGGCGGGGGCGGACATCAAATCGACGTTCGCGTGGGACACGCAGACGGGCTCGCGGCAGGTGGTGATCGCGGTGCTGGACACGGGGACGGACCTGGTGCACCCGGACCTGGTGGACAACCTGTGGCGGAACCCGGGCGAGATCCCCGGCAACGGGATCGACGACGACGGCAACGGGTTCATCGACGACGTGTTCGGGTGGGACACGGGCGACAACGACGCCAACCCGCACGACCAGCCGCCGGGGGTGGAGAGCCGCGGGCACGGGACGGCGGTGGCGGGGGTGATCGGGGCGGTGGGGAACAACGGGATCGGCGTCGCCGGGGTGGCGTGGCAGGTGTCGATCATGACGCTGAAGGTCTTCCCGGACAGCCAGGAGACGACGCCGCTGGGCGCGCAGATCGCCGCGTACGACTACGTGGCGATGATGAAGACGGAGTTCGGGGTCAACATCGTCGCGACGAACAACAGCTACGGGGGGCTGCAGGCGTCGGGGTCGGACTTCTGGGACGTGGCCCGTGAGGTGGCGATCCAGGAGACGACGGACGCGGGGGTGCTGTTCGTCGTGGCGGCGGGGAACGACACGAACGACAACGACGGGCAGCTGCAGGCGTACCCGGCGTCGTACACGAACCCGATGATCATCGCGGTGGCGGCGACGGACAACCGGGACCAGCTCGCGGACTTCTCGAACTGGGGTCTGACGTCGGTGGACATCGGCGCGCCCGGCGTGCGGACGCTGACGACGGCGGTGGACGGCGGGTACGAGTTCATCGACGGGACGAGCTTCGCGTCGCCGTACACGGCGGGGGTGGTGGCGCTGCTGGCGTCGGCGAGCCCGTTCGCGTCGGCGCAGCAGCTCCGCGACGCGATCCTGAACACGGTGGACCAGGTGCCGTCGCTGATCGGCAAGACGGTGACCGGCGGGCGGCTCAACGCGCTGCAGGCGCTGCGGGCGGTCGGGTTCCCGGGGCCGGTGGTGGAGGCGATCTCGCCGGGGGCGGTGAGCGGGCCGGTGTCGCAGATCACCATCGCGTTCAGCGAGGACATCGACCCGGCGGTCTTCGACGCGTCGGGGATCATCCTGCGGCGGGCGAACGGGGACGGGGTGTTCAACGGGAACGACATCACGATCGCGATCCCGAACTCGGCGGTGGAGATCACCGGCTCGGTGATGCGGATCACGATCCCGACGGGGACGCTGCCGGCGGACATGTACCGGCTGACGCTGTCGCACCAGGTGATCCGCGACTTCGAGGGGAACTTCCTCAACGGCACGACCGCGTCGGGCAACGACGAGGTGTACACGTTCCGGATCGTGGCCGGCGGCGGGCCGCTGGAGCCCAACGACAGCATCGGGCAGGCGACGACGGTGATCCTGGACGCGCAGGGCGCGGCGTCGTTCAACGGGATCGTGATCGGCGACGGGGCCAACTCGACGCAGGACGTGGACATCTACCGGCTGACGCTGGGCGGGCCTGGGCTGATCACGGTGCGGGTGGACGCGAGGAACCTGCCGATCCCGTCCACGCTGGACTCGGTGCTGCGGCTGTTCGACGCCTCGGGGCGCGAGCTGGCGATCAACGACAACTTCAACGGGCTGGACAGCCGCGTGCAGTTCTTCGTGCCCGCCGGCGGGCGGTACTACGTCGGGGTGTCGGGGTTCGGCAACAGCGGGTACAACCCGGCGCAGATCGCGACGGGGACGCCGGGGGGCTCGACGGGGACGTACAACATCACGTTCCAGGTGGACGAGGCGGCGAGCGAGGGGATCACCTACGCCTCGGGGGACGGGCCGCTCAACATCCCCGAGCAGGGGACGATCACGAG
Source organism: Planctomycetaceae bacterium (assembly GCA_044507535.1). GTDB lineage: Bacteria > Planctomycetota > Phycisphaerae > Phycisphaerales > UBA1924 > CALAFV01. The sequence goes on along the minus strand of JBIQJK010000008.1, from coordinate 64,854 downwards.
CCGGATCTTCGTGCCGGACGTGCGGGCGGTGCAGGACCTGAATGTGCGGGTGAATATCCAGCACTCGTACGTGGGGGACCTGCGGATCTACCTGACCTCGCCGACGGGCGTGACGATCCCGCTGGTGCTCAACCGGGGCGGGGCGGGGGACGACTTCATCGACACGGTCTTCGACGACGAGGCCCCGCTCGCGATCTCGCAGGGGACGGCGCCGTTCACCGGGTCGTTCCGGCCGGAGGGGGAGCTGGACGCGGTGGACCGGGACTCGGCCGAGGGGTGGTGGACGCTGACGGTCACGGACTCGACGGCGCTCAACAGCGGGACGCTGCTGGGGTGGGCGCTGGAGCTGACGCTGGACAACGCGATCGCCGGGCCGTTCGAGTTCAACGACACGCTCGCGACGGCGACGGACACGCAGGTGAACGGGACGGGCTCGGCGGCGTTCGAGGCGCGGGTGGGGGACGGCGCCTTCGGGCGGCGTGACGTGGACGTGTTCCGCTTCACGGCGCACGCCGGGACGACGGTGACGGCGACGGTGACGGTGCGGCCGACGGGGCCGAACTCGGCGCCGAACCTGCTGGACTCGGTGCTGCGGCTGTTCGACTCGCAGGGGAACGAGCTGCAGCTGGACGCGCGGCTGGACTCGCCCAACGCGACGATCTCGTTCCCGGTGCAGTTCGCCGGGACGTACTACCTGGCGGTCTCCGGCGGGGCGAACCAGAAGTACAACCCGACGGTGGGCGGCTCGGGGGAGAACTCGGACGCGACCGGCGACTACACGCTGACGCTGCAGGTCGTCGGCGGGGTGACCGACAAGCCGGTGGTGCTCGAAGGCGACAATCTCCAGGTGGGGATCGGCCAGGACGGGACGATCGGCGGCGCGTCGGACGGTGTGGGTCTGCGCCGCGGCGACGTCGAGTTCGTCGCCTCCGGCGACTCGCCGATCGTGGAGTCGTTCTACGGGGCGACGTTCAACGGGTTCGTCTTCCGCAACGCGGGGTCGCGCCAGAGCGACCTGCCGGTGTCGCTGGCGAACCAGTCTGACCACTCGAACCAGCGGCTGGTGGTCGAGGGGCTGTTCCGGGCGAGCGTGCCGCAGCCGGACGCCAACGGCGGGCTGCTGGTCCGCCGCGCCCTGTCGTTCGCCAACGGCGACGGGTTCGTGGCGGTGGACGTGTCGCTGACGAACACGACGTTCCTCACGATGGACAACGTGGGGTGGGTGGAGGGCTTCCGGCCGACGCAGGCGGTGAACCTGGGGAGCCCGTTCACGCGGACGTTCAACAACGTGGACAACTCCACGGGCCGGCTGGTGACCTCGACGTTCTTCGGGGAGGACGCCCCGGGCGGGGCGACCTTCGGCATCGGCGCGCCGATGCCCGGCGGGGGCGCGAGCGTTGTGGTGTCGGTGGAGCAGCCCGACAGCGTGCGCGACGCGTTCCAGGTGGTGAACTCGCCGGTGGACCCGGACCCGGGCCAGTTCGACTCGGGCGTGGAGGGGGACGGGCTGCTGACCGTCGGCTTCGACATCGGCGCGATCTCGCCGGGGGCGACGGTGACGGTGCGGTACTTCATCTTCACGGGCGACACCCCGGCGGAGGTGAGGGAGCAGTTCGAGGCGATGGAGGACGGGGCCGGGACGAAGCACCTGGTGGCCAACCCGTCGGACCCGTCGCTGGCGCCGGAGGGCCTGCCGTACGCGACGTACTACCCGGAGGGGTTCGCCAACAGCCGGGCGAGCACGTTCCTGCCGCTGAACAACCCGCACCACATCCCGGCGCGGGTGGTGGTGATCGCGCGGTACGAGAACCCGGACCTGGCGCCGACGGTGCTGTTCGACGGCAACGTGCCGGCGGCGTCGCGCGGCGGGGTGACGATCACCACGCCGGAGCTGTACGCGGCGGACCAGCAGCTGGTGCACAAGGACACGCCGTTCGCGGTGGAGGTGCTCTCGTCGCTGCCGGTCGGGGCGACGCTGAGCCACTTCGACTTCGGGATCTCCACCGGCCAGGCGTTCACGAGCGAGACGAGCACGACGTGGACGTTCAGCGAGGGGTTCAAGGGCGCGGGCGTGAGCGACTTCCTGGTGTTCTACAACACCTCGGACCAGCCGGTGAAGGTGACGCTGACGATCTACCCGGAGGTGGGCAGCCCGTTCATCCCGCAGCTGACGCAGGAGGTCGGGCCGCGGCGCCGCGGCGGATGGGATCTGAGCAGCACGTCCTTCATCCCCGACGGGCCGTTCGCCATGCGGCTTGACGCGGAGGCGCCGATCGTGGCGGCGCTGACGCACTTCGACATGAACCTCGGCGGCGGGTTCGCGGTGCTGGGGCTCCCCGGCGCGGGCGCAACGCGGGGCGTCTCGCCGGAGGGGCAGCTCGGGCTGAACTCGCAGACGGAGTTCGTGACGGTGCTCAACTCCGGGACCCAGGCGTCGGAGGTGACCTTCACGTTCATGTTCGCGAACCAGAGCGCGTTCCGGCAGCGGATCCTGGTCCAGCCGGGCCGGCGCAGCGGGTTCAGCGTGGGCGAGCTGCCCGGATTCCCGAAGCTGAACCAGCCGTACTCGGTGAGCTACGAGGCGAGCGCGCCCGTGTCGGTGACGCTGTCGAGCTTCGCCTTCGGCGCCGGCGCGGCGACGCGGTTCACGGACGAGGCGCACTCGTACTGGCTCTTCTCCGAGGGCTTCCGGCCCGGCCAGGGGACGGCGGTGACGGAGTACCTGCGGCTGTTCAGCAGCAGCCTGGAGCCGGTGACGGTGGAGATCAGCATCGACTTCGCGCCGGCGCCGGAGTTCGGCGACCTGGGCGGGCGGGAGACGTTCCTCCGCGTGCTGACGCCGCGGGCGGCCAACGACTTCGACATCCACGAGTTCATCGGCGGCGCCCGGGCGGAGCGCGATACGTTCTACAGCGTGACGGTCAAGGCGCCCTCGCCGATCACGGCGTACGCCGGCCGGTACGACGCCTTCCTCCAGGGCGGGCTCGGGACGCTCGGGACGCCGCTGGGGCTGATCCTGCCGTCGATCTGATCGACGGCCATGGAAAACCCCGGCCGGGCGTGATCCGGCCGCTGCGGGAGCAGAGCACAACGGGCGGGCCCCTGCGGGCCCGCCCGTTTTCGCTTGCGGGCGTTCCAGGGGTGGAGGGGGGCGATGCGGGCGGGGTGCGGCCCTATGATCACCTCTGGCCCACGCCCTGCCCGGAGCGGGCGGGCGGGGGCTGCGAGAGGGCGTAGCTCAGTTGGTAGAGCATCGGACTTTTAATCCGCTGGTCCCGAGTTCGAGTCTCGGCGCCCTCATTGACGAAGGCCCCATCGTGCGGGCCTGGCAGGGGCGGTGAAGGGGAAGCAACGGCGCGATGCGACTCGTCCATGTGAACTGGTCAGAGGGGGCGCTGCACATCTGGGCGGAAGTCGCGCGGTCCTGGAGCCAGGCGTCGCCGCCCGCGACGCCGGCGGTTGGAGGCCGTGCGCCGGGCGGGGATGGAGAGCAGGCCGAGCGGAAGGCTCCCGCGCCTCCGCACCCGTTCGCGGCGAACAGCGCGGAGCTGCGGGCGATGCTCGCCCCCGTGCTCGACCGGGTCGCGCTGGGCGGGGATGTTCACCACGGTGATGATGGCGAGGCTGCGGGGCTGACGCTGCGGCTGCCGGTGCGCGACGGTGTGCCGGTGCCGAGCCCGCGGCTGGCGCACGCGCTGGGGCACACGGCCGGCAACGGCTCGGGGGCGACGGAGCTGGGGCGGGTAACGGTGGAGACGGTGCGGGTGGGTCCGGCGGCCGCGGCGGCGGTGCTGGAGCGGCTGGAGGGGCTGGAGCGGGACGATGCGCTGCTGGGGGAGGAGGAAGAGGCGGGCGGGGCGCTGGGGGACGGGGAGGTTGCGGGGAGGGCCGCGAACCGGGGTGATGAGGAGCTTGCGCCGGGGCCGACGGTGCGGTTCTTCGCCGCGGCGGCGCGGCTGACCCGGCACCTGCTGGCGCAGCAGCGGTTCGTGCCGTCGCTGCGGCAGGAGAACAGCGGGCAGGTGCGGGGGCTGTGGCAGCCGTGGCTGGCGGACGAGCAGACCGTCGAGCGGGTGCGGAGGCTGCTGGAGGCGATGCCGGGGGCGGCGCGGGCGGTGGAGGATGAACTGGGGCACCATCCGTGGGGCGTGCTGCAGGACTTCGTGGTGCGGCTGGGGGACGCGATGTGCCGCGGCGTGCTGGTGAAGGAAGAGATGAGCGACGCGGTGGCGGGGCGGGAGCCGGGGACGGACCCGCACGTGGCGTGGCTGACGGGGCTGCTGGGAGGGGAGGACGAGGTGCCGGCGGGGCCGGCGATGCGGGGGGAGCTGCTCAAGCGGGTGTACCGGTGGATCAGCGTGCTGGAGGACCGGGGGGCGAGCTCGCAGTGGCGGCTGCTGCTGCGGCTGCTGGAGCCGCTTGACCTCGGCGGGCTGGGGGACCTGCAGCCGCCGGACGAGCAGGTCCGCTGGACGCTGAGCTTCCACCTGCAATCGGTGCAGACGCCGGGGGTGGTGATCGACGCGGCGGACATCTGGCTGCTGCCGGCGGGGGCGGCGACGGTGGAGGGGCACCGGATCGAGTCGCCGCACGATGTGCTGCTGGGCGAGCTGGGGCGGGCGGCGCGGCTGTACAAGCCCCTGGAGGGGGCGCTGGAGCAGGCGCAGCCGACGGAGCTGGCGCTGAGCACGTCGGAGGCGTACCGGTTCCTGCGGCAGGTCCGCCCGATCCTGCGGGAGCAGGGGGTGGACGTTGAGGCGCCCAAGTGGTGGGACATGCCCACCGTGCGGCTGGGGGCGCGCCTGCAGGTCGAGAGCGAGGAGATCGACTTCGAGGCGATGCCCGGGGCGGGGCCGTCGCGCGCGGACCCGGCGCGGCTGGGGCTGCGGAGCCTGGTGAACTACCACTGGCAGCTGGCGATCGGGGACGTGTCGCTGACGCTGGAGCAGTTCCAGAAGCTGGCGGCGCAGCACTCGCCGCTGGTGCGGCTCAACGGCAAGTGGGTGGAGGTGCGCCCCGAGGACGTGAAGGCGGCGATGGAGTTCCTCAAGAGGAACCCCGGGGGGGAGATGGAGGTGGGGCAGCTGCTGCGCCTGGCGTACGCGTCGGACACGAAGCAGACGGGGCTGCCGATCCTGGGGATGGATGCGACGGGGTGGGTGGGGCAGGTCTTCGGCGAGGCGGGCGCGAGCGAGAAGATGCCGATCCTGAACCCGCCGGAGGGGTTCGTCGGCGCGCTGCGGCCGTACCAGATCAAGGGGATGAGCTGGCTGGCGTTCCTGGACCGCTTCGGGCTGGGGGCGTGCCTGGCGGACGACATGGGGCTGGGCAAGACGATCCAGCTCCTGGCGCTGCTGGCGTACGAGCGGGACCACGCCGCGCCGCCGGGGCCGACGCTGCTGGTGGTGCCGATGTCGGTGGTGGGGAACTGGATCCACGAGACGCGGCGGTTCACGCCGCGGCTGCGGGTGCTTGTGCACCACGGGCTGGACCGGCTGCAGGGGGCGGCGCTGACGCGCGCGGCGTCGGAGGCGGACCTGGTGATCACGACCTACGCGCTGGCGCACCGGGACCGGGACGAGCTCGCGGCGGTGGAGTGGTGGCGGGTGTGCCTGGACGAGGCGCAGAACATCAAGAACCCGTCGGCGAAGCAGACGCAGGCGATCCGGAACATCCCGGCGCCGAGGCGGATCGCGCTCACCGGCACGCCGGTGGAGAACCGCCTCGGGGAGCTGTGGTCGATCATGGACTTCCTGAACCGGGGGTACCTGGGCCCGGCGGGGGAGTTCCGCTCGAAGTTCGCGATGCCGATTGAGCGGTTCCACGACCAGCACCGCTCGACGCAGCTCCGCGGGCTGATCCAGCCGTTCGTGCTGCGGCGGCTCAAGAGCGACCGGTCGGTGATCGCGGACCTGCCGGAGAAGATCGAGAGCAAGGAGTACTGCTTCCTGACGCCGGAGCAGGCGCAGCTGTACCGCACGTGCGTGTCGGACATGCTCAGCGCCGCGGAGAAGTCGGAGGGGATCCAGCGCCGCGGCGTGGTGCTGGCGGGGCTGATCAAACTCAAGCAGATCTGCAACCACCCCGCGCAGTTCTTCAAGGAGTTCGCGGGGGCGGCGGAGGGGGCGGGGCCGCCGAGCGTGGAGCGGTCGGGCAAGTGCCTGCGGCTGGCGGAGATGCTGCGGGAGGTGGTGGACAACGGGGACCGGGCGCTGGTGTTCACGCAGTTCCGGCAGATGGGGACGCTGCTGGCGGCGATGCTGCGGCACCACCTGGACCGGGAGGTGCTGTTCCTGCACGGCGGGACGCCGGCGGCGCAGCGGCAGGCGATGATCAGGCGGTTCCAGGAGGGGGAGGGGAGCGGCGGGGGCGGGGGGGATGCGCCGGTGTTCATCCTGTCGCTGAAGGCCGGCGGGCTGGGGCTGAACCTGACGGCGGCGAACCACGTGTTCCACTTCGACCGGTGGTGGAACCCGGCGGTGGAGGCGCAGGCGACGGACCGCGCGTACCGGATCGGACAGACGCGGTCGGTGCAGGTGCACAAGTTCATCGTGTCGGGGACGCTGGAGGAGCGGATCGACGCGATGATCGAGCAGAAGACGGAGCTGGCCGAGCAGGTGATCGGCGCCGGCGAGCGGTGGCTGACGGAGCTGAGCACGGCGCAGCTGCGTGACCTGCTGATCCTGCGGCCGGAGGCGGTGGCGGACGCTGGGCCGGGCGGGGGCGCGGCGGCGACGGTGGCGACGGGCCTGCTGGAGGACGCGACGTGACGATGCAGAACCCGCGCGACCCGAGGCAGGGGGCCTGGCCGGGGGGCGAGGCGCGGCGGTTCGAGCCGCGCCCGCCGAAGCCGACGCTGCGCCCGCGCCGGGTCTCGGCGGGGGTGAAGCTCCGCTCGCGCGAGGGGCCGGACCTGTCGTCGTGGGCGGCGCAGCGGTGGATGCGGCTGGCGGAGAACTGCGCCCCCGGCGACCAGCTCGCCGAGGGGATCCAGTACGCCAAGCTGGGGCAGACGCGGACGCTGGAGGTGCAGCCGGGGACGGTGACGGCGCGGGTGCAGGGGCGAATGCCGGACGCCTACGTGACGACCATCCGCCTGCCGAAGTTCCAGCCGGAGCACTGGGAGCAGGTGCTCGCGGCGATGACGGCGCAGGCGCGGTACGCCGCGACGCTGCTGGCGGGCGACCTGCCGGCGAACATCGAGGACATCTTCGTGCCGCTGGGGCTGAAGCTGTTCCCGTCGGAGCCGTCGGAGGTGGCGGTGTCGTGCAACTGCCGGCAGGTGGCGCGGGCGCTGGCCGCGGCGTATGCGCCGGCGTCGGGGGGCGAGGGCGCGGCGGCGGCTCCGGCGACCTCGCCTGCGGAGCCGGCGGCGGGCGCGGGGGAGACGGGGGATGTGGGGGAGACGGGGGATGTGGGGGGGGCGGGGGGGTGGTGCAAGCACGTCTGCTGCGTGATGACGCTGCTGGCGGACCGATTCGGCGCGGACCCGTTCCTGATCTTCACGCTGCGCGGGATGCCGGGGGCGGAGCTGCTGGAGCGGCTGTCGCAGCGGCGGTCGGTGGCGGGGGCGGCCGGGGCGTCCACCGGGGCCTCGCCGATCTACCTGCCGCACCTGCCGGGGATCAGCGACATGGCGCCCGAGCCGCTGGAGTCGGAGCTGGACCGGTTCTGGACGGTGGGTCCTACGCTGGAGCAGGTGGAGATGCCGATCGAGGCGCCGGAGGTGGCGCACCCGCTGCTGCGCCGGCTGGGGCCGAGCCCGTTCGACCCGGCGACGGGGGCGAAGTTCCCGCTGGTGGGGCTGATGGCGACGTGCTACGACGTGATCAGCACCGCGGCGATCGAGGGGCAGGGGCAGGGCGATCCGGGCGGGGAGGGGGAGGGAGGCGACGGGTCGGCCGGCGACGCCGATTGACTCACCCCGCCCCTCCCCTACACTCTCGGCGGTTCGAAGTTTCGGAGCCGACCGCGACGGACGCCACGGGATTCCCGTGGCCGAGGCGCGGACAGGGGCGTCCTTTCCGGGGAGGGGGCGCGGCCGACGGACGTCCAGCTCCGGCCCTCACCACGCCCGATGCCGGGTGCGGCGGGCACACGTGCCGCGGACTCCGCTCTCCCAGCCGTGCACCGCGGCGGGGCCGCGGACCGCGGGTTCTTTGCGGTCCGGTGGCCCTGGTTCCGGCGAGCCTCGCCCGAGCCCCAGCAACGGGAGTCAGCGTCGCGGTCGAACATCACTGGCCGATGGTGTAACGGTAGCACGACAGATTTTGGTTCTGTTTGTCCAGGTTCGAATCCTGGTCGGCCAGTATCTGTCTGAAGCCGAACACGCCCATCCCTCTCCCGTGCGGAGGGGGAGGGGGGCCGGTCGCTTCGCCGCCGCTCTTGAGACATGAGCGCCGCCCCCACATCTCCGACCGCCATCATCCTCGCCGCGGGCAAGGGCACGCGGATGAGGTCGGACCTGCCCAAGGTGCTGCACCCGGTGGGGGGGAGGCCGATGGTGCGCGCGGTGGTGGATGCGTGCCGGGCGGCGGGGTGCGGGCGGGTGGTGCTGGTGGTGGGGTACAAGCAGGAGCTGGTGCGCGATGCGCTGGCGGACGACCCCTCGGTGGAGTTCGCGGTGCAGGTCGAGCAGCTGGGGACGGGGCACGCGGTGATGTGCGCCCGGGAGCTCCTGGAGCGCGAGGCCGCGGCGCCCGGCCACCCGGTCTTCGTGCTGGCGGGGGACGGGCCGCTGATCCGGGCGGCGACGCTGCGGGCGCTGCTGTCGCGCCACGTGGAGAGCGGGGCGCTGGCGACGCTGGCGACGTCGGTGATCGAGGACCCGAGCGGGTACGGGCGGATCGTGCGGTCGGCGGATGGACGCTTCGCGGGGATCGTCGAGGAGAAGGACGCGACGGACGAGCAGAGGCGGATCCGCGAGGTCAACCCCAGCTACTACTGTTTCGACGGGTCGGCGCTGTTCGAGACGCTGGCGCGCGTCGCGCCCAACGCGGCCAGCGGCGAGTACTACATCACGGACGTGCCGGGGCTGCTGCTCGCGGCGGGGGAGCGGGTGGAGGTGATCGACGCGGTGCCGCCGGAGGACGTGCTGTCGATCAACACGCCGGAGCAGCTGGCGGCGGTGGACGCGATCTACCGGTCGCGCGCAGCGGGGACGGACGACGGCAGCGACGGGGCGGGCGGTGGGATGGCGACGCAGGGCCAGGGAGCCGGAGCATGAGCCGCAGCGACGTGGACAGCCTGAAGATCTTCGCGGGGCGGAACAACATCGACCTGGCGCAGCGGATCTGCGGGCACCTGGACCTGCCGCTGGGCGCGGCGCGGACGGACGTCTTCCCGGACGGGGAGCTGATCGTGCGGCTCAACGAGGACGTCCGCGGTCGGGACTGCTTCGTGGTCCTCTCCACGTGCCACCCGATCAACGACAACCTGATGGAGCTGCTGATCTTCCTGGACTGCCTGAAGCGGGCGAGCGCCCGGCGGATCACGGTGGTGACGCCGTACTTCGGCTACGCCCGGCAGGACCGCAAGGACGAGGGGCGGGTTCCGATCACGGCGAAGCTGGTGGCGAACCTGATCACCGCGGCGCACGCGGACCGGGTGCTGGCGATCGACCTGCACGCGGCGCAGATCCAGGGGTTCTTCGACATCCCGGTGGACCACCTGTCGGCGACGCCGGTGTTCTACGACTACTTCCAGTCGCACCGGGACGAGCTGGGGGACCTGTGCCTGGTGAGCCCGGACGTGGGGAACGTGAAGGTCGCCGAGAGCTTCGCGAACCTGCTGGGGGGCGACCTGGCGATCATCAACAAGCGGCGGGTGAGCGGGTCGGACGTGACCACCGAGAACCTGATCGGCTCGGTCAAGGGGAAGACCGTGCTGATGGTGGACGACATGATCACGACGGCGGGGACGGTGACGGAGGCCGCCCGGGTGGTGATGAACCACGGGGCTCAGAAGGTCATCGTCGCGGCGACGCACCCGGTGCTCGTCGGCCCGGCGCTGCAGCGGCTGAGCGAGAGCCCGATCAGCAAGATCGTGACGACCAACACGATCCCGGACGGGCCGCGGGTGGAGCCGATCCGGGACAAGCTGGTGGAGCTGTGCATCAGCCGGCTGCTGGCGGAGGCGATCCACCGGATCCACCACAACATGTCGATCAGCGCGCTGTTCAGGAAGACGGCGGGGGCGAAGAGGTAAGCAAAGCGCAGGGCGAACAGCGCAAGGCGCACATCAGGACCAGGGGTGCTGCGGGTCGCCGGTGACGCAGCACGCAGCACACAGCAGACATCAGACAGCAGACGACGCACACTGTTTTCCGGAGTTTCAACGATGCACGAGAATCAGCCAGTCCTCGCCGCCGTCAAGCGCGACCGTGTGGGCACGCGGTACGCCCAGCGCGTCCGCGCCGCCGGCAAGCTCCCCGCCATCATCTACGGGCACGGGCGCGACCCGGTCCCGATCGCGGTGGACGCCAAGGAGGCCCTCACCCTGATCAACAAGGGCGAGAAGGTCTTCAAGATCGACATGCCCGGCACGAGCGACTCCGACGAGGGGCAGATCGTGCTGCTGACCGACCTGCAGTTCGACTACCTCGGGACCAACATCGTCCACGCGGACTTCGCGCGGGTGGACCTGAACCAGCGGGTGCACTCGAAGGTGGCGGTGAACCTGGTCGGCGACGCGGTGGGCCTCAAGACCGCCGGGGCGATCCTGATGCACCCGACCGCGGAGCTGGAGATCGAGTGCCGCGTGACGGAGCTGCCGGACCAGATCGACGTGTCGATCACGGACCTGGAGGTCGGGCAGATGATCACCGCGGCGGACGTGAAGCTCCCGTCGCCGGACATGAAGCTGCTGACGGACCCGCACGCGATCGTCGCGCAGATCGTGGTGCAGAAGGAGGTCGCCGCCGGCGAGGCCGCGGAGGTCACCGCCGAGGCCGCGGCCCCCGAGGTCCTCACCGCCAAGAAGCCCGAGGAGGGCGCCGCCAAGGCGGGCGAGAAGAAGAAGTAACCCCCACTCCCCCGCCAACACTCACCCCTGTCCCCTGTCCCCTGTCCCCTGACCCCAGAACCCTGTCCCCCGCACCATGAAGCTCATCGTCGGCCTCGGCAACCCTGGCGCGAAATACGACCGGACCCGGCACAACGTCGGGTTCGCCGTGGTGGACCGCCTGGCGCGCCGGCACGCCGGCGGGGCGGTCGCCAAGGCGCGGTTCGACGCGCTGACGGTCGAGGCGCCCATCCGCGGGGAGCGGTGCCTGCTCATGAAGCCGACGACGTACATGAACCTCTCCGGCAGGGCGGTCGCCGCGGCGGTGGGCTTCTACAAGCTCAACCCCGCGTCCGACCTGCTGGTGATCGTGGACGACGTGGCGCTGCCGTGCGGGGCGATCCGGCTCCGCGGGGAGGGGGGCGCGGGCGGGCACAACGGGCTGAGCGACGTCCAGCGCGCCCTGGGGACGCAGGCGTACCCGCGCCTGCGGATCGGGGTGGACGCCTGCCCGCCGTACATGGATCAGGCGGACTACGTGCTCGGGCGGTTCACGCCCGAGCAGGAGGCGCTGGTGGAGCCCGCGCTGGAGCGGGCGGCCGACGCCGCGGAGTGCTTCGTCGCCGAGGGGCTCGCGGCGGCGATGAACAAGTTCAACGCGAAGCCCCAGCCGGCGCGGGCGGAGAAGCCCCGCGGCCCCGTCCCGCCGGAGGGAGAGCCCCCCGGCGGGGACGCCTGAGGGCGGCCCGCGCCAGCCGGGCGCGGGCGCCGCACACACCGACACCACGACGAGAACCCCAGACCGAAAGGCAGTGCACGATATGGCCGAGATCCGCACCAACAACTACGAAGCAATGTTCCTCCTGAGCCAGGCCGTCGCGGCGGACCTGGCCGGGGCCGTGGCCCACATCCGGGAGATCCTGGACAAGGCCGGCGCCCAGATCATCGCGATGAAGAAGTGGGACGAGCGCCGCCTCGCCTACGAGATCGACAAGCAGAAGCGGGGCGTGTACATCCTGGTGTACTTCTCCTGCAACGCCCGCAACATCGCGCAGATCGAGCGCTCCAGCAACCTGTCGGAGCGGATCATGCGGCACCTGATCCTCCGCGCCGACCACATGACCCTCGAGGAGATGCAGGCGGCGGACGCCCAGAAGGAGCTCGAGACCGAGGCCCGGCTCCGCTCCGAGCGCGCCCCCGCCCCGGCGGCCAAGGGCGCCGAGGAGCAGCCCGCCGCCGCCGGCGCCGAGGGGGAGTCGGGCGAGGCCTGATGGCCCGCCCGGGCGGGCCGGGGGCGTCCGCCGCCGCCGATGCGGCGGCGCTGCGCCCCCTCGCGCTCTCGCCTCGCCCGCGCCGGGCCCGGTGAGGTTTCGTGCCGCGTGCGCCGCGGGCTGCGCACCGTCGTTCGTTCGTGCGTCCTGGCGCAAAGGAGGCCGGCGGTGAGCGATCAACAACCGACGCCCGACGCGATCTTGCAGCTGGGGCTGGGGTTCTGGGGCTCGAAGACGCTCCTGAGCGCGATCGAGCTCGGGGTGTTCACGGAGCTGGCCGGGGGGCCGCTGACCGCCCGGGAGCTGACCTCGCGCCTGGGGCTGCACGAGCGCGGCGCACGCGACTTCTTCGATGCGCTGGTCGCGCTGCGGATGCTGGAGCGCGACGACGCCGCCGGCGTGTACCGCAACACGCCGGCGACGGACCTGTACCTGGACCGGGCCAAGCCGTCGTACGCCGGCGGCATCCTGGAGATGGCCAACGCGCGCCTGTACGGGTTCTGGGGCTCGCTGACCGAGGCGCTGCGGACGGGCCGGCCGCAGAACGAGGTCAAGGACGCCCGCGACTTCTTCGCCGAGCTCTACAGCGACCCGGCGCGGCTGCGGCAGTTCCTGGCGGGGATGACGGGGATCAGCCTCGGCGCGGCCAGGGCCATCGCGCTGAAGTTCCCCTGGGAGCGGTACACGACCTTCTGCGACGTCGGCGGGGCGCAGGGGGCCGTGCCCGTGCAGGTCGCGCTGGCGCACCCGCACCTGAGCGGCGGGAACTTCGACCTGCCGCCGGTGGGGCCGGTCTTCGAGGAATACGTCGCATCATTCGGGCTCTCCGACCGGCTGAAGTTCTACCCGGGGAGCTTCTTCAGCGACCCCCTGCCGCGGGCGGATGTGCTGATCATGGGGCACATCCTGCACGACTGGGACCTGGAGCAGAAGAAGATGCTGCTGGCCAAGGCGTACGACGCGCTGCCGGAGGGGGGCTCGCTGATCGTGTACGAGGCGCTGATCGACGACGGCCGGCGGGAGAACGCCTTCGGGCTGCTGATGAGCCTGAACATGCTCATCGAGACCCCCGGCGGGTTCGACTACACCGGGGCGGACTGCCAGGGGTGGATGCGGGAGGCGGGGTTCCGCGAGACCCGGGTGGAGCACCTGTGCGGTCCGGACTCGATGGTGGTGGGGGTGAAGTAGAGCGGGTATCTTGAAGGGCCGCCCGGCGGGTGAAGAACGCCCGGCGGGGGCTCTTGCTCCGCCCCGGGCGATTTGCTAACATTTGCCAATCAAGGGGCCGTGACGGCGTGTGTTGATGGTCCGTCGCCCTCGACCCCTTCAAGGAGTGCGTCAATGGCTGGCAGCGTGAACAAAGTGTTCCTGATGGGCAACCTCACCCGGGATGTGGAGCTTCGGCACACGCAGTCGAACCAGGCGGTGGCGAACCTGGGGATCGCGGTGAACCGGCGGTTCAAGACCGCCGACGGGGAGAACCGCGAGGAGGTCACCTTCGTGGACTGCGAGGCGTGGGGGCGGACGGCGGAGGTGATGGCCCAGTACCTGGGGAAGGGGCGGCCGGTCTTCATCGAAGGGCGGCTGAAGCTCGACCAGTGGCAGGACAAGGAGGGGAACAAGCAGTCCAAGCTGCGGGTGGTGGTCGAGAGCTTCCAGTTCGTGGACTCCAAGGGCGACGGCGGGGGCGGCGGCGGCGGGGGGGGAGGCGGGTACGCCTCGGCCCCGTCGCGGCCGCGACCGGCCTCCACCGCCTCGCGCCCGGCGTCCAACGACGGGTACGAGCCGATCGCGGATGACGATATCCCGTTCTGAGGGGGAAGGGACAAAGGCACAGAGGCACAAAGGCACAAAGTGGGAGACTCCCGGACGGGTGCCGTCCGCGGGGGTCTTTCCCTTTGTGCCTCTGTGCCTCTCCCTCCCCCCCTCCCCCTGCCTACCATCCCCCCCTCACCACCCGTTGGGGCGGTCCGGGCGTGGGCCCGGGGAGCCGCTCCTGAACTTTCCTGAGGAAAGGACAGCGAACGATGGCGAAGAACGTTGAACTGCTGCTGACCGAGAACGTCGAGGCCCTGGGGATCGTCGGGGACGTGGTGAAGGTCCGCAGCGGCTACGCCCGCAACTACCTGCTGCCCCGCGGCCTGGCGACCACGCCGACGGAGGAGATGATCAAGGCGCTCGCGGCCAAGCGGGCCGAGGTGGAGCGGCAGCTGGCCGAGCTCCGCAAGCAGCGCGAGCAGATGGTCGAGAAGATGTCCGGCCTGGAGCTGGAGCTGGTCCGCTCGTGCAACGACATGGGCATCCTGTACGCGTCGGTGACGCAGCAGGACATCGTCGCGGCGCTGGCGGAGAAGGGCTTCGAGGTCCGGCCGCGGGACGTCCGCCTGGCGCAGACGATCAAGCGGATCGGCGACTTCGAGGTGATGATCAAGTTCGAGGCGGACCTGGAGGCGACGCTGAAGCTCGTCGTCAAGCCCGACCGCAAGCTCGACCTCGACGAGGAGGAGGAAGAGGAGGAGGCGCCCGAGGGCGCGGTGGTCGAGGGTGCGGTCCCGGCCGCGGCCGAGGCCCCCGGGGCTTCCAAGCCGCAGTGATGCGGCGGCGGGGGAGGTCGGGAGGGAGGGGGAGAACTCGGAACGAAAAGAAGGCCCGGGCTCGCCCGGGCCTTCTTTCCTTTGATGGGCTTTGCCGTGGCGGCGCTGCGCCGGCCGCGGCGGGGATCAGCCGCCGATCTTCAGCGGCGGGCTGAACTCCCCGATGGCGATATCGCCGACGGTGAAGAAGCGGATGTCCACGCCCTTGCTGACGCGGAAGACGAGGTAGAACTTCTGATCGGGGCGGCTGGTGGTCGGGCCGCTGTTAGGCAGCTCGGTGACGGCGCGGAGAGGGCGGCCGGGGGTCATGCGGATGTGGACCTCGCCGGCGTCCTGGTAGACGTAGCCGATGGCCTGGTAGCGCTGGCCGTTCTGGTCCACCAGGAACATCGGCTTGCTGAGGTCGGCGTTGAGGGCCGCGGAGGTGAGCAGGCCGACGCGGGACTGGGAGCCGACGCTGAGCTGGACGATCTGGGTGTCGTCGGTGGTGGCGAACTCGCGGACCTGGAGGGAGCGGTTGAGGCTGCGGTTCTCGGTCAGGTCGCTGGAGCGGTACTTGGCGTCGGCGACGAGGATGCGGTTGTTCTCGTCGATCTCGATGCCGGGAAGGTTGTCCTTGTTGAGGATCAGGCGGCCGGCGAGGGCGCCGATCGTCATGACCTCGCTCTCGAAGCCGCCCTCCGGGGTCGAGGTGGGGTCGATGGTGGTGACGCGGGAGTTGTCGATGGGGCCGGAGCCGCCGACGAGGGCGGAGAGGATGGAGCCGGCGCGGACGGCGGCGTCGCGGCTCGCGACGTCGGTGTACTTCTGGAAGGGCTGGGTGCTCAGGAGGTTGACGCGGACGCCCTTGACGTACAGGGCCAGGGGCCGGTAGTCGCGGGGGACGAGGAACTCGAAGGCCATGGTGGAGTCGGCCGCGCCGCCGACGGAGGCGATGAAGATCTTGGGACGCTCGAAGCGCCAGCGGCCGAGGTCGAGCTTGTCGCCGCCGGCCTGGGAGACCATGGCGAAGGGGTGGATGGCGATGGACTCGCCGTAGGGGTCGTTGGCGGGGGTGCAGACCAGGCGGATCTGGGCGTTGCCGATGACGACGCGGCCCTCCTTCTCGCGGGCACCGGCCTTGAACTGGACGACGAGGCCCTCGATGTAGGAGTTCTGCGAGGCGGGCTCGCCGGTGAGGGTCTTGACGTTCTGGACGGCCTCGGAGAAGGAGTCGGTGGTCAGCTCTCGCAGGGGGATGGCGTTGTCCATGCCGACGGTGTAGCGGCCCAGCAGCTCGAAGGAGGCGGGGGTGAGGGTGTGCTTGGCGCCGCCGTTGTTGAAGTTGGTGCGGAGCATGTGCCCCTCCTCGGCGAGGCGGGGGCGCCAGAGGTCCATCGGCGTGGGGGTGCGGAGGGTGGAGCGGGAGAGGGCGGAGTAGAGGCCGGCGGTGATGCGGTCGGCGGGGAGGAGCAGGCTGCTCTCTCGCTTGACGGAGCCGCCGGGGTCGAAGCCGATCGCCTCGTGGCCCGCCACCGAGGAGGGGAGGCGGAGGAAGCTGATCGCCAGGACGAGGATGCCGACGGAGATGGTGCCGGAGACGGCCCCGCAGATGCCGCCGCCGATGAGGTTGCTGGCGGTGTCGAGGTCGGTGTTGGCGGGCAGGAGGCTGTCGATTCCCAGCCGGAGGCCGGCGAGGGTGACGGCGAAGGGGACGGCGAGCGAGACGCCCCAGGCCATGTCCACGATCCACCCCTTGGGGTCGGCGCCGAGGATGGCGTAGGCGATGGGCTCCCAGAGGCCGAAGGCGACGGCGCCGGCCACGAGCACGCAGAGCATGTGCACGAGGGAGGAGAAGAAGCCTCGCGACGCCCACACGTACGCGATGATGCCGATGAGGAGGATCACCACCAGGCTGAGGATCATGGTCCGCTCTCCGCCGAGGGGGGCCGGGCCGCGGGGGGCCGGCCGGCTCGGGCTTGTCAGGTCTGCGGCGCGGCGCCGGGGCCGCGCGGGGGTGCGTGCGTGGTTCAGCGGCCGCGGGCGCCCGGGGGCGGCCCCTGCGGCGGCCGGGTCGGTACGGTCAGGTCTTGCTGGGCTGGGGCTCGGGGGCGGGGCGCTGGGCCTGGGCGCCGCCCCCGCCCCCCCCGGCGGCGGCGGGGCGCGGGGCGGCCGCGGCGGGGGCGGTGACGCGCATCACCTCCTCGACGCTGGTGGTGCCGTCCACGGCCTTGCGGATCGCCGACTGCTGGATCGTGGGCTGCTGCTTCTTGCGGAGGGCGGCCTTGACGCCGGCGAGGTTGCCCGAGGCGAGCATGGCGCGGTCCTCGTCGTCGAGCTTGTAGATCTCGAAGATGCCCTCCTGGCCGATGTACCCCACGCCGTTGCACATGGGGCAGACCTCGGGCTTGTTCTTGATGAGCACCTGGCCGCCCTTCTTGAACAGCTGCGGGATCTTGTCCGCGGGCAGGCCGAGCTTCTTGAGCATGTCCGGCGACGGCGGGTAGCCGACGCGGCAGTTGGTGCAGAGCTTGCGGAGCAGCCGGCCGGCGAGGACTCCCTCGAGGCGCTTGGCGCCCGCGGCGGGGTCGCCGATGGTCTTGAGCCACAGGTCGATGGCGCCCAGGGCGCTGTCGGCGCGGAGGGAGACGTAGACGCGTGTGCGGTCCAGGTCGCCCTTGACGATCTCCTTGGCGGTGTTGGCGTCGGGGAGCTCGCCGACGAAGACGACCTGCGGGTCGCGCCGCAGGACGGAGCGGACGAGGGTGCTGAACTCCGCCCCCTCCTTCTCGGGCTCGAACTTGTTGACGCGGATGCCCTCGAGGGAGGCCTGCGGGTCGACCTCGACGGTCTGGACGTTGCTGGTGTAGGCGTCGTGGAGCTGGGCGACGGAGTAGGTGAGGGTGGTGCGCCCGCCGTCCGGGGGGGCGGCGAGCAGGACGATGCCCTTGGTCTCGGAGGTGATGTCCTTGAGGGCGGCCATCTGCATGTCGAGCAGGCCGAGCTCCTCGGGCCGGCGGAGGACCGCCTGCTCGGGGTCGAAGAGCATGGTCAGCCGCATGCCGCCGCCCTGGACGCCGACGCTGGTGACGCGGACCAGGTGCTTGGCGCCGTCGTGCTCGACGGAGCACATGCCCTGTAGCCTGCGGCGGCGGTCGGAGACGTCGAGCTTGGCCGCGGCCTTCCAGAAGTCCATGATCTTGACCGCGGCGGCGGGGGGCATGGTCTCGCCGGCCTGGCGGACGCCGTCCACCAGGAAGGAGACGCCGTAGACGCCCTCCTTGCCCGGGGCGCCGGCGGGGCCGATGTCCACCTGGGAGGCGCGGGCGAGCATGGCCTTGTTGTACACCGCCTCGGCGGCGACCCGGACCTCGTACTCGGGGGTCTCGGGCTGGGGCGGGGGGATGGTGACGGCGGGCTTGCCCTTCTCGTCGGGGGACTTGATCGTGAGGGCGACCTTGGCCTGGAGCTTGGCGGCCTCCTTCTCGGCCTTGCCCTGGCGGAGGGAGTCGAGGTTCAGGCGGATCTTGAAGCGGTCGGGGACTCGCTCATCCTTGTTCGCGGCGTAGGCGTAGGCGAAGAGATCGGCCCCGAGGATGGCGAGCATGGCGAGCAGGCCGACCCAGAAGGCCGCCTCGCCGGGGATGGGCATGAGCAGCGCGGCCATCAGCGCGATGGTCCCGGCGACGAGGTGGATGATGTTCCACCGGCGGCGGGGGAGGAAGAAGCGGGCGGCGTGCTTGTCGTAGACCTTGGTGATGACCCAGGCCCACGGGACCCAGAACAGGAGGATGAGGAAGGGCTTCCAGGCCGAAACGAGCATCATGCCGCTCGCTTGGGCCAGCAGAGCGGAGGTGGGGATCGACATCGGAGGTGCTCCGGACGGTTCGCGGCCCGGCGGATTCGGGGGCAGGGACCGAGTCAAAAACAAGCAACGCGGGGCGCTGCAACGCCCCTGGCCGGTCTATACGCACGACGGGAGGGGGCGGTGGCAGCGGGGCGTACACACTAGCCGAAATGGTGATGGTTTACAAACCGGGGAGGGCGGCCGCGGCCGTGCCGGTTCGCCCGTGGTTCGGGTGGCAGGGGGCGGGGTCCTGCGCGTGCCCCGCGGGGGGCGCGAAAAGAAAAGACCGGCCGCGCCGGGTGGGGGCGGCGGCCGGTCGATGGGGTCGTCGGCGGCGTGGGGCGTGCGCCGGGCGCGGCCCGGGCCGGGGCTGTTCAGCCGAGCTTCTTGAGGCGCATCATCAGCTCGTCGGCGTTGGGGGTGGCCTCGAGGGCGACGCGCATGTGGATGTACTCGCCCTCGACGAGCTCGACGAGGGAGAGGTTGAAGTCCTTCATGCCGGACTGGATCGCCTCGATGCTGTTGAGGTACTCGCGGAGCTCGCCCTCGCGTCCCTCGAGGATGTGCTTGCGGACGACGCTGTTGTTGATGAGGATCTCGCAGGCGGGGATGCGCTGGATGTTCTCGTGGAGGGTGGGGAGGAGCTTCTGGTAGACGAAGGCACGCATCTGGTAGGCGAGGATGCGGCGGACCTGCTCGACCTCCTCCTGCTCGAAGAGGCCGTAGATGCGGCTGAAGGTCTGGGTGGTGCTGGAGGCGTGGATGGTGCCGTAGACCAGGTGGCCGGTCTCGGCGGCGTGGAGGGCGGCCTCGAAGGTCTCCTTGTCGCGCATCTCCCCGACGAGCACGATGTCGGGGTTCTCGCGGACCAGGGCGCGGAGCGCGATCTTGAAGTCGAGGCAGTCGATGCCGATCTCGCGCTGGTTGATGGTGGCCTTCTTGTCCGTGAAGATGTACTCGATCGGGTCCTCGATGGTGACGATGTGCACGGGCTTGCGCTCGTTGACGTAGTCGAGCATCGAGGCGATGGTGGTGGACTTGCCCGAGCCCGTCACGCCGCAGAGGAGCACGATCCCCTGGGGCTGCATGGCGATCTCGGCCATGACGGGGGGGAGGTAGAGCTCCTCGAACTTCTTGATGTTGCTGGTGATCAGACGGGCGGCGATGGAGAGCTTGCCGCGGGCCTGGAAGAGGTTGACGCGGAAGCGGTTGTTCTCGTCGTAGTCGTAGGCGAAGTCCACCGAGCCGAAGTGGCGCAGGTCCTTGAACTGCTCGTCGGTCAGGATGTGCTTCGCGATCTGGAGGAACTCCTCGGCGGTGACCGGGGGGGTGTCCAGGGGCTTGAGCGCGCCGCGGAGGCGGAGCTTGGGGGGCTGCCCGGACTTCATGATGAGGTCCGAGGCGCTGAGCTTGATGGCCGCGGCGAGGAACTTGCCGAACCGCGTCGCGTGCGGGTCGTGCTTCCTGTCGGGGTCCAGGGTGACGTGGGAGGCGATCGGTTGGCTGGCGGGCTCGGCGGTGAGGCTCATGGCACCCGGTTCCCTCTTGGTTCCCGGAGCGGTCGCGGCCGGAGCGCCGCCGACGCCCGTCGTCGCGACCACTTCGCCGTCGGCCGCGCCGGGCGCGGCGGTCTGATTGTTCATGGACACGTGCTGTCCCCTTTCCATGGTACACGAAAATCGGAGCGTGGAAACGCGCCGCCCCGCGCGGCCCTCCCGAACCCCTCTCCCTCTCCCCGCCGCCCTTCCGGATGGCCGCGGCCGATAAAAAAACAGGCCACCGCGGGACGCCGCGGCGGGGGCCGGTGAGCACCTGCCTCCAGCAAGACCTGCGGCCCGGCGGGCGAACCCCGGGCCCGCCCAGAGGTTCGCAGGCGCGGGCGGCGAGGTTGCGGCGGCCGCCCTTCGTTCGCAGCGCAAACCGGGGGCTTTCCGCGGCGGCCCGCGGGCGAGAGGCCCGGATGCCGCCGCGGTCGGGCCGAGCCTTCCACGGGGCCGGCGCTGGAGGCGGCGGAGCCGTCGGGGGCAGACGACGGCGAGCTGCCGGCGGCGGTAGCGGTCGGAGAAGGGGGGCCAAAAAGAAGAAAGGGCCCGGAGGGTTCCGGGCCCGCTCTGGGCTTGCATCCGGGCCGCCTCCGACGGGCGGCGGGGCGGTCAGAAGCTCAGGGAGGACATGCCGCCGCCGGCGGGGCCGTCCTCGCGACCATCCTCGTCGCGCTTGACGCCGAGGAAGCTGGACTCCAGGGCCAGGCGGATCTTCTCCATGGCCTTGTTCTGGATCTGGCGGACGCGCTCCTTGGTGACGCCGATGATCTGGCCGACCTGCTCGAGGGTCATGGGCTTGTCCGCCTCGCCGGACTCCAGGCCGAAGCGGTGCTCGATGACCGTCCGCTCGACGTCGGTGAGGTCGGCGCGGTTGTCCAGGACGATCCGCTTGACCTCGTCGGCGGCCTCCTTCTCGAACCCGGCCCGCTTGGTCTCGAGGTAGTTGGACTTCTCGAGCTTGGGGTCGAAGTCGGTCGGGAAGCGCTGGCGGTACTTGCTGAGCTTCATCCCCTGGCGGCTGAAGGCCTTGAGGATGGCCCGGCAGGCGTAGGTGGAGAACTTGTAGCCGCGGCCGGCGTCGAACTTGTCCACCGCGCGGAGCAGGGCCATGTTCCCCTCGCTGACCAGGTCGGCGAAGTCCACCTCGCTCATGCGGGTGCGCTTGGCCATGGCCAGGACCAGGGCGAGGTTGGTCTCGGCGATCTGCTCGCGGATGACCTCGGCCCGGCGGTACCAGGAGAGCATCTCCTCGGCCTGCTCGGGGGTGGGCTTGCGGTCGGGGCTGGACCAGATCTCCTGCTGGAGCTTCCAGACGCGGTAGCGGGCGTAGTTGAACTGGTGGAAGAGGACCCGCTCCTCGGCGCCGGTGAGGATGACCTGCTGGGCGCTCTTGACGGTGCGGCTCTTGCCCGGGGAGAGGTCGTCCATCACCGGGTGGTACCAGCTGGTGTCCGGCTTCTGGATCTCCGGGGCTTCGTCGTAGATCGCCTGCTCGGCCCCCTCCTCGCGGAAGACGGGGCTGTCGATGAAGTCCTGCTCGGCTGAGAGGAGCTGGGCGAGGAGCTTCTCATCCTCGCGGCTGAGGGTCCGCTTGGTGCGGCGGGTGGTTCCCGCCGACTCGGCACCGGGCGAGAACTGCACCCGGCTCCGCCGCCGGTGCTGTTCAAGAGGGCTCGGTGTAATGATCATGGGTTCTGCCATCCTTTCGTCTCGATCGTGGAGCTCGCGCTGCTTGGGGCCGGTGGCGTGGACCTCTGGATTCACACCCGGTCGATCCACAATCAGGCCCCTTTGGTCATCTCTTCCACACCCTCCCGGGCGGCCCGGCCGGCTGGCCGTGGCGCATCATTTCATATACGGAACAGCCCCACGTTTGTTCCGTTTTTTAGAACGATTCCAAGCGAGAATACCCCGCTCAGACACCAGGCCCCGGGGGCCCAAAGCCGTCCGACACATCGACACACCCGCCCCCCCTTCCAACCCATCCATGTCAGGCCCGGTAATCTGCCGCGTTGACGCGCTGCGAGGTCCGGGGTAGGCTCGCACGTTGCTCTGCACCCGCTCCGCGAGTGCAGAAAATGTCCTCAACGAGACGCCAAGATACATCGGGTCGTCCCTGCTGGCAAGGCCGAAAAGCCGCCACGCTCCGCGGCCCCTGCTTTCCATACGAACAGATCCCTCGGGAGGGTCATGAAGTCCTCCCCATGCCCGTGATTTTCCCAGGCTACTGCTGAGTGTCCCATCCGCGGCCGGGAGCCTCTCCCGGTCCACCACCAACAAGGAGCCGAGCCATGCCCTTCACCCTGCCCCCTCTCCCGTACCCAACCAACGCCCTCGAGCCCCACATTGATGCCCGGACGATGGAGATCCATCACTCCAAGCACCACAACGCCTACGTGACCAACGCCAACAAGGCCCTGGAGGGGACCCCTCTGGCTGATCTCCCCCCCGAACAGGTGGTCGCCCGGCTGAACGAGGTGCCGGAGGATCGCCGAACCGCCGCCCGGAACAACGTCGGCGGGCACGTCAACCACTCCCTGTTCTGGACGATCATGGCCCCGGCCGGCAGCGGGGGCGGCGGTGCCCCGACGGGGGAGCTGGCCGAGGCGATCAACCAGGCGTTCGGGTCGTTCGACGCCTTCAAGGAGAAGTTCGCCGCGGCTGCGGCCGGGCGGTTCGGGTCGGGGTGGGCCTGGCTGTGCGTCGGGAAGGACGGGAAGCTGGCGGTCTGCTCGACGGCCAACCAGGACACCCCGCTGATGGGGGAGGGGGTCGCTGGGTGCGGGGGGACGCCGATCCTGGGCCTGGACGTCTGGGAGCACGCGTATTACCTGAGCTACCAGAACCGGCGGCCGGACTACATCGCCGCGTGGTGGAACGTGGTGAACTGGCCGGAGGTCGCTCGGCGGTTCGCGGCGGCGAAGGCCGGGTGAGGTCGGCCGGGGGAGAGGGGGCCGGCAAGCCGGACTGAATCTGTTATCGGACATTTGTTATCGGACATTGGCTTGGGCTGGGTCGGGCCGGTGCGGCCCGACCCAGCCCGGCTATGCTGTGGCGTGGACCAGCGCCCGACCCGAAAACTGAGCCGCATCGGGCTGATCGTGTGGCTGCTGCTGCCGCTGGTGATCGTGGTGCTGCTGTGGCTGTCGATCGACCGGTCGCAGGGGCGGGCGGATCCGGAGCGGTGGCGGCGGGTGCCGGCAGGGCCGGGGATCGGGGAGGGGGACGAAGGGGTGGGGTTGCCGGGGAGTCCCGATCACTAACCGTCCCCTCGGCTACTCGCCTGTTCGGGTGTCGCAACGCGGCAGGGGGGATCCGGTTTCGCACAATGCCGTGGTCGAGCGGCACCGGATATGGGGTGAAACTGGGCGGAACCGCGAAGATTTTGTGCAAGACTTGCCGGAGCCGCCGCTCGGTGATACATTCATCACCAAGTGCAATAGGCGCGGCTGCCTGGACTGATAACCAAACAAACACGATCTGTCGCCGGCCATGTGGGGAACATGGTCGTGCGAACAGACCGGGGCGGTGAGCGGCAATGACAAAGACAACGTCCATTCTCGTGGTGCTCTTCAGCGCTGGCGCGTCGATGGCCTCGACGGTGCCGGTGCAGGTTGAGGCGCCGTCGCTGTCGGTGGGGATCTCGATCGGCGCGCTCGAGGCCGCGTCCGGTGGCGGGGCCGCCGGCGGGGTGGCGATCGCGGCGATGGGCGAGATCGGGTGCCTGCTGACGACGGGGAACGTCGTCCTGGCGGGGGGGATGGGCGGGGACATCATCGAGGATGGGGAGTGGAACGGCGGCGGGTACTTCCCCGCCTCCCCTGGCCTGGGCGGCCTGGGTGATCTGGATACCGGCGCCGTCGCGCCGAGGCCCCCGATGAACACGCCCGTGCCGTCGGACCCCTCGAAGAGCGACGGCGGCGGCAGCAACACCATCGTGACGCCGCTCCCCGGGGCCGGGATGATGGGAATGGCGGGGCTGCTGTGCGTCGCGGGCGCAACGCGTCGTCGGCGGATGTGATTCGGGGAGTGGGGGTTCGGGCTTCCTCGTGAGTATCGCGCCGCCCGCGCTCAGCGCGGGCGGCGTTGTTTTTGGGGGGACGGAGGCAGGCCGAGCGCGGGGGCGTGTCGGCCGCGGCGTCTTTTCGTTTCGGTTATGGTTCCGGCATGGGGATGGGCGGCGGCTTGGGCGCCGTTGCTCGCCGGAAGGTGATGGTGAGGATTCCCTGGAGCCGGATCTACCGCGCGTTCCCGGAGCTCGACCGGTTCTCCGATCAGGAGTGCGAGCGGTTCGTCGAACTGGCGAAGCGGCGCGAGTGGCTGTGGCACGGGGTGATGGCGGTGGTCGCGCTGGCGGCGATGGTCGGGGTGTACCTGCTGGTGCTGAACGTGTGGCGGGCCGCGGAGGCGCTGCTGCCGGGCCGGTGGCGGGCGTGGATCTGGGGGACGCCGGCGGCGCTGGTCGTGCTGGGGACGCTGAGCCTGCTGAGCGGGCCGATGGCCGCGCTGCTGATCCGGGATGCGTGGCTGCGCCGGGCGATCCAGCGGCACATCGACCTCGCGCGGTGCCCGAAGTGCGAGTACAGCCTGCTGGGTCTGCCGGTGGAGGCGGGGTGCGTGCAGTGTCCGGAGTGCGGTCGGCGCAGCTCGCTGGGCGAGCTGGGCATCACGGAGGAGCAGCTGCGGCCGGGGGCGGCTACGCCTTCCTGAGGATCTCCATCGGCCGCACGGAGGCGGGGAGGATCTGCCTGGGGTCGGCGCTGAGCCAGTGCTGGAGGATGCCGGCGTAGACGGCGCGGAAGTCGGTGGTGAACTTGAGGTCGCCGTCGTCGAGGTCGGTGAGGGAGGGGTGCTTGCCGAGGAGGCCGGGGCGGACCATGGGGCCGGCGAGGAACATGGGGGCGGCGGTGCCGTGGTCGGTGCCGCCGCTGGCGTTCTGGCCGACGCGGCGGCCGAACTCGCTGAAGGACATGGTCAGGACGCGGGCGTCGTTGCCCTGCTCTTTCAGGTCGTCGTAGAAGGCGCGGAGGGAGCTGGCGAACTGGGTGAGGAGCTGGGCGTGGCGGCCGCTTTCGCCCCCCTGGCCGGCGTGGGTGTCGAAGCCGCCCATGGTGACGTAGTAGACGCGGGTGGAGAGGCCGGCGCGGATCATGCTGGCGACCATCTGGAGCTGGCGGGCGAGCTCGCCGCCGGGGTACTGCACGAGGGGGCGCTGGGCGACGGCCTTGCGGATGCGGTCGCTGGAGACCTGGGCGTCGAGCGCGGTGCGCATGAGGAAGCCGGCGTTGGTCCCCTCGTCGGCGGGGTCGGCGACGCCGCGGCGGGTGATCTGCTCGTAGGGCTCGACAAGGGACCGGTGGACGCCCTCGCCCATCCAGCGGAAGAGGTCGGTGTTCTCGAAGGCGATGGGCTTGGCGACGGCGCCCTGCATGGCGAGCGGGGCGTCGCGGCCGATGGCGATGGCGGCCTGGGGATCGGGGTCGGCGGGGCGGGCGCCCTCGGGCCTGCCCCCCTCGCCCTTGCCGTAGCCGCAGCACTGGGCGTCGAGGTAGCGTCCGATCCAGCCGAGGCCGGTGGCGCTGGTGTCGGCGGTGTGCCAGATGTCCATGGACTTGAAGTGGGAGCGGTTGGGGTTGGGGTAGCCGGCGCCCTGGACGATGCCGAGCAGGCCGCGGTCGTGGAGCTGCATGAGGCCGCGGAGGGCGGGGTGGAGGCCGAAACCGCTGGACCCGAACTTGAGGATGCGCCCTTCGGGGACGCCGATGGTGGGGCGGGCCTTGTAGTAGGCGGGGTCGCCGAAGGGGATAAGGGAGTTGAGCCCGTCGTTGCCGCCGCCGAGCTGGACGACGACGAGGATGTTTCCCTCGTTGACGCCGGGGATGGACGACATGCCGGGCGCGGCGTGCGGAATGGCGAGCGCGGAGCGCTGGATGAACAGCGGGAGGGTCGCGGCGGCGGAGGCGAGGGTCAGGCCGCGGGAGAGGAACTCGCGCCGGGTGAAGGCGGTGGACATGGGATCGTGGGTGGACATGGCGGGTTCCCGGGGGAGTGGGGGGGTTGAGGGAAGGGGGCTAGCAGAGCTGGTACTCGGGCATGGCGGTGATGAGCAGCAGGGCGGCGGTGATGACGTCGGGGGTGATGCGGCCGCCGAGGGAGTCCACGAAGGCGAGGAGCTCGTCGCGCCGGGCCTGGGAGGGGGAGGGGAGGGTGAGGCGGAGGATGTAGTCGATGACGCGGGCGGGGTCGCTCGCGGCCGCGGGGTCGGCGCGGGTGAGGCCGGCGAGGAGGGGGGATGGGTCGTACTTCTCGGCGTTGGCGAGGGCGTCGTAGCCGACGGGCTTCTTGCCGGTCAGGAGGAAGCAGAGGATGTTCTGGCGGACGAAGAGGGTGGAGGTGTTGATCCACGATCGGCCGCCGGCCCAGCCGGCGACGGAGGGGGGGAAGAAGAGGTTCTGGCCCATGAGGGCGAGGGCGTCGGTGAGGACGCCCAGGTCGCGGACGGGGGTGTTCAGCGAGCGGACGGCGCCGACGACGAGCTCGACGGGGGACTTGATTTGCTCGCCGATGACGGCGGGGTCGTAGAAGTGCTCGCTGAGGAAGAGCTTGCGGAGGACGGGCTTCAGGCTGTAGCGGGAGGCGAGCAGGGACTTGGAGAGCTCGCGGACGGCGGCGGCCGCGGCGGCGTCGAGGTCGGGGCGGCCGGTGGGGACGTCGGCGACGAAGCAGCGGTAGAGCTTGCCGGCGATGAAGGGAGCGCAGGCGCGGTGCTCGAGGATGGCCTTGACGAAGGCGTCGCCGTCGAGGCGCCCGCGGCGGCCGAGGATGGTCTTGGGGCCGTCGTCGTGGTTGCTTTCCTCGAAGAGGAACTCGGTGTCGCGGAAGGTGTAGCCGGTGAGGGCGCGGGCGCCCTCCTTGATGTCGTTCTCGGAGTAGTTGCCGACGCCGAGGCTGAACAGCTCCATGAGCTCGCGGGCGAGGTTCTCGTTGGGGCGGCCCTTGCGGGAGTCGTTGTTGTCGAGGTAGGCGATCATGGCGGGGTCGCGGATGATCGCGAAGAGGAGCTCGCCGAAGTTCCCCGCGGCGTGGCGGCGGAAGAGGGCGTTCTGCTGGAGCATGTTGTAGCTGTGCTCGATGGTGCGGTAGCTGGTGGCGAAGTGGCCGTGCCAGAAGAGGGTCATCTTCTCTTCGAGGGGGCGCGGGGTCTCGATCATGCGGCGGAGCCACCAGCGCTGGATGCGGGCCATCTGGCGGCGGTCGTTGCGCTCGGCCTCCTGGCGGCGGGCCTGGAGGCGGGCGAGGGTCTCCTCGTCGCCGGCGCGGCGGGCGCGCCGGGCGGCCTCGCGCTCCTGGGCGGTGGGGGAGCGCATGAGGGTGGAGTCGAACTCGTCGAGGGCGACGGGCTCGAAGGGGATGTCGGCGTAGTCGAGGAGATGGTCCACCGACTTCTCGGGGCCCCAGGAGGCGAGGGTCTGGACCTGCTCGGCGGTGCCGCCGAAGCCGGCGCGCCAGAGGAGGTGGCGGGCCTGGTCGAAGCCGAAGCGGTGGGGGGCGATGGGCTTCATGGAGGCGGTGATGGCGGGGCGCCTCTGGGGAGGGGTTGAAGGCTGGAGCGTGGAGGTCATCGCCGGGGCTCCTTGAGCCACACCCCCCAGAGCCACACCCCCCAGAGCCACACCCCCCAGAGCCACACCCCCAGGGCCATACCCCCGGGGCCGCTGCCCCATCGGCCGCGCCCCCCGTCAGAGAACGGACGTCGGGGCGGGGCCATTGCGGGCATGGTCGCCGCGGCTGGGCTCGCGGCGCCGGGCCTACAGGGTGATTATGCCTGAGAACCGGGCCCGTGGGGCATCTTCCGCCCCGGCTGGGCGGGTTTCCTGCTCTATCGGCGCGCGGGGCCGAACGCGGGGCCAGGGATGATCCCGGGTTGACGTCGCCGGTCAGGTCTGCGCGGGCGCAGCGGCGGCGGCGGGGTGGTCTGGCGCGACGAGGGTGCGGGGGGCGAGGGGGCGGGCCCACATGTAGAGCATGGTGGCCAGGGCGAGGAGGAGGGCGCCGTTGGCCTGGTGGACGGTGCGGATGAGGGCCTGGGGGATGGTCGCCGCCTCGTGCTCGCGCCCGCCCGCGCCGAAGGCGATCCAGCCGAGGACGAACTGCATGCCGACGGCCACGAGCACGCCCATGCCGGCGGCGCGGATGATCCGGCCGACGCGGCCCATGGCCTGCGGGATGTTCATGGTCGCGAAGCCCGCGGCGACGGCGAGGATCACCACGAAGACCGAGAAGACGGCGTGGGTCCACAGGGCGTGGTCGGAGCGGAAGTGTCGGTACATCGCGCCGAAGACGAGCTGCATCATGGTGACGTGGGCGGCGCCGGTGGCGAGGAAGCGGAGGCGGCGGAGGGTGGGCTGGAGGTCGGGGGCGATCTCGGGGGTGTCGGAGGCCGCGAGGCGGGCGATCAGGGCGCGGTAGGCGGGGGCGAGGAAGACGGCGAGCGCGACGAGGCCGGCGAAGAGGATCTGGGCGAGAACGCCGTGGAACATGGCCAGCAGGCGGCTGTTCTCGGTGACGCGGATGCCGCCGAGGAAGCCCTGGACGCAGACGAGCGCGAAGACCACGATCGCCCAGCGGCGGACCCAGCGGCGGTCGTCGTTGCGGTAGACGCCGACCATGAGGGCGAGGGTGGCGAGGCCGACGAGGGTGCCGAAGAGGCGGTGGGAGTGCTCGAGGTAGACGTTGGGCTGGGCGCGGGGGCCGAGGGGGTAGAGGAACATGTTGGAGCCGAAGGTGTTGGGCCAGTCGGGGACGGCCATGCCCGAGTCGGTGCTGGTGACCAGCCCGCCGACGAAGAGGAGGGGGGCGACGGCGACAACGGCGACGATGGCGAGGCGCGAGAGCCAGTGGCCCTCGTCGCGGGGGGCGGTGAGGGGGCGGGGCAGGAAGCTCGCCAGCCCGGAGCCGACGGCGCCGATGACGGCGCCCAGGCCGATGAAGCCGAGGGCCATCAGCGCGGCGGAGGGGCGGAGTGCCTCGAAGCCGGGGGCGTGCTCGTCGAGCTTGGAGCCGAGGATGAGCAGGCCGAGGACCGCGGCGACGACGCCAGCGCCCGCGCCGAAGAGGGGGCTGGTGCGGCGGGGGTCCACGCCGGCGATGCGCGGGCCGAGGATGGCCATGGCGAGCCAGACGGCGAGGAGGATGGGGAGGCTGATCTGCTCGGCGATGCCGAGCCAGGGGAGGTGGGTGATGAACCAGGCGGACCAGAGGCCGACGGCCGCGGCGAGGCCCGCGGAGAGCATCGGGCCGAGGCGGCGGTGGGGCCGGGGGATGGGTTGGGTGGTGGACGGGACGGCTGGGCCGGATTCTGGGTGGGTCACGAGAGTACCCCTTGTTCCGGGTGGATAACCGAACTTATGCCGGCCTGGATTGAGGCGAGGGCCGGGTGGGGAGGTTACAGGGTGGAACTCGTCTGAGACTGAGTCTCACTTGGGTTCTGGTACGGTCCCTACCTTGACAGGATACGCTCAGAGTGGAGAGATTGCTGTTTGACAGCAACTATTCTGTCCAGCCGCAACGATTCCGGTGGAAGTAGCGAACGGAGCGACGGGCTGCTAGGGTACTCGCCCCACATGGTGAATCGGACCGGTGGGCGGGCGCGGGGAGGGGTTGGAACGAGCAGGTTCGCGGGCTGTCGGGTGCCCTCCCGGCGGTCCGGCGGTTGAAGGGGCCTCCACGTGTCAACGATTTTCCCCAGGTGGACCAATCGGCTTCCCGCGATCCTCCTGCTGGTGGTTCTGGGGGGCGGGTCCAGCGCCGTCGGCTTCGTGTGGTACTACTTCACGCCCAAGTTCTGGGAAGTCGGGTACATGCCGACGCAGCCCGGGGGCGGGTTCAGCCACCAGCTGCACGCGGGGAAGCTGGGGATGGACTGCCGGTACTGCCACACGCACGTGGAGGAGTCGCCGGAGGCGAACATCCCGAACGTGGCGACGTGCTACGGGTGCCACGCGGAGGGGCGGCTGCAGCTGCCGCCGGACCAGCACGCGAAGTCGCAGTTCGTGCGCGACGCGTACGAGGCGGACGCGTCGATCGAGTGGCGGCGGGTGCACAAGCTGCCGGACTACGTGCGGAACTTCCCGCACGACGTGCACGTCAGCGCGGGGGTGAGCTGCTACTCGTGCCACGGGGCGATCGTGAACCAGGCGGTGGTGCACCAGGTGGAGCCGCTGAGCATGGCGTGGTGCCTGGACTGCCACCGGGACCCGACGCCGCACCTGGTGCCGCCGAGCATGGTGACGGACCTGCTCGAGGTGGAGCGGCGGCTGAAGGACACGCAGGCGCAGGCCCAGGCGGGGCCGGAGCTGCTGCGGGCGCTGGCGAGCGAGCCGCTGCACCTGCTGCCGGACAACTGCGGGGCGTGCCACTACTAGGACTCGGCGCCGAGCGCCGAGCGCTGAGCGCGGGGAGGGGCTGACGAGACTTTGCCGGTTGCGACCGATTGAAAGAGAGCAGCATGGGCCAGCCTGATCAGTGCCCTTCGAAGGGCAAGTTCGAGAAGACGCCGCGGAAGTTCGCCCTCGAGACCGTGGGCGCCTCGCCGACTGGCAAGGCGTACTGGCGGAGCCTGGACGACCTGGCGGACACGCCGGAGTTCCGTGACTGGCTGGAGCGGGAGTTCCCGGCGGGGGCCTCCGAGCTGCTGGAGGGGTCGCGCCGGAGCTTCCTGAAGCTGATGGGGGCGTCGGTGGCGCTGGCGGGTGCGGCGGCGATCCCGGGGTGCCGGCGGCCGGACCACAAGATCATGCCGTACTCGCGCACCGTCCCCGAGGAGGTGATCCCGGGCAAGGCGCTGTACTACGCGACGAGCATGGCGTTCCCGGGCGGGGTGGTGGAGGGGCTGCTGGTCGAGACGCACGAGAATCGGCCGACGAAGATCGAGGGGAACCCGCTGCACCCGGTGAACCTGGGGCGGACCAGCGCGTGGGCGCAGGCGGCGGTGCTGGACGTGTACGACCCGGACCGTCTGAAGGACCCGACGTTCAAGGACCAGACGCCGCGGTCGTGGGAGGACTTCGCGGCCTGGTCGAAGCAGCACTTCGAGACCTACAACCAGAACCGGGGCGAGGGGCTGGCGTTCATCGTGGACCGCAAGCCGAGCCCGACGCTCAAGGCGATGCGCCGGAAGGTGATGGAGCGCTGGCCGAGGGCCCGGTGGGTGTGGTACGACGCGCTGGAGAGCGTCGAGGCGCGCCGGGGCGCGGAGATCGCCTTCGGCGCCCCGCGGCACGAGCTGCTGCACCTGGGCAAGGCGAAAGTCGTCGTGTCGCTGGACCGGGACTTCCTGGGCAGCGAGCCGCGGGGGGTGGCGCACCACCGCGAGTTCGCGGCGACGCGCCGGGTGATGAGCGTCGGCGACGAGATGAGCCGCGTGTACGCGGTGGAGTCGTACCTGTCGGCGACCGGAGGGATGGCGGACCACCGGCTGCGGCTGGCGCCGTCGCAGGTGAGCGCGTTCGCGCGGGCGCTGCACCGGCGGGTGATGTCGATCACCGGCAAGGGGGCGGCGGGCGCGGCGCCGGAGGTCCCGGCGGAGTGGAACGACTGGCTGGACGCCATCGCCGAGGACCTGGAGAGCAACCTCGGGGCGAGCCTGATCGTGGCGGGCAAGTCGCAGCCCGCGGCCGTGCACGCGATGGTGCACGCGATGAACGAGGCGCTGGGGAGCGTCGGCACGACCGTCACCTACACGGAGATGGACGAGGACGACGCGGCTTCCAGCGCCGCGGCGCTGTCGGAGCTGTGCGGGGCGATGCGCGCCGGCGCGGTGAGCACGCTGGTGACGCTGGGGGCCAACCCGGTGTACAACGCCCCGGCGGACCTGGGCTTCGCCGAGGCGATGGCGAGCGTGGCGAACAAGATCACGCTGAGCCTGGACCCCAACGAGACGATCGCGGCGAGCGACTGGCGGCTTGGGGCGGCGCACGCGCTGGAGTCGTGGGGGGACACGCGGACGGCGGACGGGGTGGTGGCGCCGGTGCAGCCGATGATCGCGCCGATCTACGGCGGCAGGAGCGAGATCGAGGTTCTGGCGATCATCCTGGGCGGCTCGCTGGAGGGGGCGGACGGGTACGCCCTGGTGCGCGAGACGTGGAGGGCGATGATCGGGGGCGGGGACTTCGAGCGCCGCTGGCGGCGGGCGCTGCACGACGGCGTGCTGGCGGATTCGCCGCGGGCGGCGGCGGCGCGCGGGGGCGTGCGGTTCGACGCGGTGGCGCGGGCGGCGGGGGAGATGACGCTGCCGGCGGCGCCGACGGCGCAGTCGCTGGAGGTGGTCTTCCACGACAGCCTGATGGGGGACGGGCGGTTCGCGAACAACGCGTGGCTGCAGGAGCTGCCCGAGACGGCGACGCGGATGGTGTGGGACAACGCCGCGCTGGTGAGCCCGGCGACGGCCAAGGCCCTGGGGCTGATGCCGCAGCCGGAGACGAAGAAGTTCGCTGGTGGGGCGATGGCCGAGCTGAGCGTCGGCGGGCGGACGCTCCCGATCGCGGTGTGGGTGGTGCCGGGGATGGCGGACCACACGGTGGTGCTGCCGCTGGGGTACGGGCGGAGCGTGGTGGGGCGCGTCGGCGAGGGGGCGGGGTTCAACACCTTCGCGCTGCGGGCGACGGGCGCGCTGGGGATGGCGGCGGGGGCGACGCTGAAGGCGGCCTCGAGCGGGGCGCGGTGGTACCCGATCTCGACGACGCAGACGCACGGGTCGATGGAGGGGCGCGCGCTGATCCGCGGGATGGACCTGGCGGCGTGGCGCAAGCACGGGGGCGGGGCGTCGGTGCGGGAGAAGGACGCGTACGGGCGTGAGAAGGAGCTGACGCTGGCCGAGCGGCTGGACGGCTCCGAGATGACGCACATGCCGGCGAACGTGTCGATCTACAAGAACCCGTACAACAACTCGCAGGCGGGTCCGGCGGAGGGGTCGGTGTACTCCAAGGGGCCGCAGTGGGGGATGTCGATCGACCTGGCGACGTGCACGGGGTGCGGGGTGTGCACGGTGGCGTGCAACGCCGAGAACAACATCCCGGTGGTCGGGAAGATCGAGGTGGCCAAGGGGCGGGAGATGACGTGGATCCGCGTGGACCGCTACTTCGGCGGCCCGGACGAGGACCACGTGGAGGCGCTGGCGTTCCAGCCGGTGCCGTGCCAGCACTGCGAGAACGCGCCGTGCGAGACGGTGTGCCCGGTGAACGCGACGGTGCACGGGCCGGAGGGGATCAACTACATGGCGTACAACCGGTGCATCGGCACGCGGTACTGCGCCAACAACTGCCCGTACAAGGTGCGTCGGTTCAACTTCTTCGACTACGGGCCGGCGCAGTTCAACGGGGAGTACCTCGGCAAGGACAAGCTGGGTGGGATCGTGCAGAACCCCAACCTGGTGCCGCCGCGGCTGCGCGAGCGGATGAGCGAGATCAAGCGGATGGGGCAGAACCCGGACGTGACGATCCGCTCGCGCGGCGTGATGGAGAAGTGCTCGTACTGCATCCAGCGGATCAACGAGGCGCGGATCGAGGCGAAGCTCAGCGACCTGAAGGGGATCCCCGACGGGATGGTGCAGGCGGCGTGCCAGCAGGCGTGCCCGAGCGAGTCGATCGTCTTCGGGGACATCCTGGACACGACGAGCAACGACGGGAAGGGGAGCAAGGTGCGGCAGGCGCGGGAGCACCAGCGGACGTACATGCTGCTGGGGTACCTCAACACGCGGCCGCGGACGACCTACATGGCGGGGGTGAAGAACCCGAACCCGCGGCTGCGGGCGCCGGTGGAGGACCCGTTCGAGCACCACGGCGGGGGCCACCACGGCGGGGATGACGGGGAGGGCGGGCACGACGGGCACGGCCACGGCGGGGGCGGGGCTCACAGCAACCTTCTCAACGGCACGCCTGACCGCGGCCTCAAGGTCCGCCTGAACGTTCTCGGAGGCATCGCATGACGAGTATCCACCCCGATCAACTCGCCGCGGCCCGGCTGATGGGCATGGGGCAGCCGCCGGAGTCGGCCCGGGCGTGGGACCCGGTGACGGGCGACGGGTCGCTCGTGGACGATCCGGGCGCGCGGGCGCCGCTGGTGCTGGGGGGCCGGTCGTTCCACGACGTGACGAACATCGTCTGCGGGTACGCCGAGAACAAGCCGGGGAAGTGGTGGCTGCCGGTGTTCGGGCTGACCTCGGGCCTGGCGGGTCTGGCGACGGTGATGATCCTGTACCTGATCATCACCGGCGTGGGCACGTGGGGCCTGAACAACCAGGTCGGCTGGGCGTGGGACATCACGAACTTCGTGTTCTGGATCGGCATCGGCCACGCGGGGACGCTGATCTCGGCGATCCTGTGCCTGCTGAAGCAGAAGTGGCGGACGAGCATCAACCGGGCGGCGGAGGCGATGACGATCTTCGCGGTCATCTGCGCCGCGACGTACCCGGGGATCCACGTGGGGCGGGCGTGGTTCGCGTGGATGATGTTCCCGCTGCCGAACTCCAACGCGATCTGGCCGAACTTCCGCTCGCCGCTGCTGTGGGACCTGTTCGCGGTGAGCACGTACGGCCTGGTGTCGCTGCTGTTCTGGTACATGGGGATGATCCCGGACTTCGCGACGCTGCGCGACCGGGCGGCGCTGCGGCTGATGAAGAACCCCGGCGGGGGGCAGCGGGTGGCGCCGTTCCTGTCGCTGCGGGCGGACCAGCTCCGGGCGTTCGTGTACGGGCTGCTGGCGGCGGGGTGGCGGTTCAGCCAGCGGCACTGGCAGAACTACGAGAAGGCGTACCTGATCCTGGCGGGGATCTCGACGCCGCTGGTGCTCAGCGTGCACTCGATCGTGTCGTTCGACTTCGCGACCAGCGTGCTGCCGGGGTGGCACACGACGATCTTCCCGCCGTACTTCGTGGCGGGGGCGATCTTCGGCGGCTTCGCGATGGTGATGCTGCTGATGATCCCGGCGCGCGAGCTGTTCGCGAACATGAAGGACCTGATCACGCTGCGGCACCTGGAGAACATGTCCAAGATCCTCCTGGTGACGGGGATGATGGTGGGCTTCGCGTACGCGATGGAGTTCTTCATCGCCTGGTACGGGGGCAACCCGTACGAGTGGTGGGTCTTCATCAACAACCGGGCCAACCCGGCCAAGGCGCCCTACTGGTGGGCGTACTGGACGATGATCCTGTGCAACGTGGTCAGCCCGCAGGTCTTCTGGATCAAGGCGTGCCGGACCAACCCGCTGGTGATCTGGTTCGTCTGCCTAGCGGTGACGGTGGGGATGTGGTTCGAGCGGTTCGTGATCATCGTGACCTCGCTGCACCGGGCGTACCTGCCGGGCGAGTGGGGGATGTTCTACCCGACGCCGGTGGACATCCTGACCTTCGTGGGCACCATCGGGATCTTCACGACGCTGTTCCTGCTGTTCCTGCGGTTCCTGCCGGTGTTCGCGATGAGCGAGATCAAGAACGTCCTGCCGCAGGCGAGCCCGCACCACGGGCACGGGGAGTAGGAGAAGGCGCGAAGCGGGAAGCGCAGCGCGAAGACAGACGCGGCACTCAGCACACAGCACTTAGTCCTCCGCGGAGCCTGGCATGGCCCGAGCACAGAAGAAGATCTACAAGACCGAGACCGGGGAGCGCGTGCACGGCATGATGGCCGAGTTCGCGACGCCGGCGGACCTGTACCACGCGGCGGAGAAGGTCCGCGACGCGGGGTACCGCCACTGGGACGTCTACAGCCCGTTCCCGGTGCACGGGATGGACGAGGCGATGGGCAACCCGCCGACGAAGCTGCCGCTGCTGGTGGGGTTCATGGGTCTCAGCGGGGCGGGGCTGGGGTACCTGATGCAGTGGTGGATGAATCAGGACTACCAGATGGTGACCCAGGGCAAGCCGTTCACGGCGTGGCAGCAGTTCGTGCCGATCACGTTCGAGGTGGGGGTGCTGTTCACGGCGTTCACGACGCTGCTGGGGATGCTGGCGTTCAACAAGCTCCCGATGTGGCACCACCCGCTGATGAAGAAGGAGCGGTTCCTGCGCGTGAGCGACGACCGCTTCGTGATCTGCGTGGAGGCGCGCGACCCGAAGTTCGACCCCGCGGCGACCCGCGCCCTGCTGGAGAAGGCGGGGGCGACCGGCATCGACCTGGTGGAGGAGTAAGCCCGTGGACCTGAAGAGAACCATCTCCACCGGGATCGCCGCCCTGGCCGGGCTCGCGGCCGTGCTGGGCGCCGGGGGCTGCCGCGGCGAGCGGAGCGACCACCCGCCGCGCCAGTTCTTCCCGGACATGGACGACCAGCAGCGGTGGAACCCGCAGTCGCAGAGCCCGTTCTTCGCCGACGGCCGGACGATGCGGCCGCGGGTGGAGGGGGCGGTGGCCTTCGGCCGGGCGCCGGACCCGTCGGACGCGTCGCGGGCGTCGCTGCTGAAGGAGGACGCGGCGTTCTACCGGGGGGTGGACGAGAACGGCGAGCCGCTGGACTACATGCCCGCCAGCGCGGTGGAGGCGTTCCGCCGCCCCGGGCAGGACACCGGCGCCGCGATGGCGGCGATGATCGAGCGCGGGCGCGAGCGGTACAACATCAC
This sequence comes from Planctomycetaceae bacterium, assembly GCA_044507535.1. Lineage (GTDB taxonomy): Bacteria > Planctomycetota > Phycisphaerae > Phycisphaerales > UBA1924 > CALAFV01. The sequence continues at coordinate 28,012 of JBIQJK010000008.1, read as the reverse complement.
CTGCTCGGTCTGCCACGGGTACGACGGGGAGGGCAAGGGGACGGCCGGGTCCCGCTGGTCGTACCCGCTGCCGAGTTACTACGACCCGAAGTACTCCGACCGGTCCCTGCCCACGGGCAAGGACGGGCACCTGTTCGACGTGATCCGCCACGGGCTGGTCGACCAGACCGGGGCGGAGAAGATGCCCGCCTACGGCCACGCGATGAGCGAGGCGGACTCGTGGGCGATCGTCGCGTACCTGCGGACGATGCAGGCGTCGCGGACCACGGACCTGGAGTCGATCCCCGCGGCGAAGAAGCAGGAGCTGGAGCGCTCCCGCGCCGCCCGGCCCGCTCCCGCTAGCGCCCCCCAGGAGGGCAACCCATGAGCCACGCCCACTCCGCCATCCCGCACGACGTCCAGGGCGGGTACCCGATCCCGCCGGCCCGCGTCGACGCCGCGAAGGTGACCTTCGCGCCGGGCGCGGGGCGCAAGCTCTCGGCCGGGCTGATGCTCGTCGGCGTCCTCGGGCTGGTCCTGACGATCATCCTCGGCTTCGGCGGGGACAAGGATGCGCTCAAGCACGCCGTCGCGGCGTACCACATCGGGTTCCTGTATGCCCTGGGCCTCTCGCTGGGGTCGCTGGGGCTGGTGATGATCCTGCACCAGTTCAACGCCGGCTGGACGGCGACGGTGCGGCGGCAGCTGGAGAACGTGGCGAGCCTGATGCCGGTGGTCGCGGCGATGGGGCTGCCGGTGCTCGCGATCGAGCTGGTCCACGACGGGCTGCTGTTCAAGTGGATGAACGACTCGATCCGCGCCGGCGACCACATCCTCCAGCACAAGGCCGGGTACCTCAACGAGCCGTTCTTCATCGCCCGGGCGGTGGTGTACTTCGGCGTCTGGACCTTCCTGGCGACGCGGCTGAACAGCTTCAGCCGGACGCAGGACGAGACGGGCGACCGCTGGCTGACGGCCAGGGCCCGGTTCATGTCCGCCTACGGGCTGCCGCTGTTCGCGCTGACGACGGCCTTCGCCGGGTTCGACTGGCTGATGTCGCAGGACTTCCACTGGTTCAGCACCATGTGGGGCGTGTACTTCTTCGCCGGCAACAACGTCGCGGCGACCGCGCTGCTGATCCTGATCCTGATGGGGCTCCGCCGGGCGGGCAAGCTCCAGGGGATGGTCACCGCCGAGCACGACCACGACCTGGGCAAGCTGCTGCTGGCCTTCACGGTCTTCTGGGCGTACATCGGCTTCAGCCAGTACTTCCTGATCTGGTACTCGAACATCCCGGAGGAGACGGCCTGGTTCGTGCTCCGCAACTCCAGCGGGTGGCAGAACATCGCGAAGCTGCTGGTGGTGGGGCACTTTGCGGTGCCGTTCCTGGTGCTGCTGTGGCGGGCCTCCAAGCGGGTGCCGCTGATCCTGGGGGCCATGGCGGCGTGGCTGCTGGCGATGCACGCGGTGGACCTGTTCTTCATCATCCGCCCGGGCCTGTCGATGGTCGCGCCCGAGACGTACGGGGCGAGCACGGGGCTGGAGCGGTGGTGGTTCGACGCCACGGGCTTCGTCGGCCCCGTGGCGCTCTTCCTGGGGCTGGTGGTCCGCAGGGTCGTCGCCGCCCCGCTGATCCCGCTGAAGGACCCGCGGCTGTCCGAGGCCCTCGAGCACAAGAACTACGTCTAATCCCTGGAGCGATTCCCTCGCAAGAGGACACCCGATATGGCTCACGCTTCCCACAACCCGCACCACGCCGGCCACGCGCCGGGCATGCACGACGCCCCCGATGAGTGGCACCGGCACACCGCCGACGAGGGGCGGCCGCAGCAGGCCCACGCCGAGGTCGCCAACGTCCCGGTGGTGTTCGCCGCCGGCCTCACGGCGTTCCTGATCGTCGTCGTCTCGGCGGTTTCGGTCTACTTTTACTACACGTCGTACACCACGCGGCTGCTCGCCGAGCGCGAGTCGATGGGGATGGGCGACCAGGCCTGGGCCGCCCGACGCGACGCGACGGAGCGGTTCAACCGCGGCTACGTCTGGGCCGACGCCGAGCAGGGCGTCGTGCTGCTGCCCTACAGCGAGGCGAGCCGTCGCGTGATCGCCGAGTACGCGCCGCGCCTGAGCCAGGACCGACCCGCCGACTGACCCCCTCACCCCGAAGGAGGACCGGAGCACCGTGGACCGACGCCAGATCCAGCCCGACCCGACGCCCGCGCCCGCCCGTTGGCGCGCCGCCGCGGCCGCGCTCGCGCTGGCGCTGGCGGCGCTGCCGGCCGCGCCGGCGGGGGCGCAGCTGATCCCGGACGAGGTGCCGGAGCAGATCCGCGGCCTGGAGCTGAAGGACCAGGCGGGGCGGAAGCTCCCGCTGGACCTGGTCTTCACGGACTCCACGGGCGAGCCGGTGCGGCTGGGGGACCTGTTCAACCGCCCCGGGGAGGGGGTCGCGGTTCAGGGGCGGCCGGTGATCGTGGTGATGCAGTACTTCCGCTGCCCGCTGCTGTGCCCGAAGATCACGCAGGAGGTGATGCGGTCGCTCAACCAGCTCGACGGCTTCACGATCGGGAGCGAGTACGACATCGTCTTCGTGAGCTTCGACCCGCGGGACACGGCGGTGGACGCGGCGAGGCAGAAGACCGATGCGCTGCTGGAGTACAACCGGAGCACGACGGAGTCGATCAGGGCGGGGATGACGTTCCTGACCGGCCCGGGGGCGAACTCGCGGGCGCTGGCCGATGCGCTGGGGTACGCCTACCGGTACCTGCCGGACTCGGGGGAGTACGCCCACGGGTCGGCGATCTTCGTGATCACGCCGGACGGGACGGTCTCGCGGGCGCTGTCGGGCCTGCAGTTCCCGGTGCGGGACCTGCGGCTGGCGCTGGTGGAGGCGGCGGACGGGAAGATCGGCTCGCTGACGGACCTGTTCACGCTGTGGTGCTACCACTTCGACCCGCGCGAGGGGAGCTACGTGCTCCAGGCGATGCGGGTGATGCGGGTGGGCGGGGCGCTGACGGTGCTGCTGCTGGGGGGGCTGGTGGGGGTGATGTTCCTGGGGGAGCGGCGGCGGCGGCGCCTGCGGGCCGCGGCGGCGGAGGGGGGCGAGACGAACCAGACCACGACGACGCTGACACAGGACCGGCGGGGGACCGAGACCCGATAGCCCGTCCGGGGTGATGACCAACCATGCCGACCACTCTCCACGCCATCCCGAGCCTCGCCCAGCAGAGCTTCATGCACCGCCTGTGGTTCCAGGACCAGGCGGCGACGGAGCTCGCCCGGAGCACCGACAACCTCTACCTGTTCATCGTGTGGACGTGCGTGATCAGCTTCACGATCACGATCGGGCTGGCGTACTACTTCGCGTGGAAGTACCGCCGGCGCCCGGGGGTGCCGATCCAGCGGAGCCCGTCGCACAACACGCCGCTGGAGCTGGCGTGGTCGATCATCCCGCTGATCATCATGGTCATCATCTTCTTCTGGGGCTTCCGGGACTACATCGAGAAGCAGGCGGCCCCGGGGAACGCGGAGATCATCCGCGTGACGGGGCAGCAGTGGAGCTGGTCGGCGGTGTACGACAACGGGCGCGAGGTGCTGCCGGACGAGTTCGAGGTCGTCGGCGGCAAGGCATCGCCGATCATCGTCGTCCCGGAGGGGCGGCCGGTGAAGCTGCTGCTGACGAGCAAGGACGTGATCCACAGCTTCTTCATCCCGGACATGCGGATGAAGATCGACGTGTTCCCGAACCGGTACACGAGCTTCTGGTTCGAGGCGCTGGAGGCGGGGAAGGACCACAAGGTCTTCTGCGCCGAGTACTGCGGGCAGGACCACTCGGAGATGAACGCGGTGATCCGCGTCGTCACCGAGGACGAGTACCGGGCGCACAAGAGCAAGGAGCTGCAGATCGAGGACCCGGTCGAGTTCGGCCGCTACCTCTGGCAGCGCGGGCGCGGCTGCGCGGCGTGCCACTCCATCGACGGCTCGGCGAGCACCGGGCCGACCTGGAAGGGCCTGTTCGGACGCGAGACCCGGTTCACCAACGGCCAGACGTACACCGCCGAGCAGATGAGCGACGTGGAGTTCTTCTCCAACTACGTCCGCGAATCGGTATTCGACCCCAAGGCGAGGATCGTCGCCGGCTACCCGGACCAGATGAACTCCTACGTCGGCCTGCTCAACGAGGAGCAGCTCAGCGCGATCATCGCCTTCATGATGTCCCCGGAGGTCAGCGGCCGCGCCGCCCCGGCCTCCCCCACCCCGGCCGGCGCCGCTGAGCCGGCCACGGGCGGCGAACCGTCCGAGACCCCCGCCGAGGCCCCCGCGGAGGGCGCGGAGTAACCGCCGCACCCCCGCGACCCCAACCGAGTCAGCCCCCGCCCGTTTGTCCGGAGTAGAACCATGAGCAGCATCACGGGAACCCAGGGCCACGACCTCCCGCACGGCGGCCACGACCACCACGACGTGAGCTACCTGCACCCCAAGGGCGGCCCCGCGGCCGTCGTCTGGGACTGGATAACCACCGTCGACCACAAGAAGATCGGGGTGATGTACCTCGTCGCCGTGCTGTTCATGTTCTTCCTCGGCGGCGTGGCGGCCCTGGCGGTGCGGCTGGAGCTGTTCTACCCGACGCAGATCGACACCGCCACGGGGCAGGTCGTCGCCGGGCAGCTGTTCAACACCGGCGAGACGTGGGCCAAGGGCAACGAGACGTACAACCGCATCTTCACGCTCCACGGCGTGATCATGGTCTTCCTGTTCATCGTCCCGAGCATCCCGGCGTCGCTGGGGAACTTCCTGCTGCCGCTGCTGATCGGGGCCAAGGACGTGGCGTTCCCGAAGCTGAACCTGGCCTCGTGGTACGTGTACCTCTTCGGTTCTGTCTTCGCGATCATCTCGATCATCCGCGGTGGGGTGGACACGGGGTGGACGTTCTACACGCCGTACTCGACGATGACGCCGGTGGACCACTGGGCGGTCGTGTGGATGATCGTCGCGGCGTTCATCCTGGGGTTCAGCTCGATCTTCACGGGGCTGAACTTCGTGGTCACGGTGCACAAGCTCCGCGCCCCGGGGATGGGGTGGTTCGACATGCCGCTGTTCGTCTGGGGGATCTACTCCACGGCGATCATCCAGGTGCTGGCCACCCCGGTGATCGGCATCACCCTGCTGCTGCTGGTCTTCGAGAAGCTGTTCAGCATCGGCATCTTCGACCCGCGCCTGGGCGGGGACCCGGTGCTGTTCCAGCACTTCTTCTGGTTCTACTCGCACCCGGTGGTGTACGTGATGATCCTGCCGGGCTTCGCGGTGATCTCCGAGATCGTCACGACCCACGCCCGCAAGAACATCTTCGGGTACCGCGCGGTCGCCTTCAGCTCCATCGCGATCGCGGGCATCTCCTTCATCGTCTGGGGGCACCACATGTTCACCAGCCAGGGCGAGGTCGCCAGCGCGATCTTCTCGGCCCTGACCTTCCTGGTGGCGATCCCGACGGCGGTGAAGGTCTTCAACTGGACGGCGACGCTCTACAAGGGCTCGATCGCCATGACCACGCCCATGCTCTACGCCCTGGGCTTCCTGTTCACCTTCTCCATCGGCGGGCTGACGGGGCTGTTCCTGGGCTCGCTGGCGACCGACCTGCACCTGCACGACACGTACTTCATCGTGGCCCACTTCCACTACGTGATGATGGGCGGCACGGTGATCGCGTTCATCGGCGGTCTGCACCACTGGTGGCCGAAGATGTTCGGCCGGATGTACAGCGAGCTGGGCGGCAAGGCCGGGTTCTGGCTCGTGTTCATCGGCTTCAACCTGACCTTCTTCCCGCAGTTCATCCTCGGCACCCAGGGGATGCCCCGCCGCTACGCGAGCTACCTGGAGGAGTACACCTTCCTGCACCAGCTCTCGACCGTCGGCTCGTGGGTGCTGGCGCTGGGCCTGTTCACGCACCTGTTCGTCTTCGTCCACTCGCTGGTGGCCGGCAAGAAGGCCCCGCCGAACCCGTGGGGCTCGCTGACGCTGGAGTGGACGCACGCCGCGAGCCCGCCGATCGAGCACAACTTCCACCACGAGCCGGTGGTCACCCACGGCGCGTACCCGTACGACGACGTGCTGCCGGCGCAGACCAAGCCGGGGGACTACATCCTCCCGCCGCCGCTGCCGCCCGGCGGCAAGGCCCACTGACCCCGCCGGGGGCGCGGGCGCCCGGCCCGCGCCGCCCCTTCCCGCTCTCCTCCGGGCCTTCCTCCTCCCCCACCCCGACCCCGACCAACGCCGAACGCCTCAGACGAGAACCCTTATGGCGACCATCGACGTCCACAACGCACCGCGAGACGCAGCCGGCGAGGCGCTGCCGCCCTACAAGCTGTACCGCCCGGCGGCGCACTACCGCGACCGCGAGCACGAGTTCGACGCCGTCAAGATGGGCGTCTGGGTCTTCCTGGCGACCGAGATCCTGCTCTTCTCGGGCATGTTCGTCGGCTACGCCGTGCTGCGGATGCTGCACCCCGAGGCGTTCTACAACGGCTCGCACTACCTCGAGGTCAAGTGGGGCCTGCTCAACACCGTGGTCCTGCTGATCTCCTCGTACACCGTCGCCGCGGCGGTCCGCAACGCCCAGATGGGGCAGCTCACCTGGCTGAAGCGGAACATCGTGATCACGATGCTCTGCGGCGTGACGTTCCTGGTGGTCAAGTTCGTCTTCGAGTACTCCAAGAAGTGGGCCGAGGGGAAGCTCCCCGGCATCTTCTTCTCCTACCCCGGCGCCCACGACCCCAGCGAGCCGCTGTGGTGGGGCATCTACTGGGGCGCCACCGGCATCCACGTCGTCCACGTCACCGTCGGCATCTGCCTGTTCGCGTGGCTCTTCCTCGGCGCCCGCCGCGGCAAGTACGGCCCCGAGCACTACAACGCCATCGAGGGCGTCGCCCTGTACTGGCACATCGTCGATATCGTCTGGATCTTCCTCTTCCCGCTGCTGTACCTGGTCCACTGACCCCCCTTCCTCCGTCCCCCTCCCGGCCCTCTCCCGCACTCGCCCACCCCCGCCCGCTCGCACGAGAAGAACCCATGGCCAACCACCACGACCAGAACGCCCCCGGCCGCCCGTCCGAGCCCGCCAAGCTCAACGGCGACGAGCTCGACGTCTACCCCGCGGGCGCGGCCGACTCGCACCACCACCACGGCCACGTCATCATCGCGCCCAGCACGCTGCTGGGCGTGCTGGTGGCGCTGCTGGCCCTGACGGGGCTGACCGTCGGCCTGGCGCAGCTCGAGACGCTGCTGATGCAGTCGTTCAACGTCGTGCTGCCGCAGTGGGTCAACGTCTTCGTCGCCCTCTCCATCGCGGCGGTCAAGACGACCCTGGTGGTGCTCTACTTCATGCAGCTCCGCTACGACAACCCGCTCAACGCGCTGGTGTTCATCTTCACGCTGATCACCGTCTGCTTCTTCCTCGGCTTCACGATGACCGACCTGGGGGGCCGGCGGAGCATCGACCGCATCGAGGGGGAGTACATCATCCCCGGCGGGCCGGGGCTGGACGGGACGGGCAACCCGATCACCTCGAAGGCCGCGGCCGCCGCCTCCGACCCCGAGCACCCGCTGCACGAGGCCTGGCTCAAGGCCCACGGCCACGGCTCGCACGACCACGGCGAGAAGCGCAACGTCGGCTTCCCCCTGCCGGCGGGGGCGCTCGAGGGGTCCACCGCTTGGCAGTCGCGCCCGGTGACGGGCCTGACGCTCCCGGGCTTCGCGCCCGAGGGGGGCCACGACGATCACGGCCACGGCCACTGATCAGCCCGGCCCGCGGGCCGGGTGAACCCAACAGCGCGGCCGCGACGAAGACGCGGGAGAGAGAGGGCGGAAGCACCACCCGATGACCCCGACACGTCCACCCCGCACGCTCGCCTGGATCCTCACCGTCGTCTCGCTGGCCGCGTTCATCGGCTGCGCGCTGGGCATGGGGGTCCGCGCCGCCCGGTTCAACCGCGAGGCGGACTTCCAGCGATACCGGATCGAGCCGACGCTCGCCCGCACCCTCGAGGTCCACGGCCGCCCGGTGACGCTCACCGACGCCCTGGACGACCGGGGCCGGTCGCTGCTGATGCTGACCTACGGCGACGCCGTGCAGGCGGTCCCCGTCAAGGACCCGCCGGCGCGCGACGTCCCCGAGCTGGTCGGGTACATGGAGTGGGTCTCCGTCCAGGCGATCACGCCGGTGCGGCGCGACGGGTCCCCCGAGGTCGATGAGTCCGGCGCGCCCGTCCCCTCCCGCTACATCATCGTCACCCGGCACACCGCCGAGGGGTTCGACCCGGAGTCCTGGGGCTCGGTGCGCCGGGCGGACTGGACGTTCAGCTTCTACGAGCTCCGGCCCGACGGCGCGATCTCGCACGATGTGTACCGCTTCCCGCGCTCGCGCCGGGGCGAGGAGTCGCTCGTCAAGCGGGCGGCCGCGGCCGACGCCAAGCCGCACGAGGTCGAGCTCGCCGCGATCCCCCCGCTTCAGGAGCGGACCTGGCAGTACCAGGCGGCGCTCCACGTGATCCCGAAGCTGCAGGTGCCCAAGTACCGCTTCGAGGATGATGCGTTCAGCTTCCGGACGATGGGGTGGTACCTCCCCGGGGCGGGGTTCGCGGCCCTGGGCGTGCTGCTCGGGCTCGGGCTGGCCCTCGCGCCGGGGCGCACCGTGGCGGCCTGATCAAGTGGGAAATGCGATGAGTCGGGCGCCACGGCTGGGCGCTTCGCCCGGCCGTGTCATTCTCCCGAAGCGCCGACGGCACTCCTCGTATCAAACTCCTGAACGGAACACGGGCGGCGGAGGACCGCCACCCGTGGCGCCCTCGTGATCCCGTGGAGGTTCCCGCGGCGCTCTCGCGATCATCATGCAAAATGAAAAACGGACCCCGGCGTCTCGGCCGAGGCCCGTTCGTTGTCGCTCCGCGCGCCCCCGCGCGGGGTACAAAGCTCACTTGATGATGTCGTCCTGCCGCCGGGTCGCCGGGGCGGGCGCCGCGGCGGGGGCGGGAGCCGTCGCCGGGGCCGCGGCCGCGCCGGCGGCCGGGCGGGTGGAACGGACGACGAAGATCTCCACACGCCGGTTCTGCGGGGTATTCCCGGTGGCGGTGTTGGGGACGGCGGGCATGTACTCGCCGCGGCCGGCGACCTCGACGCGCTGGGGCGCGACGCCCATGCCGCGGAGCTCGTTGAAGACCGAGATGGCGCGGTGCGCCGAGAGGTGCATGTTCGTCGGGTGGCGCTGCGCGGTGCCCGAGCTGATCGGCTGCGAGTCGGTGTGGCCGACGATGCGGATGTCGTACCCCATCGCCTCGGGGGCCTGGAGGATGCGGGCCAAGGCCTGGAGGCTCTGCTTGCCGGCGGCGGTGACGTCGGCGGAGCCGGAGGCGAAGGTCAGGTCGCTGGTGAAGCGGATCATGCCGCGGTCGGAGTCGTAGACCACCAGATCCGGGTACTGGGCGGCGAGCTGGCGCAGCGCGGCGTCGGTGGCCGGGTCGAGCTGGCCGAACTTGAGGTTCCGCATGCCCTCGTCGAGCTGCTGGAGCCGGGCCATGAGCTGGGCGTTGGCGCTGGCGAGCTGCTCGCGGTCGCTCTGCATCTGGCTGATGGTGCGGTCGCGGTTCTGGACGGAGGCCTGCAGGGAGGCGTTGGCCGCCTGGAGCGACTCGACCTCCTGCTGGAGGGCCACGTTGCGGTCCTGCAGGGCGCGGGTGGTCTCGACCAGCTCGCCGGAGCGGCGGTCGCAGCCGCCCAGGCCCATCGCCGCGGCCAGCGCCGCCACACCGGCCAGCGCGGCCCAGCTGCGACGGCCCGCCGTGTTCATCGCGTTGATCCTCATCGCAGACTCCCTATCTATTTCAGCTCGTGCTCGTGATCCGTGCGGCCCCGCGTCGCCCGCACGGGCGCGACCGGGCAGAGAAGCGGCGGGCGGGCGGGGGCATACCCTGACCGTGCCAACCGGTGAACGGTCCCTCACAGTATCGGAACCGCCCCGATTCTTCCATGAATCCTCCCCCGATTCGCTTTGACGCCCGCGCCGTCGCCGACGGGGCCGGGCTGTGCGCATCCCCGGGGTCGCTGCTTGTGCGGTTCGATCACCCGCGGATCGCTCACCGCGCCACGCTGCTGGCGGCGGGGGCGACGGGCGAGGTCGCGCACCACCCCGCGGCGGGCGCAGCGCGCATCGTTTCGCTGCCGAACTCCATCCTCATCCCCGGGCTGGTCAACGCTCATACGCACCTGGACCTGACGCACATCGGCCCGCAGCCGCACGACGCCGCGGCGGGGTTCGTGACGTGGGTGGACCTCATCCGCGCCCGCCGCGCGGCCGGCGACGAGGGGGTCGCCGCGTCGGTGCGGCAGGGGATCGAGCTGAGCCTCGCGGGCGGGGTCGTCGCGGTGGGGGACATCGGCGGGGTGATGCCGCCGGGTCGCCTGACGCTGACGCCGTGGCGCACGCTCAGGGAATCCCCTCTTCTGGGGGTGAGCTTCCTGGAGTTCTTCGCGATCGGGAAGACGATCGAGAGCCGGACGGAGGCGGTGGGGCGGGTGCTCGCCGAGGCCGCGGGGGAGGGGGAGGCGGGGCGGGCGAGGTTGGGGCTACAGCCGCACGCGTCGTACTCCGTTGGGCTGCGCGCGTTCCGATGGGCGGTGGAGGCCGCGGCGAGGCACGACCTGCCGCTGTGCACGCACCTCGCGGAGACCCCGGAGGAGCGGCGGTTCATCGGCGCGGCGGAGGGGCCGCAGCGGGCGCTGCTGGAGCGGGTCGGGGTGTGGGAGGATGGGATTTTGGAGGAGATCGGGCGGGGGCTGCACCCGGTGGCGCACTTGGCGGAGGTCCTCGCGGCCCGGCGGTTCACTGTGGCGCACGTGAACGACGCGGACGATGCGGCGATCGAGACGCTGGCGCGGACGAGAACGTCCGTGGTCTACTGCCCGCGGGCGTCGGCGTACTTCGGGGCGCCGGGGCATTTCGGGCCGCACCGATACCGGGAGATGCTCGACGCGGGGATCCCGGTGGCGCTCGGGACGGATTCGGTGGTGAACCTTCCGGGGCCGCGGCCGTCGCTCGGGGTGCTGGAGGAGATGCGGCTGCTCCATGCGCGGGACGGGACGCCGGCCGAGGTGCTGCTGCGCATGGGGACGGTGCACGGGGCCGTCGCGCTCGGGCTTCCGGCGGACGAGTTCATCTTCAAAGGGCGGTCCGGGGGGTGGGTGGCGGGTATCGTGCGGGTGGACTTGGGGGCCGCGGCGGCGAGCGGCGGGGGTGATGCGCTGGGGGCGTTGATGCGGGGCACCGGGCGACCAAGCCTCTTGTCTGGCGAGATTTTTTCTGATATGGCCGAAGAAAGAGGGGCCTGAATGGGGGGTTGACTAATATTCACCGGGTCTGGCGTGCGGCCGGCCCGCCGCGGTGGCCTCTCGATCCCAAGGGGTGTTGATGAGCCAGAAGTGGATCCGCAGCCAGCGGTGGGATGATGAGCACTTCCCGGAGTGGGCGTGGCCGGCGAAGTTCGTGCTCCGTGCGCTGAGCTCGATCTGGCTGGCGGTGGTCCTGCTGGTGCTGGTGTGTATCTACGGGACGCTGGCGAGCGTGCCGATCGGGCTGCTGGCGAAGGTGCCGACGATCCTTCTTTATGCGCTGACGGCGCTGGGCGCATTGATGGTGGGGGCGGTGATCCCGACGGTCCTGGTGACCCGGGTGATGCGCGGGGCGGGGGTGGGGCGCGCCGGGCGGTTCGCGGCGGGGTTCCTGCTGATGGGGGCCCTGGCGGCGGCGTCGGTGTACGGGTGGTACGAGCTGGCCTGGCCGCGGCTGCGGTACGACGCGGGGACCGGGTCGGGGGTGATGCTCTTCTCCTCGTTCGTCGAGCGGTACAGCACGACGACGCTGCGGCGGATGCCGGGGCTGGAGATGAGCGAGCTGGAGTTCTACTCGTGGTGGCCGCTGCGGGTGATCCTGCTGACGTTCGTGCTGAACATGGTGGTGGCGACGCTGCGGCGGATCGAGTTCACGTTTCCGAACATCGGGGTGCTGACGGTGCACTCGGGGATCGTGGTGATCGCACTGGGCAGCATCTACTACGCGGCGGGGAAGCAGGAGGGGGACGTGCTGCTGCGGGCGGGCCCGCCGGACGCAACGGGGCGGATCACGCCGGGGCCGACGGAGACGGGGTTCTACGACAACACGGACGTGGTGCTGTGGCTGGGGCAGGGGAGCGGGGCGCGAGGGCTGGAGCAGCGGCCGATCCGGCATCTGCCGCGGTACAACGACTACGGGCTGAACGTGCTGGGGGTGGCGGAGATGGCCGATGAGGCCGCGGCGCACGACCGGGGGCGGACGCTGGAGATCCCGGTCGAGAGGCCGGGGTCCGCGGGCCCGTCGTGGATCGGTCGAATGGTGCGGCGCGCGCTGGGCGAGTCCGACGCCGACGCGGCGAAGACCCGGCCGCCGGGGGCCGTGGTGGACGACGACCTGGAGTTCACGGTCGTCGGCTACGCGAGCTACGCGGATCTTGAGCGGCGGTGGGTGGCGAGCGAGGCCGTCCCGACGGGGGAGCGGCCCAACCCGATGCGCCGGGTCGAGCTGCTGAGCTCGCTGCCGGGTCCGGACGCCGGGCCGGGGGAGCCGGCGGCGGAGAGCGTTATCGCGGCGTCGCGGTTCCTGCCGGAGATGCCGGCGGAGCGGCTGCGGCTGATCGAGGACGCCATCGCGATCGAGTACACGCGGGCGATGCCCGAGTCGCGCTGGCGCGACCTGACGGAGCGGCTGCCGGGGAACGCCCTGCACGGGCTGGTGGTCGAGGTGCCGGACGCCAATGGGGGAGCCGGGTACCGGGGGGTCTTCGCGGCCGGCAGCGGGACGCGGATCGAGGTCGGGGAGACGGGGTACATCATCGAGGTGGAGGATCTGCTGCCGCGGCCGCCGCTGCCGATCATCACCGCGGGGTACCGGGGGGCGGAATCGAGCGTGGCGGTGGTGCGGGTGACGCCGCCGGAGGGCGTGGGGGACGGGCCGTTCACGCGGTACGTCTACCACCGCTTCCCCGAGATCAACCAGGACATGCTGCTGGAGCGGCTGACCCCGCAGGGGATGCCGACGCGGAAGGATGCGGACCCGGCGATCCGCATCGGGTACCTCGACGCGTCGATGGTGCAGGTGTATCTGGACGAGCTGCCGCCGGAGGCGGGCGCATCGGCCGAGGGCGAGCCGGGGGTGCGGGCGATCGTGCGGCTGCCGGGGCGCGACGCGGTGGTGACGGAGCGGCTGGACCGCGGGGAGAGGCTGGCGATCGCGCCGATGGTGGGGCTGCGGCTGGGGGAGCGGTGGGCGCACGCGACGAGCGTGGAGGCGCCGCGGGTCGTGCCGGAGCGGGAGCGGGAGAACCAGTTCATCGGGGTGCACCAGAGGGCGGCGATCGCGGTGCGGGTGGGCCGCAAGGGGGACCCGACGGGGTGGAGCGAGACGGTGTGGGTGCCGTTCTCGCAGTACCTCGGGGTGGACCCGGGGCTGGTGCGGACGGTGCGCGTGCCGGACGGGCGCGAGGTCACGGTCGCGTTCGGGCGGCGGCGGCACAACTTCCCGAGGCTGGCGCTGCAGCTGGTCGATTTCGAGATGATCCCGTACCCGCACAGCGACGTGCCGAAGGACTACCGGTCGGAGCTGCTGGTGCTGACGACGTGGGACGGGGAGTTCAACCAGCGGACGCTGCCGACGAGCCTGAACGCGCCGCTGAAGGTGCGGGTGCCGTTCCAGAAGCGGGACGACGCCGGGGCGCTGGCGAACTTCCTGGGCAGGGCGCTCTCGCCGCTGATGCCGACGCAGTACAAGTTCAGCCAGAGCGGGTGGGACTCGGAGCAGTGGCGGCGGACCAAGGCGCTGGTGGACGCGGGGCGCCTGGAGCATCCGAGCGTGCGGTTCACGATCCTGGGGGTGGGGAACAACCCGGGGATCTACGTGATCGCGGCGGGGGCGGTGATGATGTGCGTGGGGATCCCGTGGGCGTTCTACCTCAAGCCGTGGCTGGTGCGGCGGAAGAAGAAGAAGATCCAGGCGGAGCTTGCGGCGCGGGCCGCGGCGGCGAAGCGTGACCTCGAGACCGTGCGGCGCGGCGGCGAGTCCGCCGGCAGCGCGGGCGGGGAGCCGGCCGGAGTCCCGGCGGGAGCGGAGCGATGACGACGACGACCAGGGCGGACGCGGCCGGCGTGCTGGCGAGGGTGTGGAGGCTGGTGCTTGTCGGCGTGGTCGCGCTCGCGGGCGTGGGCGCTGGTGACGCGGCGGCGCAGACGGCGCCCGCGGGCAACGCGCACCCGGAGTCGCGGCTCGTGAGCGAGGCGCACGCCGCCAACCCCTTCGGCGGGCCGCGCGAGAGCGCGATGAGCGTGGCGGAGAAGAAGGCCCTGGCCGCGGCGGTGAACCTGGACCCGCTGCGGGACCTGGCGGTGTTCCACAACGGGCGGGTGAAGATCCTGGACACGCTGGCCCGCGAGACCGTCCGTGCGATCGCGGGTCGGAAGACGTACTACGACCTCGAGCCGGTCGAGGAGGGGGGGAAGCGGCGGCTGAAGAAGGTCCAGTACGACCCGCTGTTCACGATGCTCGATATGGCGATCGACCCGGGTTACTACCGGGACAAGGCGGCGGTGCACGTGAACTACCTGCCGCTGCGCGAGGCGATCATCGAGCAGCAGTACCAGGACCCGGACGAGCAGGAATGGTGGAAGCGGCAGGGTCGGCTGGAGCCGGTGGTGATCGCCCGGAACCTGCGAGCGGCGACGCAGCAGCGGTCGTTCGATCCGTCGATGCAGAAGGCGGTCAACGACGTTCTGTCCGGGGTCTCGCTCCTGGAGCAGGGGTGGCAGAACCTGATGATGATCGCCCCGGAGGCGACGCACCAGGAATGGCTGCACCTGTCGGCGCGGGGGCCGGAGACGCCCATCGGCGCGGCGGTGCGGGAGCTGGGCGAGGCGTGGCGTGCGGGGGACGCGGCGGGCGTGAACGCGGCCGCGGCGACGCTGGCCGAGTTGCTGCCGGCGGTGAATCCCGAGATGTACCCCGGGTCGCGCCGGGGGCTGGAGGCGTGGTACAACCGATCGAGCCCGTTCGAGTACGGGTACTGGCTCTACTTCCTGTCGCTGGTGTCGCTGCTGTTGGCCTTCGGCACGGGGCGGAAGTGGCTGCGGGTGCTGGGGGTGGGGTTGCTGCTGGCGGCGGTGGGGCTGCACGGGGCGGGGTTCGCGGCCAGGTGCATCATCGCCGAGCGGTTCGCGATCCAGAACCAGTACGAGTCGATGACGGGGCTAAGCCTGTTCGCGACGCTGGTGGGGCTGGGGATCATGCTCGTCCGGCGGCAGTACCTCTTCGGGGCGGCCGCGGCGGGGGTGGGGTTCATGGTGCTGATCACCGCGACGCAGACGGGGATCCCCGGCGTGCAGATCGAGCGTGAGGCGGCGATCCTGAACACGTCGGTGCTGCTGAAGTACCACGTGACGACGGTGCTGGTCAGCTACGGGCTGATCTCGCTGGGGTTCATCACGAGCCTGTTTTACCTGGGGACGTACTACGCCAACCGGGTCCGCGGCGCTGCGGCCGCGACGAGCGCGAGCGCGGACGAGCCGGCGGCGATGGTGGACGTCTCGGCGACGGCGCTGGGGCTGGAGGAGGATGCGCCCAAGGGGATCAGCCGCGTGCTGTCGGACCTGGACACAGCGCAGATGATCGTGCTGCAGCTGGCGTTCTGGGCGCTGGGGGTGGGGATCCTGCTGGGGGCGTGGTGGGCGGACCACTCCTGGGGGCGCTGGTGGGCGTTCGACCCCAAGGAGCTGTGGGCGCTGGTGACGTGGATCGTGTACCTCATCGTGATCCATCTGCGGTTCACCACGGGGCGCAACCGCGGGCTGGTGACGGCGTGGCTGAGCGTCGTGGGGTTCTTCGTGATGCTGTGGTGCTACTTCGGGGTGAACCTGCTGCTGCCGGGCCTGCACGCGTATGCCTGAGCCGGGGACGCGGCGGCGCACGGGGCGGCGGCGGCTGAGGCGGTCGGACTACGCCATGGGGCCGGAGGAGCTCGCGAGGGCCCTCATCGGGCGGAGGCTGGTGCGCGTGCTCCCGGACGGCACGCGGCTGTCCGGGATCATCGTCGAGACCGAGGCGTACCTGGGGGTTCCGGACAAGGCAGCGCACTCGTACGGGGGGCGGCGGACGGCGCGGACGGAGCCGATGTTCGGCCCGCCGGGGACGGCGTACGTCTACTTCACCTACGGGATGCACCACTGCATGAACGTCGCCGCGGGGGAGGAGGGGGACCCGGTGGCGGTGCTGCTGCGGGCGCTGGAGCCGGAGGAGGGGCAGGGGGTGATGGCGGCGAACCGGCGGATCGGAGAACGTCCGGGTGGGCGGGGGATTCGGCCGGGGGAGCTGTGCGGGGGGCCGGGGAAGCTGTGTCAGGCGCTGGCGATTACTCGGGACTTTTCAGGGATCGACCTGACGACGGACCCCAGTTTGTACCTGGAGGAGGGGTGGGGGCCGGTGGAGCCGGGGCGCTTGGTGAATACAGCCCGGATCGGCGTTGGCGGGGCCGCGGAGTGGGCCGACGCTCGGTTGAGGTGGTTTGTCGCGGGAAATCCGCACGTGAGCGGGTGAGTTTTCCCAAATATTCTCGGACCTTGGCGGCGGGCTTTTCGTATGAATATGGGGTAAAGTACCTCTCACGGGGCGGCCGTCCGCCCCGGCTGGTTCGATTCGCGGATCCAAGGAGTTCAGCGAACGTGAGCAAGCAGATCCAGGTCGACTGGGACGCCGTCCGGCTCCGGGCACGTCAGTTCCCGCAAGAGGCGTACCAGTTTGTGCGTGAGGGCCTGGCGCACACCGTGAAGATGGTCCATGGCAAGCTCCCCGAGGGGCCTGTTGACCCCAACGACGACAGCCGGCACGTTTGCGGCCAGCAGTTGTGCGCGGGGATGCGCGATCTGGCGATCATGAAGTACGGGATGCTTGCGAAGACGGTGCTGAACCACTGGGGCGTCCGCTCGACGGACGACTTCGGGACGCTGGTGTACGCCCTGATCGACCGGGGCGAGCTGCGGTCCAGCCCGCGGGACTCGATCGACGACTTCAAGCAGGTCTTCGAGTTCGAGGAAGCGTTCCCGGACACGCTGGTGGTGTGAGCCGTGGCGCGGGCTTTGGGCCCGCGGCTCGCGGTGGTTCGCCGTCGGCGGGGTGAGGCTTTGACGAATCCCGAGAGGGTGAGCGCAAGGGCTGGAGGCCCGTGCCGCGTGTTTTCCCGTGCCGCGGGGGCGCGGGTCGGGTAGCCTACCGGCATGTCCAGCACGACCGAGCCCCCGCCTCCCCCCAGAACCGACGCATCCGAAGGCACCCCGATCCTGCGCGCCCCGGCCGCGGAGCCGGCGGGTGCGAGGCATGGGGGGACCGACTGGCGGCGGCTGCACCTGCACGAGATCCAGTTCGTCCGCGACCTGCTGATCGTGGCGATCGTGGTGGGGATCGTGTACATGGGGTACGTCCTGCGGCCGGTGACGGTGCCGATGCTGCTGGCGGTGATGCTGGCCTATCTGTTTGAACCGTTGATCAAGGCGGTGACGCGGCGGGGGATCATCAGCCGGCAGGGGGCGGCGGTGGGGATCATCGTGGCCGCGGGGGCGCTGGTGGTGGCGCCGGTGACGATCGGGGTCGGGTTCGCGGTGGTGCAGGGGACGCAGTACGCGGCGGAGCTGGCGCGAGACATCCGCGCGGTGCGGGCGTCGGTGGATGCCCCGGAGAACCAGAGGCTGCGGGCGGCGGTGCCGGAGGGGGCGTGGACGCGGATCCGGGACTACCTCGTCGAGCTCGAACAGCCGGAGGAGGAGTCGCCCGCGCCGGAGGGGGATGAGGCCGGCGATGAGGCGGGCAGGGAGGTTGCGCCGGCGGGGGAGGCGGTCGATGCCGCGGCGGGGGATGCGGGGGGGGGGGATGGTGAGCCCGGAGACGGGGTGAGCGGAGAGGCTGCGCCGGCGGGGGATGCGCTGCCGGGCGAGGCGGCGGAGGGGGAGGAGCAGACACCCCAGAGCGAGGAGGTTGCGGGGGGGGCTGTCGAGGGCAAGCCCGTCGCGGCGCGGGCCCCCGCGGCTCATGAGAGCGCGCCGCTGCAGGCGAGCGTGGCGCGGCGGGTGGTGGAGTGGCTGGAGCTCAACGCCGCGGGGATCGGGCAGGCGGTGGGGCGTCAGGCGATCGGGACGGGGGCGACGGCGGTGGGGGCGGCGCTGAACGCGCTGGCGGGGATCGGGTACATGGTGTTCGCGGGGGTGCTGACGGCGTTCTTCTTTTTCTTCTTCTCGACGGGGTGGGGGAAGATCGTGGGGTTCTGGGAGAGCCTGGTGCCGCAGGCGCGGCGGGGGCGGGTGGTGGACCTGGTGACGAAGATGGACCGGGTGATCGCGGGGTTCGTGCGCGGGCGGCTGACGATCGTCGGGCTGCTGGCGGTGTACATGACCGCGGCGTACTGGCTGATCGGGGTGCCCGCGCCGCTGGTGCTGGGGCCGATCATCGGATTGCTGTTCATCGTGCCGTTCGTGCACATCGTGGGGGTGCCGATCGCGATGCTGCTGATGTGGCTGGAGCCGCCGGGCGGGTTCATGGGGCAGTGGTGGTGGATCGTGTTCGCGCCGATCGGGGTGTACCTGGTGGCGCAGGCGCTGGACGACTGGGTGCTGACGCCGGTGATCCAGGGCAAGAGCACGGACATGGACACGCCGACGATCCTGTTCGCGTCGCTGGCGGGCGGCGTCCTGGCGGGGGTGTACGGGCTGCTGCTGGCGATCCCGGTGGCGGCGTGCATCAAGATCCTGATCAGGGAGTTGGTGTGGCCGCGGGTGCACGCGTGGGTGCAGGGGCGGGCGAAGGACCTGCTGCCGATCGGGGACAACGATGGGCCGGGCGCGTAGTCAGGCGGCGCCGGCTCGCGCAGGGCGGGGGATCGCCGGATGGCCGAGGGGGCGGAGCGACTGCTCCTTGCCCTTGCTCTCGATCATGACGTCCACGCCGGCGGCGCCGGCCCGGTCGAGGGCGGCGAGGAGCTCGTCCCAGTCGGCTGGGTCGATGCCGTAGGCGTGGGCGCCGGGGTTCTTGGTGGGGTCCTGCGACGAGATGTGCAGCTTGGGGCGGCGCGCTTCCCACGTCGGCAGCGCCAGCTCGATGGCCCGCGGCAGGGAGATGCCGCCGGGGTTGAGGCGGTGGTGGAGGGCGTCCAGGATCATGGGGACGCCGAGGGCGCGGGCGATGCCGGCGACCTCCGCGGCGGTCCAGATGCGCTCGTCGTTCTCGAGTGCGAGGTGGCGGAGGATGCCGGATTCGTTCTCAAGGGAGGCGATGAAGCGGGCCGCGGCGGCGGGCTTGTCGCCGTACGCGCCGCCGACGTGGAGGACGACCGGGGCGTCGCCTTGGCCGAGGAGGTCGAGGAGGTCCGCGGCGTAGCGGAGCTCGGCGATGCCGGCGCGGCGGATGCGCTCGTCCGGGGAGCCGGGGACGGTGTACTGGCCGGGGTGGATGGAGAGGCGCTGGCCGGCCTTCGCGGCCGATGCGCCGGCGCGGCGGAGCTCGCCCTCGTGCTCGGCGCGCCAGTCGTAGGGGAAGGCCTCGTGGCTGGCGAAGGGGATGAAGGAGCTGCCGAGGCGGAAGAGGGGGACGCGGTGCTCGGCGTTGAAGCGGATGATGGCTTCGAGGTTGGCGATGTTGGCGGCGACGACGGCGCGGAGCTTGCCCTGGTCGCCGAGGGAGGCGAGGCGCAGCGTGCGGTTGGTGCCCAGGTCCAGGGCGAGGTTCAGGCACGGGTAGCCGACGCGTGTCACGATCCAGTGAGTTCGCGGGCCGATCGTCGCGGATGCGATGGTGTTGTGGGGCGCATGGACGGGCGGTGCGCTCGGGCGCGGGCGACCCATAGTTCTCCGGGCGTCCGCGGCCCGCGATGGTCGCACCGAGTTCTTCTGGGCGTATGTTGAGGTATCGGTGGGGGCGTCGCCCGAGGGGACGCGGGGGCGCCGGCCCCTGCACGCCGGGCAGGGAGGCGGACGACCATGGTGACGGAGCAGCAGGGCGGCGTGATCAGCGAGGTGACAGGGCTCGAGGGGGGCGGGGCGGAGCTGGGCAGCCGCATGGGGGTCGGCGTCGCTCGCGGGGAGCGCGGGGGGCTGGCGGGGCTGGATGCGGAGCAGCTGGCGCGGGGGGTGGGGTGGCTGAGCATCGGGCTCGGGGCGATGCAGGTGCTCGCTCCGCGGGCGATGTCGCGGCTGATCGGGCTGAGCGACGGCTCGGGGCTGATGCAGCTGATGGGGCTGCGCGAGATCGGGCACGGGGTGGCGATCCTGGCGGCCCGGGACCCTACGCCGGGGGTGATGTCGCGCGTGGGCGGGGATGCGCTGGACCTGTCGCTGCTGGGGGCGGCGATGGTGGCGGGCGGGGACGAGGTGGACCACGGGCGTCTGGCGGGGGCGGCCGCGGCGGTGCTGGGGGTGACCGCGCTGGACGTGGCGTGCGCGCAGCAGCTGATGAGCCGGCGCAAAGGTCGGGGCGAGCGGGCGATGCCGACCGAGCGGCGGCGGAAGCGGAGCGGCGTGCTGCACGTGCGGTCGAGCGCGACGATCAACCGGCCGATCGGGGAGGTGTACGACTTCTGGCGGAACCTGGAGAACCTGCCGCGTTTCATGGCGCACCTGGAGAGCGTGACGGTGCTGGACGAGCGGCGGAGCCACTGGGTGGTGGGGGCGCCGGCGGTGGGGCGTCTGGAATGGGAGGCGGAGATCACGGAGGAGCGGCCGGGGGAGCTGCTGGCGTGGCGGTCGGTGGCGGGGTCGGACGTGGACAACGCGG
This sequence comes from Planctomycetaceae bacterium, assembly GCA_044507535.1. Taxonomy (GTDB): domain Bacteria; phylum Planctomycetota; class Phycisphaerae; order Phycisphaerales; family UBA1924; genus CALAFV01. The sequence goes on along the minus strand of JBIQJK010000008.1, from coordinate 7,161 downwards.
GGGTGGTGCGGTTCCGGCCGTGGCCGAGCCGTGGGGGTGCGGAGCGGGCGACGGTGGTTGATGTGGACATCCGCTACAGCCCGCCGGGCGGGGCGCTCGGGCGGATGGCGGGGTGGTCGGTGGCGAAGGTCTTCGGCGAGACGCCGGAGCGGCAGGTGGCGGACGACCTGCGCCGGCTGAAGCAGGTGCTGGAGACGGGGGAGGTGGTGTCGGCGGAGTCGCCGCGGGGGCGGTGCATCGGGTAGCGAGGCGGGGGGAGGGGGGCCACAGAAGGGAGGGACCATGAAGGCGGTGTGCTGGTGCGGGACGGGGCGGCTTCGGGTGGAGGAGGTGCCGGAGCCGCGGATCGTGAACGCGAGGGACGCGATCATCAAGGTGACGTCCACGGCGATCTGCGGGTCGGACCTGCACCTGTACGACGGGTTCATCCCGGCGATGCAGCGGGGGGACATCCTCGGGCACGAGTTCATGGGGGAGGTGGTGGAGGTGGGGCCGGGGGTGACGAACCTGTCGGTGGGGGACCGGGTGGTCAACCCGTTCCCGATCGCGTGCGGCGACTGCCTGAACTGCCAGGAGGGGCTCTTCTCGCTGTGCGAGAACTCGAACCCCAACGCGTGGATGGCGGAGAAGCTGTGGGGGCACTCGCCGGCGGGGATTTTCGGGTACTCGCACCTGCTCGGGGGGTACGCGGGGGGGCAGGCGCAGTACGTGCGTGTGCCCTTCGCGGACGTTGGGCCGATCAAGGTCCCCGAGGGGATGACGGACGAGCAGGCGCTGTTCCTGTCGGACATCTTCCCGACGGGGTACATGGCGGCGGAGAACTGCGAGATCCGGCCGGGGGACACGGTGGCGGTGTGGGGGTGCGGGCCGGTGGGGCAGTTCGCGATCCGCAGCGCGCTGATGCTCGGGGCGGGGCGGGTGATCGGGATCGACCGGGTGCCGGAGCGGCTGCGGATGGCCGGGGCCGGGGGGGCGGAGACGCTGAACTTCGAGGAGGTGGACGTCCTGGATGCGCTCAAGGAGATGACGGGCGGGCGCGGGCCGGACGGGTGCATCGAGGCGGTGGGGATGGAGGCGCACGTGCACGGGGTGGCGGGGGTGTACGACCGGGTGAAGCAGTCGATGATGCTGGAGACGGACCGGCCGCAGGCGCTGCGGCAGGCGCTGCAGGCGTGCCGCAACGGCGGGCACGTCTCGGTGGCGGGGGTGTTCGGGGGGCTGATCGACAAGTTCCCCTTCGGCTCGGTGATGAACCGATCGCTGACGATCAAGACGGGGCAGACGCACGTGCAGCGCTACATGCGGCCGCTGCTGGAGCGGATCACCAGCGGGCAGATCGACCCGAGCTTCGTGGTGACGCACCGGATGTCGATCGACGAGGCGTCGGGGGCGTACCGGATGTTCCGGGACAAGCAGGATGAGTGCATCAAGGTCGTGCTGAAGCCGTGGGAGTAGGCCGCGGTCAGTGGCACCAGGAGGAGCGCCGCGGGGCGACCTCCCATTCCCGCCGGCTCCCGGCGCCGGCGATCTCCGGCCGCTTCCGGGCGCCGATCAGCTCCCGCCGGCGCGCCGGCGTGTGGCGGCCGGCGGCCGCGCCCGCTCCGCTGATGGCCGCGGCGACGGCGACGCCGGCGGCGGCGCCGATGAGAGCCGCGGCGACGGGGTGCTCGGAGATCTTGGTGTAGAGGCTGGTCTCGCGGACCCAGCCGGGGTGGCCGCCGCGGACCTTGTGGCCGCGCCCGGGCTCGTAGATCGCGCCCTCCGGGGCGGTGTTGCGGGCTCGCTTGCGGGTGCGCTGCTGACGGAAGCCGACGGCGCGGCCGTAGGCGTCCATGGCGCGGGGGGCGAACTTGCCCATGGCGGAGAGGAGGCGGCCCGCGCCGCCGACGACGATGTCCCGGCGCGGGTGCTCCGCGGCGAAGAGGATCGCGTCGGCGACGAGCTCGGGGGCGTAGGCGGGGTCGGGGCCCTTGGGGGCCTCGCCGGCGCGGAGGTGGCTGGCGGCGTGCTCGAAGAAGGGGGTGTCGATGGTGGTGGGCTTGATGAGGGTGATGTTGATGGGGAGTCTCTCCTTCTCGCACTCGATCCGCAGCGCGTCGGTGAACCCTTTGACGGCGTGCTTCGATGCGCTGTAGTAGCTCTGGAGCGGGAGGACGCTGTCGGAGGCGACCGAGCCCATGTTGATGATGGTTCCGCCGCCCTCCTTGTGGCGCAGGTGGTTCAGGGCCTCGCGGGAGCCGTTGACGATGCCCCAGAAGTTGATGTCGAAGAGGCGGCGGGCCTCCGCGGTGGAGACCTCGTCGGCGCGGCCGTAGATGGAGACGCCGGCGTTGTTGACCCAGGTGTCGAAGCCGCCGAAGCGGCTGATGGCGACGTGGGCGATGCGGCGGACGTCCTCCTCGCTGGCGACGTCGGCCTCGACGGTCTCGACCTGGGCCCCCATCGAGCGGAGCTCCTCGGCGACGGCGGCGAGGTCCTCCGAGCTGCGCGAGGCGAGGACCAGGCGAGCGCCACGCCGCGCGGCCTCCCTCGCGGTGGCCAGGCCGATCCCGCTGCTGGCGCCCGTGATGACGATGGTCTGCTGGTTGATCGGCTTGGTCCGTGCGTGCATCGGGCGCTCCTTCTGCGGCCTGGGGCCGGCGTGGCTCGATCCCGGATCTCCAGGATGATCCATACACCGGCGAACCCGACACGGCGTGAGGGGAGCTTGATGCGAGCCCCGCGCTCGGCGGCTGCGATTGGGGGCGATCAGTCGATCTGGATCCGCACGGGGCCGGCGTCGCCGCGGCGGATCGAAACCTCGGCGCGGCCCGCCTCCGTGCCGTCGCGGTAGGCCGCGAAGGTGTAGCGGCCCGCGGCGAGGCCGTCGAAGCCGAAGGCGCCGCGCTCGTCGGTGATGGCCGCGATGTCCGGGTGCGGCTGGTCGGAGGTCGTGATCATGACGGTCACGCCGGGGACGGGGGCGCCGGCGGCGCTCACGACGACTCCCTCGATGCTCAGGGATGGTTGGGCGGGCATGCGGGGGGCTCCGCGGCGGTGGAGAGCATAGGGGCGGACGCGCATGGCGACGGCGGGGGCGGGCGGATGGGAACGAGCGTGGCCGCACCCCCGGGGCGGGTGCGGCCACGCATCGAGCAGGCCGCGGCGTCGGGCCGGCGCGCGGGGCTCACGCGCCCAGGGCCTTCCAGCTCCGGAGCATGGCGGCGACGGCGGGGGTGATCCGCGTGGCGGAGTTGCCCAGCGGCGAGCCGTTGGTGTGGATGCCGACGGCGGTGCGGACGCCGCCGCTGTACTGCCAGACCGGGGAGCCGCTCTGGCCGCCGGCGGTGTCGATGTCGTACTCGATGGTGAAGGCGGAGACGCCCTTGGCCTGGCGGGCGTGGAACCACTGGGTGATGCCGCCCTTGTCGCCGGGGTAGCCGGAGAGGTTGAGGGTCTGGCTGCGGAGCTCGGCGTCGCTGCGTGCGGCGAAGTTGAAGCAGAAGGGGGCGGCGCCGGTGCCGCGGGGGGCCTCGGGGAGGATGATGCAGCCGTAGTCGTAGCTGCGGTTCTGGTCGCGGGTCCACTGGGTGATGGCGCGGAAGGTGGTGGAGGTGATCCGGCCGTAGGGGAAGGCGGGGCCGTTGCGCCCGGCGGAGACCTCGATGCTCTTGGCCCATCCGCCGGCGCCGTGGAGGTAGACGCAGTGGCCGGCGGTGATCACGCAGCGGGGTGCGATGAGCCAGCCGGTGCCGATGTACTGCCGGCCGGTGCGCGAGGTGATGGAGAGCTGGCAGATGCCGTTCCACGGCTTGGCGGCGGTGTTGGTCACCTGCACGCGGTCGTCGGCGCCGATGACGACCTCGAGGAGGGAGCTGTCGCCGGCGGCGGCGCCGCTCTCGATGCCGAACTGGCGGAGGACCTTCTTGCCGGCCTTGCGGACGGCGGGGATCTTGGCGATGGCCTGGCCGCCCTGGACGATGGCGGGGAGGGCCTTCATGATGGCGCCGAAGAACTCCTCTCGCCCCGGGTCGCCGGAGGCGAAGTCGGCGTCCACGGCCTCGAAGGGGGCGTCGGAGTCGGCGGACTCGGTCGCCGCGCCGGGGGCGCCGAGGCTGGAGTAGGGGTGGGGCTCGTACCCGGCGAGGGGCTCGACGCCGGGCAGGACGCCCATGGCGTCGGCGGACTCCTCGCCCTCGTCGAACGCCTCCACGCCGCCGTCGGCGCCGTCGGCCGGGCTCTCGACGTCGCGCAGCACCGGCTCGTTGACCATGGTGGTTGCCCCGTGGTTCGGGCTCCCGTCGCTGGGGAGCTCGCCCGAGGACTCGTCGGACACGGGGGGCTTGACGCCCGTCGGCAGATCGTACTTCGACATGATCCTGCTCCAGAGAGTGTGCGGCCACCGTCGGCGACGCGCACGCGCGCGTGCCCGAGACGTTCGTCGGAGACGATCCTCGGCATCATGGCGGGGATGCACCACGATACCCGACGGCGTAAGTTTTCCCAGAGCCGATGTTCACGAATGCACAAATCTGGGCAATTGCGAGAGGGGGCCGGGCGTTCCGGGAGCGGGGGCGCGGGGGGTGCGATGGGGGATCCGGCGGGGGGCCATGAGCGGTTTCCGACCGCCGCGCCGTGCCCGCCCGGGTGCGGGCGAGGGGGAGGCGCGGGGGCGGGTGGCCCCGGGCTACACGGCCCCGGCCGCGATGCGCAGGTCCGCGACGAGGTCTAGCAGCGCCCGGTGCCGGGTCTGGGCGTCGGGCATGCGCAGGATCGCGGACGGGTGCACGGTGGCGAGCACCGGCGCGGGCCAGGGATCGGCGGTGATGAGCCGGCCGCGTTCGCGGGTGACGCGGAAGTCGCGCCCGAGGAGCGACTGCGCGGCGGTGGCGCCGAGGCAGACGATCACCCGCGGGCGCACCGCGGCGATCTCCGCCTCCAGCCACGGGCGGCAGGCGGCGACCTCGGTGGCGCTGGGCCTGGCGTGGATGCGGCGCTTGCCGCGGGGAACATTTTTGAAGTGCTTCACCGCGTTGGTGATGTAGGCCTTGCCGCGGTCGATCCCCGCCTCGGCCATCGCGCGGTCGAGGAAGCCGCCGGCGGGGCCGACGAAGGGCTCGCCGGCGAGGTCCTCGGCGCTGCCGGGCTGCTCGCCGACGAGCATGACGTCGGCGCGATCGGGGCCGGCGCCGAAGACGGTCTGCGTGGCGTTCTTGTAGAGGTCGCACCCTCGGCATGCCGCCGCGGCGGCGCGGAGCTGGGGGAGCGTGGGGCGCGGGCTGGGCGGGAGGAAGTCGGCGGCGGAGCGGCTCTCGCCTCGTGCCTGTCGCACCATCGCTCGGCCCCCGTGCGCTGCCGGCGCGGATCGGGCGCATGCTAGCGGGCGGGTCGGGCGCGGAGATGAGAGCCAGAGCGGGCGCCCGCGTCGTTGCTCATGCCGGGCGGTGGCGGTAGACTCGCGCCCAGTGGGCCGCGGGCGCTCGGCCGGCGGCCACCGGAGCAAGGAGGTCCGTGATGCTGCACCCGTTCCGCCTGGCGATCCCCGTGGCCCGCGCTGCCGTGCTCGTTTCGTGTGCCGCGGGCCTGGCCGCGGCGGCGGTGGCGCCGGCGTACGCGGGGGCCGCGGCCGGCGCGTGGGCGGAGGCGCCGGTGGACCGGTTCGTCGGGGTATATTCGAACGGGGCGCTGCGGCTGGAACTGGAGCCGGATGGGGAGGGTGGCCTGAAGGGGACGATCGAGGTCGGCGGGGCGGTGCTGCCCGTGACGGCCGCGGCAGATGGGGACGGCCTGCGCGGGGAGTTCACCAGCGAGGGGCACGCCTTCGCGTTCGCGGCCAGGCTCGACGGCGACGCGCTCGTGCTCGAGTCCGACGGCGCCGAGCACCGGCTCGCGCGGGAGGGCGCCAAGCCGGCGAACCCGCTGGCGAAGCCCCCGGCGGCGCCGAAGAACCCGCTCGGGGAGTCGCCCGCGGCGGAGAAGCCTTCTCCCTCGCGGGCGCCGGAGGCGGAGGTGGACCCGGGTTTCCGCCAGAACCTGCCGCACGCGGTGGGGGTGACGCTGCGCTGCCCGGAGTCGTGGCGGGCGAAGTCGGGCATGGGCGGGCTGGTGCTGATCCCGGACGATGCGCCGCGCGACACGATGGGGAACCCGGCGGAGCTGTACCTGCTGCTGTACGGCGCGGCGCCGGGGGCGTCGTCGATCAAGGACCCCGGGCTCGCGGAGCGGCTGGGCGGGCAGGTGACGGAGCTGATGCCCAACCTGCGGCGCGACGGGAAGCCCGAGTTCTTCGACCTCGCCGACCGCCCCGCGGCGACGATCCGGTTCAAGGGTCGCGCGGACGACGGCCGGGCGGTGCGGGCGACGGCGCACGTGACGTTGCACGACGGGATCGCGGTGGGGCTCTTCGGCGTGGGGGAGGAGGCGGCGATGCAGCGGCGCGGGGACCTGCCCGAGCGGGTCTTCCGTGCGGCGCGGTTCGCCCCGCCGGAGCGGAACCCGGGGCTGGTGGGGGCGTGGTCGTACACCGACTCGTACTCGGACCCGGGCGCGGGGTTCAGCATGGCGATGCAGCACACGGTGAACCTGCGGGCGGACGGGCGGTACACGCAGCGGTCGAGGGTCGCCGGGGGGACGGACGCGGTGACGGGCGCCAGCGGCGGCGAGGGGAGCGGCGGGCGGTGGTACGCCGACCGCGAGACGATCATCCTCGTCGGGGACGAGGGGGACGTGACGCAGGTGGGGTACACGCTCAGCGGCGGGCGGCTGATGACGACGGATCCGAGCGGGGCGCGGCAGGTCTGGAGCCGCTGAGCGTGCGGGTCGTGAATGGGCCCCGGACGCCGCCGCGGGGGCGCGGGTGATAGAGTCCACGAGCGGGGGCCGAGGGGGCCACACGGAGCGGCACGGCCATGGCAGAGCAGACGACACCCGCGGCGGATGCGAGGTCGAGCGCGATCGCGCAGTCAACCAAGGCGCACGCCCCCGAGATCGGGCGGGCGTTTGCGCCGTTCTTCCAGGCGCTGATGAAGGAGGGGGCGCTGACGGTCAAGCAGAAGGAGCTGATCGCGGTGGGGATCGGCGTGGCCATCCGGTGCGAGGCGTGCATCGACTCGCACGTGGAGAAGGCGCTCAAGGCGGGGGCGACGAAGGAGGAGGTGATGGAGGCGGCGGGGGTGGCGGTGA
>JBIQJK010000262.1:0-1955 GCA_044507535.1 Planctomycetaceae bacterium | reverse complement strand
GATGCGGACCTGCTCGACGTTGTTGCGGGCGTCGCGCGTCCCGCCGGGTGCGGACTGGCCGCCGGCGAAGACGTTGCCGCGGTAGATCGTCCCGTCGGGGGCGGTGACGATCAGGTCGAGGTCGTTGATGGTGGCCAGCGAGGCGCCGGCGGAGGCGGCCGGCTCGGTCCACGCGAGGGTGATGCTCAGCGGCTGGTCCGCGGAGAGGACGGCGAAGCCCGTCTCCTCGGCCAGGCCCGTCGTGAGCCCGTCGGCGTTGCGCACATCGCGGACGATGGTGCGACGGGCATCGCCGGGGAAGTAGACGGCGTTGTCGAGCAGCACGCGGCCCCAGCCCTCCTGGTTGGAGGGGAAGCCGGAGACGCCGGTCATGTCCACGGTGGAGTTCAGCAGCGTGGCCTTGACCAGGGCGCCGGAGGGGACAAAGGCGTCCATCGGCGTGGCGACCCCGGAGGGGTAGTAGCCGTCGGTGTAGTACTGGCGGGCGAGCATGGCCGCGCCGGCGATGGCGGGGGTGGCCATGGACGTCCCGCTGGAGGAGCGGGTGCCGCAGGAGGTGCCGCTGGCGCTGGAGATGGTCGAGCAGCCGGGGGCGTAGATCTCGGGCTTGCGGCGCAGGTCGCTGGTGGGGCCGACGCCGCCGAAGCAGTGGTCATCCTGATCGGGAACCGGGCCGGTGGCGCCGCAGGCCAGGAGGTTCTTGGCGTTCTCGGGGTTGCGCAGCGTGGACTGGTTGCTGACGGCGAGGGTCACCATCGAGTCTTCGAATGACCACAGGAAGTCGTCGAAGCCTCGGCAGAGGCCGTTGTAAGCGGTGGTGCTGTCGTCGCCCCACGAGTTCGTGTGCACGCGGGCGCCCTGGTCGTGGTGCGTCACGAGCATGTTGCGGATGGCCGCCTCGGTGAACGACGGGATGATGTTGTGGACGATCTTGCCCAGGTAGGCCACGCCCCGCAGGTCGCTGTCCACGCCGGGGTCGCCGGCGACGGTCCCGGCGACGTGGGTGCCGTGGCTGGCGGCCGTGCCGGGGGAGGCGTTGAAGGCCAGCAGCTTGCGGTGCGTCGGGCCGATGGGCGCCGTGTCGGCGAAGGAGCAGTGGCTGGCCTCGATCCGGCTGTCGATCACCCCCACCACCTGCCCCTCCCCGTGGATCCCCGCCTCGTAGAACGGGGTCACCCCCGGCAGGTTGGTCTGCACCACCCAGCGGTTGTTGGAGTTGGACCGCAGCTCCAGCTCCGGGGCCTCCTCCACGAACTGCACCTGGGCGATCCCCGCCAGGGCCGGGATGTCCGCCGTCCGCACCGTCACCGCCAGCACCGGGTTGCCCGCCACCGCGTCGGTGCGGTGCACGCGGGAGCCCGGCAGGGCCAGGATCGCCGCCGCGGCCGCCTCGGGGCTGGAGCGCTCAAAGAGCGTCACCTCCAGCAGCGACAGCCCCGCCGCGGCCAGGGCCCGCCGCTCGGGGGTGGCGTAGGGCCGCCCGCCCAGCTCCGGGTCGAGCTTCCAGGCCGGCTCGTAGGGGCCGTGCCAGCGGACGAAGCCCAGGGCGGCGACCTTCTTGGCGTCGGCCCCGTCGAGGCGGGCCAGGAAGGCGTTGGCCGGCAGGTAGTCCAGCAGGGTGACCCCGGCGTCCTCCAGGGCGTCCCGCCGGGCGGGGGTCATGGGGCCGTCGAGCTGGATGACCAGGTGGGCCGGGTCGGGGTCGCCGGCGGGGGTGACCAGCGCCTCCAGGCCGCGGCGTTTCTCGGGCAGGCGCAGCTCCCCGGCGCGGAGGTAGAGCACGGCCGGGTCGATGGGGGTGGCCCCGGGGTTGCCCTCGCCGACGGCGGCGGCGTCGTCCGCGGCCGCGATGAGAGAAGCCAGGGCGGGCCGGCCCGGGCCGGCGGCGATCGGCAGGGTCAGGGCCAGGGCGGAGGCGAGCAGGGCGACGGCGGGCCGCGGCGAGGTGGGCATGG
>JBIQJK010000261.1:0-1966 GCA_044507535.1 Planctomycetaceae bacterium | reverse complement strand
GAGCCGACCATGACGAACCCCTCCGCTTCCTCCGTCTCCCCCGTCCCCTCCGCCGACGTCGCCGACCGCAGCACCCCGGCCCCGCTGCCGCGACGGGCGCTCCTCGGCGGCCTGATCGGCGCCGCCGGCGTCGCCGCGCTTACGACGGCCCGCCCCGCCGCGGCCGGGCCGATCGACCCGCCCCCCGGCCCCGTCGCTCCCACCGGCAAGCCGCTGGCCGAGCTCGAGCCGCGCACCCCCATCGGCCCGGAGACCACGCCCGGCGACGCCGGCGCGGTCTTCGTCATCTCCGAGCCCGGCTCGTATTACCTCACCGCCGACGTTCTCGTCCCCGCGGGGAAGTTCGGCATCCGCATCGCCGCGGCGGACGTCGCCATCGACCTGTGCGGCTTTCGCATCTCCGGTGAGGCCGCCCCCAACACCAGGGGCATCAGCGGCGACGAGGAGTTCCCCAACACCCGCATCGCCAACGGCGTCATCGAGTCCATGGGCGGCCCCGGCGTCTTCCTTCTCGGCACGGGCTGCCGCCTCGCCGACCTGACCATCCGGGGGTGCACCGGCACCGGCGTCATCCTGGGCGGCCGCGCCCACCTGGAGCGCATCCTCGCCGTCGGCAACGCCACCGCGGGGCAGAGCGGGGGCGCCGGCATCACCACCGGCAGCGAGTCCGTCGTCCTCGACTGCGCCGCGGTCTCCAACACCGGCGTGGGCATCAACGTCGGCGTCCTCTGCGTCGTCTCCGGCTGCCGCGCGGTCCAGAACACCGGCGCCGGCATCACCCTGAACACCTCCAGCACCCTGAGCGGCTCGGTCGCCTCGGGCAACGGGGGCGCGGGGATCGCCGCCCAGATCGGCGTCGTGATCGAGGGGTGCGCCGCCGAGGGGAACGAGCAGGTCGGGATCTCCACGTACCTGGCCGGGAACGTCCGCCGCTGCGCCGCCCGGTCCAACGGGGGTCACGGCATCAGCGTCGATCAGGGGGGCGCGGTCACCTACTGCACCGCCACGGGCAACGGCGGTCACGGCGTCTCCCTCGCCGCGGGGTCCCTTGTCAGCGGCTGCGTCGCCGCCGCCAACAGCCTCGACGGCGTCAACGCCAGTCTCGGCACGACCAGCCTCATCACCGGCTGCACCGTCCGCTCCAACGCCAACATGGGGATCCTCGTCAGCTCCCGCTGCTACGTCCTCGAGAACGTCGCCCGCGACAACGGCGCGGTCGCCTCCGCCACCGCCAACATCCTGATCAGCGGCCAGGCCAACCGCGTCGAGGCCAACTCCTGCGGCGGCGGCCAGTGCGGCCTCTGGGTCAACAACCGGCGCAACCTCATCCTCCGCAACACCAGCGCGGGCAGCGTGGACAGCTGGAGCATCTTCTCCGACTGTGCCTACGGCCCCATCGTCAACCGCCGCAGCCCCGGCACCTCCGGCATGGGCGGCGACGGCACCGTTGCCTCGACCCTCGCCACCACCGACCCGCACGCCAACATCAGCCTCTGATTCCCCCCGCCGCGCCCCGCGGCACGATCCCAAGCGTCCTCTCGAGCCCGGGGATTGCCCGTCCGGGGCCGGTGCGCCCGCCGCGGTTCATATACTGTGGGGGATGTTTGAACTGACCGTCGAGACCACCTTCGCCGCGGCCCACGCGATTGTCATCGCCGGCGCCCGCGAGCCCGTCCACGGCCACAACTGGCACGTCACCGCCACCGTCGCCGGCCCCGCCCTCGACCACGAGGGCCTGCTGGTCGATTTCCACGCGGTCCAGGCCCACCTCGAAGCGATCACCGCCCCCTTCCGCAACGCCGACCTCAACGCCACGCCCCCCTTCGACCGCATCAACCCCACGGCGGAGAACGTCGCCCTGCACATCGCCAACGCGCTGGCCGACCGCCTCGCCCCCCCCTCCCCCTCCTCCCAGCCCCCCGCGCGCGTTACGGCCGTCCGCGTCACCGAGGCGCCCGGCTGCGCC
>JBIQJK010000103.1:0-12826 GCA_044507535.1 Planctomycetaceae bacterium | reverse complement strand
GCTCAGCCCCGTTCCGCGCCTGCGTCATCCTGACTCCAATCACCCGGCTCCGCCGAGACAATCCCGCCACCCCCCTCCCCCTCTCCCCTCCTCCCCCTCCGGGTGCCACGGCTGGCCGCCCTGGGCCGGCCGTGCTCTTCCTCTTTCCCTCCGCCCCCCTCTCCCTCTGGGAGAAGGCTGGGGTGAGGGCTCCACGGCCTCCCTCCCCAACCTACATGGCCCCCCGAACTCCTCCTCTTCCTTCCCATCCTCCGCTCTCGAAGCCCCCGCCCTGAGGGCGAGGGTTGGGGGCGGATTCCTCTTCACCCCCTCACCTCTTCACCTCCACACCTGCTCACCACTTCACCTCCACACCCCATCACTCCCCCCCTTCCGCTCGCCGCTCCAGCAGCGTGCTCGACTTCAACCACGCCTCCCAGTGCCGCCGCTCCATCGGCAGACTCGGGTCCTCCCACACCCGCTCCGGCAGCGCCTCCAGATGCCGCCGCGCCCGCGCGTTCGCCGTCGCCGCCTTCGCCCAGTCCCCCTGCTCGACGTACGCGTTGACGATCTGCACCATCGCCACCAGCGACGCCGGCTCCGTCTCGTACCGCTGCCGCGCCGAGTCGTAGTACTCGATCGCCCGCGCATAGTCCCCGCGGTCGAACGCCACGTCCCCCAGGTAGAAATAGCTGTTGCGCAGCTGCACCCGCTCCAGCTCCGTCAGCCGCGACGGGTCCTTCGCCTCCAGCCCCCGCCGCGCCGCGAGGTAGTGCTCCATCGCCAGCGCCAACCGCTCCTCCCGCGCCCGCGTCCATTCCGTGCGCTCGTCCTGCGTCAGCGCGATCGTCTCCAGGTCCTTCGCGATCGCCGCGGCCGACAGCCGGTAGCTCTCCGCCAGCCGGTACCTCAGCGAGAACGCCTCCGGATCATCCGGGTACCGCGCCACCGCGTCGCTCAGACGCTCGATCGCCTCCGCGTACCGCCCCGTCTCGTACAGCAGCCGCCCCAGCTCCACCAGCCCGTCGCGGTACTCCACCGCCTCCGGCGACAGCGTCCGCCCATCCACCGCCGCCCGCAGCCACTGCTCCGCCTGCTGGTCGTTCGCCGGGTCCGCATCCCGCAGCAGGCACTGCGCCAGCGGCGCCAGGCTCCGGTCCCCCCACGGCCCCGCGGCCCCCTTGCCCCACCCCTCGATCAGCCCCTCGTACAGCGCGGCCGCCGAGGCGTACTCCCGCTGCGACTGCAGCACCTGCGCCAGCCGGAACCGCGCCTCGGGCCGGCGCGGGTCCGTGTCCCCCGCCCCGTCGATGTACTCGCTGAACGCGATCGCCGCCGACTCCGCGTCCCCCGCCAGGTCGTACGAGTCCGCCGCCTCCCACAGCGACGCCGAGTACCCCGCCGCATCCTCCAGCCGCACGCTGCGGGCGTGCTCGCGGAAATACTTCCCCGCGTCCAGCAGCCGCAGCTTCACCTCCTCGCGCGTCACCGCGCTGACCTCGTCCATCCACCGCGGGCCCGCCTTCCCCTCCCGCGCCTCCGCCAGCGTCTCCTCCGCCAGCCGCCGGTGCGTCCGCGCCAGCGCCAGCAGCACCTCCGCCGGGGCCTTCCCCTCGGGGTACAGCGTCGCGGCCAGCTCCGCGTACCGCAGCGCGGTCCGCGTCCCACCCGGCGAGTCCGAGCCGAACCGGTCCGCGTGCACGCTCATCAGGCTCGTGGTGACGCCGCCGGCCGTCACGCCGTGGCGCGGCCCGCCGCGGCGCAGGTCCTCCACCGCGTGCGCGAACGACTCCAGCGCGGCATCGTGCTCGCCCAGCGCCGCCAGCACCCGCCCCAGCCCCACCCGCGCCGGCAGCGCGCCCGCCGACTGCGGGAACTGCTGCACAACATTCTGGTAATGCTCCCGCGCCCCCGGCTGACCGCCTTCCTTCCCCTCGCCCAGCCGCCCCGCACGCTCGTCGATCCGCCCCAGCAGCTCCCCCACCTCGCCCCGGAGGTCGTCCGCCGGGTCCAGCAGCGAACCCACCGTCCGCAGGTGCTCCGCCGCGCTGGCGTCGTCCTCCACCGCCAGGTACGCCCGCGCCAGCAGCACGCGCAGCTCCGCCTGCTGCCGCGACGGAACCTGCCGCATCTGCTGCAGCTCGCGCAGCAGCCGCGCCACCGCCTCCGCCGCGTGCCCGGCGCGCAGCTGCAGCTCCGCCCGCCGCGCCACCGCCCACGCCCGCTCCTGCTCGCTCAGCCCCGGCTCGGTCAGCAGCTCCGCGAGCAGCTCCATCCCGCGCCCGCTCGCCTTCCCCTCCCCCGACGCCGCCAGCTCGCGCTCGACGATCATCCGGATGATCCGCCGACGCAGCTCCCCCTCCCCCGCCGGCAGCGACCGCGCCCGCTGCGCCGCCGCACCCGCCTCCCCCAGCGACACCTGCGACCGCGCGAGCTGGTACACCTCCACCGGCTCGAGCTGCGCGCCCAGCTCCTCGGCCCGGAGGTAGTCCGCCACCACCGCGCGGTGGTTCGCCTCGATGTCCTGCCCCCGCACCTCCTGCCCCATGAACAGCGACCGCGCCCGCAGCCGCAGCAGCTCCTGCCGCTGCTCCAGCGTCGAGTACCCCGCCTCGATGATCGGCCGAGCCTCCTCGTTGAGGACCTTCAGCGCCGACTCGAACTCCTGCCCTCCCACCAGCGCGCGGGCCTCGGCCAGGGCCGCCGACGGGTCCGGCCGCGGCCTCGACATCATCGCCGCCACCAGCCCCGCACCGAGCGCCCCCAGCGACACCACCAGCACCGCCGCCGGCGCGATCACGCGCCAGTTGACGGTCCCCACGCGCCCCGCCCCATCCTGGTGTGGTGCCTCCGCCAAGATGATGCCGTCCCGTAGAAAGACCGCTTGGCCCCCGGATCCTCCGGGAAGCCGGCCGAGATCGACGTGGACCGTCGCGGCCGCGCAGCGAAACCGCCGCGCACCGACTTATCGGGCAGTACGCCCCCCTCTCTTCACCGAACCGTGCCGATTTTGCGCAGTCCCGGGGTCTCCCCGGCCCCCGCCTCACCCTTCCCCGGGGCCCCCACGGTCCTTCGGCGGGCTCCCACCCGCCTCCTCCACCCCCGGCTCACCCCGGACGACCACCACCGTCCTCGCCAGCAGGTCCCCCGGATGCCGGCTCGACGGGTCCGCCAGCAGCCACAGCGCCAGCGGCGGCAGCCCCCACCGCACCGCGTTCCGCGCCGCCGCCTGCCACAGCAGCGGCCGCTGCGGCGTCGCCATCATCGCCAGCGTCGTCCCCTCCTCCTCCTCCCCCCCCGTGCCGCCCACGCGCACCGGCACCCGCTGCACCCGCACCACCTCGCACCCCGCCATCGCCTTCCCCAGCGAGCGGCCGAAGAGCCACTCCGACGCCGTCGAGTGCGCGAACGTCAGCCAGAACGCCAGCAGCAGCGCCCCCGCCGCGCCCTTGGACCCCATCAGCACCACCGGGCTGAGCATCTCCGACCCGCTGATCCCCGTGATCACCGACGACAGCATCACCCCCAGCAGAAAGTCCGCCCCCGCCGCGGCGATCCGCCGCCCCGGCTCCGCCACCGCCATCCCCGCCGGCAGCGACGCCGCCTGCTCACCCGGGCGCACGATGAACAGCAGCACCGTCGCCATGATGACCACCAGCGCCACCGCGAGAATCTGGAACTGCCGCGTCTGCACCAGCCCCCCGCTGCTCCCCGTTCCCGTGTGCCACACGCGGCCGGAGAACGCCGACACCTCGCGGATCACGTGCCCCCCGCGCGACGCCGCCTTGTCCCCGTCCCCCTCGTTCCACATCATCACCAGCGTCCCCGCCCCGCGCATGGGCACGATCGTCGCGTCCCCCGGCACATCCTCGTACCGGGCCACCTCGAAGACGCCGCCCCCCGGCCCCGGACGCAGCAGCTCCAGCACGCGCCCCGCCCCCTCGACGTGCCGGTGCCGCAGGATCTGCCCGTCCAGCGCGAGCACGCTCGCCCCGCCCGTGCCGGCCCCCCCGTCGATGATCACCTGCTCCTCCCACGCCGCGCCGATCTCCCCATCCGCCGACTCCGTCAGCCGCGCCGTCCACACCGACCCGTCCCCCGCCGTGCGCTCCACCACAAGCGCCGGCCCATCGGGCATCGCCACCAGGTGCACCCGGTCGCCGGAATCCAGCGGCGCGGCCGCCTCCCCCATCCAGGGATGATCGACCTGCACCCACTTGTTCCGGTGGAGCACGAGCAGCCGCAGCTCCTCGCCCACGTCCCCCGCCTCGCCGACCCGCAGCAGCGCCGCCGCCCCCGTGTGCATCCCCACAAACCCGATGAGGATCCCCTCCCCCGGCAGCGCGGGATGGACGCGGAAGCGTCCCATGGGATGGTTCTCCCAGATCCCGGCGACCAGGGGGGTCGCGCTCATGCTCACGATGTGCCGCCGCAACCGCCCATCCGGCCCCGCCTCCGGCCGGAAGGCGAGGTAGACGCGGTTTCCCCACCCGCCGAGCCATTCCGGCTCATCGTTCAGCCACGCCGCGAACCGCACCGTCCCCGGCTCGACCGCGTTCTCCCCGGAACGCGGGGGGAGGTGAACCAGCGCGGGCCGGCGCTCCGGCCCGGTCCGGACGATCGACCACCCGTGCCCCGCCCCGGTCGCCGGCACCGATGCGATCTCCTGCGCCCCCGCCGCACCGGGGAGCGTGAGCAGCGCAACCGCCAGAAGGGTGAGGAGGAAGGCCACCGGCCGCGGGCCGGGCGCACACCGTAAGAGAACGCGAGCGGGACGCATGAGCGCGATCATAGACCGCACCCGGCCACCTCCCCGCCGGGCCCGCGGCCCGCCCCGTCAATCGCCCCCCCGCTCCAAAGCATCCAGCCCGACCGGAACCATGCCCGGCCCGGGCGCGCCGGGCTCAACATCGGCCCCCGCCCGTGCCGGCTCATCCAGATTGATGACCTGATCCGCCCCGAGCGCTCGTCGCAGGGCCTCGAAGTTGAAGGCGTCGTCGCTGACCCGACGCGTCCCCTCTTCGGGGGCGTCCAGCGTCAGACGAACCTCCGTCCCGCTGGGCACATCCAGCACGTGGATCCGCTTGGCCACCCGCGGCCCGCCGCCCCCGAGCCCGCTGATGGGGATGTAGTCGTACATCTCCAGGTCCGCGATGACGATCGGGTGCTGCCCGGCGTCGAAGAGCTCGATCTTCTCCGCCTCCAGCCGCTCCGGGTCCAGCCACAACCTCTGATACCCGCCGCCGCGGATCCGCGTCGTCACGCCCAGCAGCCGGCCATCATCGGACCACTGCGTCGTCCCGCCCCCCTCTTCCGGGGTAGGCAGCGGCAGGATGCCGAGCACCCGGATCAGGTCCAGCGGATGGATCGCCAGCCCGATCCGGTCGCGCACGCCGCCGTCGAAGAACTCGTGCCGACCGACCATCACCCGCCGGCCGTCCACGAGGTCGAACCACCAATACTGCTCCTCGTTCCCCCCCAGCCAGAAGAGCCGCTTGCCGGCCTTTTTCAGGCTCAGCGCGAGCTTGTCCGGCAGACGGACCTGGAGCGTGGCGTCCCCCTGCTCCTCGCGCTTCTGGCGATCCTCATCGAGGTAGGTCAGCCGCACCGTCCCCGCGGAGTAGAGCGTGTTGATCGGTTCGAGCCGCGTGTTGTACGCCGCGGCGACCTCGGCGTACGCCGGCGGCGGCTCGGCGCGCACGATCCGGCCGGAGCCGTCCCCCTCCCTCGCCTGACGCTGGCCTTCGCACCCCCCAATCAGGGTGAGCACCACGAGCCCGACCATCGCCGCCGCGCACGCCCGAAACATCTATCTCGCCCCCTTTCCCTCCCCCGCAGCCCCGGCGCCCGCGGCGGCCCCGGCCGCCGGCTCGTCGCCGGTGATGGCCCGCATCTGCTCGATGACCGCCGCGACGGTCTCCTCGTCGAGCGCGGGATCGACCACCTCGATCAAGGGGGGCCCCTTCGGGGGCCGCTCCACCCCTCTCGGGCGCACCAGCAGCGCGCCCTTCCGCGTCCCCTCCACCGCCAGCAGCCGCCGCCGCACCAGCAGCAGCGCCAGCACGAACCGGAACGCCACCTTCCTCGCATCCGACTCCTCCCCGAGCTGCTCGAAGAGGTCCATCAGCGAGTCGTCGTCGGCCAGGAGCTTGCGGGGGGCATTGGGCTCGGGGATCCGCGCGCGCCAGAAGCCGAAGAGCCGCCGCCCGTCCCCGGGCCGCGCGCCCCCCTCCCACGCCTCGAGGGAGTAGTCCTCCCGCTCCAGCTCGTCGCTCGCTTCCGGCTCGACCAGCGCGGCGATGTAGATTTCCCCGACCGCCAGCGTCCGGCCGGTGGCCCGGCAGACCCCCGACGGCGAGGCGATGTGGAAGCTCGACTTGCCCAGTGGTGCCATCGCGAGCAGTGTAGGGGCGGCCCGTCCGCTCGGTTCCGCCCCGGTCCAAGCGCGCGTTTAGCAACTGACCTCGAAAGTCCGCTGCCCCGTCCCCCCCGGACCGACCATGAATCGGATCGTCTTGGCGCACTTCGGGCACCGCCCCATGTACCCCGTCCCCGCCGCGTTGCGGTAGGCCCGGACGTAGGTGTTCGAGCACCGGAACCACAGCGAGAGCCACGGCCGCCCCGTCAGGCCGCCGGTCTGGGCGGGGGCGGTGGGCGTGCTGGAAACCGGGGGGGCGCCGGGGGCGTGCGGGCGGCCCCCGATGGAGAGCTCAACCTGGTCGCGCGGATCGGGCATATCAGCGCCTTGTCTATCGGCCGCCGGCGGCCCGGTTCATCGCCCCTGGCCGCCGCCGCGAGCGTAAGGGCATGATCGGCAACGCCTTGCGTCCCTCCCGGGGCCGGGGGGCCTACCCCCCCGACGGGCCGTTTGTCATTGTCCCACCCCGTCGGTTGCCGATATGATTTCGGCTAGCAAGCCTTGGAAGCCTCGACGGTCGGCCGCGGCGTGTGGGAGCATCGGCACGTTCCGCCGTTGACAAGTTGCCCACCGGCGCGCCCCCGAAGTCGGTAGAGCGATGACCGGAACCATCACCATCCTGCCCGACCCCCCGCCGCCGCCCACGCCCATTGGGCTGATCGCCGGGGGGGGCCGGCTCCCGCTCATGATCGCCGAGGGGCTGCGCCGCATGGGCCACCCCGTCCACGGCCTGGGCCTGCTCAACCAGTACGACGAGTCCCTCCCCTCCCTCTGCTCCACCTTCCGCACCGTCGGCGTCCTGAAGGTCGGCGCGTGGGGGCCGCTGCTGAAGCGCCGCGGCGTGGAGCACGCCATCATGGTCGGGCTGGTTGACAAGGCCCGCTTCATGTACAACCCGTGGCTGATCCTCCGGAACCTCCCGGACTGGAGGACCGCCAGGGCCTGGTATCACCACCTCCGCCACGACCGCCGCTCCCACGTCGTCCTCGCGGCGATCGCCGAAGAACTCGGCCGAGCAGGTGTCCACTTGATCGACTCCACCGCACCCATCCCGGACTCGCTCGCCCAGGCGGGCGTCATGACCCGCCGCCACCCCACCGCCGAGCAGCGCGGCGACATCGCCTTCGCCTGGCCGCTGCTCAACCAGACCCTCAAGCTCGACATCGGCCAGGCCATCGCCGTCCGCGGACGCGACGTCATCGCCGTCGAGGCCGTCGAGGGGACCGACCGGATGATCGAGCGCGCCGGCCAGCTCTGCAAGCAGTCCGGCTGGACCCTCTGCAAGGGTGCCCGCGCCGGCCACGACCGTCGCAGCGACGTCCCCACCATCGGCGTCAAGACCATCGAGAACCTCCACCGCAACGGCGGCGGCTGCCTCGCGCTCGCCGCGGGTGACGTGATCATGGTGGACAAGGCCGAGGTCCTCGACCTTGCAGATCGTCTGGGGATCGCGATCATCGGCGTCCCTGCGGCCCAGGGCTGAGCGCGGGGCAGTGCCCGCCGACCCCCCACACCCCTACGTCAGCCGCGGCGGCCTGAAGCTCCGCCACGCGTTGGACCACTTCGCGATCGACGTCACGGGTTTCGTCTGCGCCGACCTCGGCTGCTCCACCGGCGGGTTCACCGACTGCCTCCTCCAGGCCGGCGCGGCGAAGGTGGTCTCGGTGGACACCGGCTACGGCGTGCTGGCGTGGAAGCTGCGGCAGGACCCGCGGGTCGAGGTGCACGAGCGGGCCAACGCGCTGCACCTGGAGCCGACAGCGCAGGTTGACCTGGTGGCGATCGACCTGGGGTGGACGCCGCAGCGGCTGTGCATCCCCGCAGCGCTGAAGTGGCTTCGGCCCGGCGGGCGGATCATCACGCTCATCAAGCCGCACTACGAGGCCGCGAAGATGCCGGACTCGCCCGCCCGCGCCAAGGCCGCGGTGCTCCCGGAGGACGAGGCCGAGTCCGTCCGCGACCGCGTGCTGGCGGAGATGCCCGCGCTGGGCGTGGAGGTGCTCGGGGTGACGAAGTCGCCGATCACCGGGAGCAAGGGGGCGAAGGAGGGGAACGTCGAGTACCTCGCCCTGCTCCGCCCCGTGGCACGGGCTCTGGGGGGGCCAGCCCGTGTCTCCCCCTCCTCCCCGCCTCACCCGATCCCCTAGCACCGCATCCGCACCCGGGCGCCGCGGCTGACCGCGCCGGGCCGGGCGTGCTTCCGTTGGCGGGAGAAAAGAACACGGGCGGCGGAGGACCGCCACCCGAGGCGCCCGCCCGCGTGCCCACACTCCTCTACTTCCCCTTCCACCCCTCCACCTTCCGGTTCAGCGCCCGCCACACCCCCTCGAGCAACTCCCGCGTCCCCATCTTCGCGGCCGCGCTGATCGCGAAGACCTCCTCGCTCGCCCCGAGCTTGAGCTTGGCGCGCAGCTTCGCCACCGCCTGCCGCCGCTCCTCGTCGCTCTCGAGCAGGTCCATCTTGTTGAGCGCGATGATCTCGCGCTTCTCCACCAGCGCGGAGGAGTGCCCGGCCAGCTCGCGACGGATCAGGTTGTAGTTGTCCACCGGGTCCGAGCCGTCGGGCGGCGCGACGTCCAGCACGTGCACCAGGATCCGCGTCCGCTCGATGTGCCGCAGGAACTCCAGCCCCAGCCCCGCCCCCTGGCTCGCCCCCTCGATCAGCCCCGGCAGGTCCGCGATCACCAGCCGGCGCGTCTGGTCCAGGATCGCGATCCCCAGCTGCGGCGAGAGCGTCGTGAACGGGTAGTCGGCGATCTTCGGCGTCGCGTCCGTCAGCGCGGCCAGCAGCGTGCTCTTGCCCGCATTCGGCAGGCCCACGAGCCCGACGTCGGCGATCAGCTTCAGGTCCAGCCGCAGGTCGCGCTGCTCCCCCGGCTCGCCGGGGGTCGCGCTCTGCGGCGCCTGGTTCGTCGAGCTCTTGAAGTGCTCGTTCCCCCACCCGCCCTTGCCCCCCCTGGCGATCACCGCCCGCTCGCCGGGTCCGAGGTCGGCCAGCAGCTCGCCGGTGACGCGGTCGTAGATCATCGTGCCGGGGGGGACGCGGATGATCAGGTCCTCGCCGTCGGCGCCGTGCTGCTGCTTGCCGCGCCCGGGCTCCCCGGGCTGGGCCTCCCATTCGGGCCGGCCGCGGAAGTCCAGCAGGGTGTTGACGTTCTCATCGCCGACAAAGACGACGTCCCCCCCCTTGCCCCCGTCCCCCCCGCTGGGCCCGCCCTTGGGGATGTACTTCTCGCGCCGGAAGGCGACGCACCCGTCGCCGCCCTTCCCGCCGCGGACCCGGATTTCGGCTCGATCGACGAACATGGGGGGTAGGTTAGGCAGGCCGGGGAGGAATGCCCCGGCAGCCGCACCGCCCTTCCGGCCTTGTTCCGATAGACGCCGAAACCGGCCCTGAGCCCGGCGCCCGACCGCGGGCCGAGGTAGCGGCTACCAGCGCTTCGCGATGCGCTCGACGAAGTCCACATCGACGGTCAGGCCGCACTCCGGGCACGTCGCCCCGGCGCAGCCCCTGAGGTCGTATCGGCACCTGGGACAGACGGCGTCATGCTCCGCGAAGACGACCGCCGCACGCGCATCCGGATGAACGCCGCGCCGTCGCCGCTCCGCGTTCACGGTGGCGACGAACTCCCGTAGCGCATCGCCGTCGGGGAACGCGGATCGCGGCAGGACCACGGCGCTCTGCCGCACCGGCGACAGGATCACGCCGCTTTCGCCCTCTTCGCAGCGAGAGATCCCGGCCCAGCGGATGAGCGTCTCCTGCCGGTCGCTCCCCATCCAGATGCCCTCGTCGCATAGGCCGACTGTGGTTTCCCTTGCGAAGAGCCAATACCTGGATCGCGCCATCGCCCACCCGGCGGAGAACGCGCGACCTTGGACGAATCTCCGCCAGGAAGGCCGCGACCCGTAGGCGACCACCAGCACAGACGCCGCGGCCGACCCGGACCACAACCACGGATTCTGAAACACCCACCGCCGCAGCATGACAGGCACGGCGAGGACGAAGAGCCCGACCATCAGCGCCGCGATCGCGCCGCGCACCAGGCGCTTGCGGCGTTCAACGCGGCACGTGCCGAGGAAGTCCACGTCCGACTCGATGAACTCCACGAGGCAATCCGCGACCTCGTCGATCGTCGGCGTGAACCGCGCGACCACCCTCATGTCGCCGGGCGCGGTGATCGCCGATACGGCGTCGGGCCGCGTGTCGGCTGGCGATTCGTCTGTCGCACTCGGCGCCATGGCGCAGCTCTACTCCTCGCTCGAACCCGCCGCCCTTTCCACCCACCGCTCCACCCGCCGCTCCAGCACCGGCAGCGGCAGCGCCCCCGCCCCGAGCACCACATCGTGGAACTCGCGGACGTCGAACCGCTCCCCCAGCTCCCGCTCCGCCATCTCACGCAGCTCGCGGATCTTCAGCTCCCCGATCTTGTACGCGCACGCCTGCCCCGGCCAGGCGAGGTACCGGTCCACCTCGCGCTCGATGTTCAGCGGCGTCAGCGCCGAGTTCTCCAGCATGAACCCGATCGCCTTCTCCCGGCTCCACCCCATCGCGTGCATCCCCGTGTCCACCACCAGCCGGCACGCCCGCCACATCTCGTACGTCAGCCGCCCGAAGTCGTCGTACGGGTCCTCGAAGAGCCCCCTGGGCCCCTCCCCCATCTCCAGCCCCAGCCGCTCCGCGTACAGCCCCCACCCCTCGACGAACGCGCTGTACCCCAGCAGCGTGCGGAACTCGTGGGCCCCTCCCTCGAGCTCCTGCGCCAGCGAGATCTGCAGGTGGTGCCCCGGCGCCGCCTCGTGCAGCGTCAGCGCGATCATCTCGTACTTCGGCCGCTGGTCCAGCCTGTAGGTGTTCGCCACGAAGTACCCCGCCCGCCCGGCGCGCAGCGAACCGGGGTAGTAGTACGCCGTCGGCCCCGTCCTCGCCGCCAGCAGCGGCATCTCCCGCACCCCGTAGCTGTTCCGCGGCAGCGTGCCGAAGAGCCGCGGCAGCTCCGCGTCGATCCGCTTGGCGATCTCCCGGTACCCCGCCAGCAGCCCCTCCTCGCTGTCGTAGTAGAACCGCGGGTCCGTCCGCAGATACTCCACGAACGCCCGGAACAGCTCCTCCCCCTCCAGCTCGCCCTTGCGCGGGAAGTCCGTCCGCGCGATCACCTCCATCATCTCCGCCCGGATCCGCGCCACCTCCAGCAGCCCGATCTCGTGGATCTCCCCCGCCGTCAGCGGCAGCGTGGTGTACCGGCGCAGCCGGTGGTTGTACCACTCAACCCCGTCCACCGCGTCGCTCGCGGCGACGCTCTCCCTCGCCGCGGGCATGTACTCGTCGCGCACGAACGCCGCGAACGACCGCAGCGCCGGCACGATCCCCTCCGCGATCGCCCGCCGCGCCCGCGCCGACGCCGCGTCCCCCTCCGGCCGCCCCAGGAACGGCTTGTAGAACGGGCTCGTCTGCGGGCGCCTCTCGACGTCCTCCGTCGCCAGCGACAGCGCCTGCTCCACCACCCCCCGCAGCGCGGCCCGCGGCGGCATCCGCCCCGCCTCCATCCCCCGCCGCATCTGATCGATCGTCTGCTCGATCAGCCGCGGCACGCGCTCCAGCCTCGCCGCGTAGTCCGCGTAGTGCCGCTCCGACGGGAAGGCCAGCGAGTCCGCCAGCTGCGGCAGGCTCACCTGCACGCCCCAGAGCGCATCCACCGGCATCTGCTCCGGGCGGAACCGCGCCCCCTCCAGGTCCAGCGTCAGCTCGTACGCCAGCAGGTCGGCGTCGAGCCGGTCCTCCTCCGTGAACGTGCTCTGGTCGAGCGCCCCCAGCCGCGACAGCCGGTCCCGCATCTCCGCACGCCGACGCTCGTACGCCTCCGGGCTCTCGTCGCGGAGCTGGTCGTTGAAGCGGTAGTCCCCACGCGAGCTCGCCCACGTCGGGCTCTCCCGCATCAGCCAGTCCACGTGCTCATCCAGGATCGCCAGCAGCGCGGGCGAGCGCGTCCCCACCCGCTCCGCTCCCGCGGCCGCCGGCGCCGGCTGCTCCCCGGCGGCAACCCCGCCGCTCGCCCACCCCGCTCCACCAATCACGATGCTCACGCCGAGAACGACCGCCGCGGCCGGTTTCCTGATCATGCCAACAGGCTACCACCCGGCCCGCCCGGTCGTGTATCCTGACCGGGCCATGACCCGCCCGACGCGACCCCGCCGCCCACTCGCCGCCCCCCACTGCCTCGCCGCCGCGGCCGCCCTCGCTGCGGCCACCGTCGCCGCCTGCGAGCGCAAGGCCGACCCTCCCACCGCTGAGGTCGAACTCGAGCGTCAGCGCGAATCGCTCATGAAAAGGATGGACGAGATCGCCGCCGAGCACGCCGAGGAGCAAGCCGAAGCACCGGCCGCATCCCCCGCCGCCACCCCCGATCCCGACGGCACCCCCCCGGCGGAACC
>JBIQJK010000102.1:0-12846 GCA_044507535.1 Planctomycetaceae bacterium | reverse complement strand
CCGCCAGGGCGCCCGCGGGCTCCTCCCCCCCGGCCCCCCCACTGCCCCCGCGGCCGGCGGCGTCAGCGGCCGCGGCGGCCGGCTTGGGCGGGCGGCCCCGCCTAGCGGCCATGGCGGGCCTCCCGGCCACCAGGAGGGTGTTCGGCGGGGCGGCCGCCGGCCGAAGCAGAACCTCCGCTCCTTTCTGAGCCTGGGCCTTGCTGCGTCCCGGATCTCATGCCTTCATGTGCTCGCGTCCGCCGCGTGGTGCGGCGGGCCGGAAGCTCACGGAGCAGGCGATGAAGAAGGAAGAGGTGAAGGTGGACGGGACGTACCTGGCCAAGGTCAGCGGCGGCGTGGTGCCGGTGCGGATCACCGCCGAGAGGTGGCAGGGGACGAAGCACGTGGGCTGGGTGGGGGTCAACACCCAGACCAACCGCGGCGTCCGCATCAAGAGCGCCCAGCGGCTGCGGGCGGAGGTGAAGGCCGGGGGCGGGACCGCCGACGCCGCGGCGACGTTCGCCCACGGGGCCGAGGGCGCCGTCACCGCCATCGCCGGGTCCCCCAGGCCGCCCTCGGGCACCGGGGCCAAGAAGGGCGGCAAGACGGGCGCGGCGGCGAAGGCCGGGGCGGCAGCAGAGGCCGCGAAGCCCGCGAAGGAGGCCAAGCCGCCCAAGGAGCCCACGCTGGCGACGCCGAAGAAGGTCGGCGCCCTCGACGCGGCCGCCCTGGTGCTCGCCGAGGCGGGGACGCCGATGAAGGCCAAGGAGATGATCGCCGCCATGGAGGCCAGGGGGCTGTGGACCAGCCCGGGGGGCAAGACCCCCGAGGCGACGCTGTACGCGGCGATCATCCGCGAGATCGCCGCCAAGGGGAAGGGGGCCCGGTTCCGCAAGACCGAGCGGGGCACCTTCGTGGCCACCGAGCACGCGCAGGCCGCCAGCGGCGGGAAGGAGGGCTGAGCCGTGACGACCGCCTCGCACGAACACCTCGGGGCCGTGCTGGCTGCGGCCGAGGCGCGGCTCTCGGCCCGGGCCGACGAGGTGGTCACCGTCGAGGAGTGGGCCGGCCTCCCCGCGCGCCACCCGTGTTTGTGCACGGCCGCGCGTGCCCCTGTGCACCTGAAGAGTGTACGGGGCGTTCTGGGGCATTCCAGCGGCAGGCGTGTCGTAACCCCTTGTATGCCCTGCCTTTGCGTACGCGTGCGTGGGGGTGTCTACGAGCGCACAGGGGCGCGTACGAGCGCACCGGCGCCGCGGCCGGCGGGGGGCCGGGGCCGACATTCTCTGACATTTTTCGGGCGGGCCGGCGCCTCAGCGCGGCCGCGGGGGAGCTACGGAACGGAGACTTGGCGCGGCATACTAGGCAAGCACTGAACCAGCGATTCGGTCATGATACTTGTGGATACAGTTGTCCATCCTCACTGTACCGCCCTCGCTTGGTCATACTGAAGGGCGAACACCGTCAACTACTACTTCAGCGGTTCCGTTCGGTATTACACTGGAGGACTTTGTCGTGCACGCCTGGTGCCACATTTTCGATATCCCTTCTGGCACCCGCCTTTATGCGTGCGATGGCTCATCCGTTCTCAATATTCGTGCATTCACCTGCGGCTCGCAAATACGTCACAATGACAACCGCGATGCCCATGGCCAACCATGCAACTGCAACTAGCCCCAGGATACACCCCCCATTGAGTGCGAGCCATGCGAGCGAGCAGCCCCAAATGCCATGCTTCACGCTGCGTAGCCCCAACCGACCTCCAAATAGTCTAGCAGGACGCGGAATTATCGCGTCAAGTTTCCGGAGTACGCAGAGTGAACACCACAGAAGCCAGAATACACTCGCGAACCATGCGCATTCAAGCAGTAACCCAGGGTACCCCGCAACATTCTGATAATTACTTATCAGTCCAGTGATGGCAAGCCATAGCATGGCGGACACGCTTCCGACAGCCGTACCGACAACTTGCCTGATCCTGCACGTACGCAAGCCGTTGGCATGGCTACCAATGACTTCAAGTCTTTGGACAGTGTAGCCAAGCACGAAGCTCGCCAACGCTCCGCTCAATGTCGGAAGCCATATTAGATCCCAGTCATCAACAGTCCTGGCATAACCGAACCCAACTATACTTAGGGCGATGGCGAGCGCACCAAGTGCCCCTGTACGCAGCCAGTTTCGAAGGGCATTGCGACTAGTTACCGCTCCAAGATTTATGCAGTCCTGCGGACGGAGAGGAAACCCGCATTCCGGGCAATCTCCAGATCGCACAGCTCCGACGAGGTACCCACAATTACGGCACACGCGCGTAGTCAATAGCCTTGATCACTCCTAAATCGGATTGAGGGTAGTATGCCAGGAACTATTTTCCTGCATCGTGGCCACCTCGCCGCCGTTGCTGAACGTAAAATTCAGGAAATCTGCCTGCGTTGGTAAGTAGGTTCCCATTGACTTGCCGCCAAGATACTGACGATTCGCTGGAAAAATAGTCGACTCAAATTTAACCGACGCATCGCCATTGCAACACATACGGTAGCTGATGCGTGAAGAAATGTACGGTGGACTTCCAAATGTCATTACGCCGCCGACCAATCCACCCAATCCAGTCACTCGTGCGGCGTTCTCGGCCACAAATGTGACACAACTGTCAGTGCGTTGCCGGAGCTCCACATTACCACGCAAGGTAGGATGAGCCTCGGAATCAAAATCATTTCCAAATCGAACATACCGCGTATACCCCGGATCGCTCCCGGATCTCGCCACGAAGGGCCCATCCCCTGCCCCCTTGGACTTTCGGAGTTTGCCACAATCACACGTGATGCTCGGTGTGAAGTAGAGCCATCCACGGTGCCTCTTCGAGCCCCAGCTGCGAGGCCCGTCTCGAGCAGCAATCGACGTGGGCGGATCGGAATTCGCCGTCTCCCAAAGCCCAGTAAGCACGACAAGCCACTCGGCGTACCGAGCGCCAAACTGTATTGCAATGTCGCTGTCGAAACCTCTGCCGAACTCTGCTCGAGTAGCCGCGTTCGCATACTGCGCTATATTAAAGGTTGGAACCCAACGAATAATGGCCGCTTCATCACCTATATACACGACAGGATAGAGGCCGAGGGGATCCAATGTCGTTGTTGGGGCATTGGCAGATGCGCAGTATACATTTGGTCCCCCCTGTTCCAAAAGCAGATCTCTATTTAGCCATCGTCCCGTAGCCGCATTGTAATATCGGTATCCGTAGTATACTAGCCCCGACTCGCTATCCGTGTACTTTCCAGAGAACCGGTGCGGGTTCTCTCCCGCGTACGCCCCGGCGCTCAGCAGCGTCTCGCCGAAGGGTCCGTATTCGTACGCCGCCGCGACGTCCCCGTTGACATCCCGCAGCGACACCACGTTCCCGTTGCCGTCGTGCAGCGCGTGCCGCGTCGGCCCCGCGCTGCCCTGGGTCGTGAACGCCAGGCCTCCGATGCCCCCGGCGCCGCCGAGGCTCCCCGAAAGGTCCGGCCCCCACGCGTGGGTCCGCACCACCGCGTCGGAACCGTTGAGTTCCGCGACCAACAGCCACCCGTCCCAGACGAACTTGGTCGTGCTCAGCAGCGCCCAGACCACCGGCGGCTCCTCGGGCTCGGGCTCCTCCGCACCAGCGCCGCCCCCGGTGAGGCTCGCCGAGCCCGCGTCCTGCACAGAGAGCTCCACGGCACCGGCGCCGAAGCCGTCGACCGGCTGCGGGTAGTACACCCGCTTGAGGCTCCGCCGGTGCAGGTAGTCGTAGACGAACTCCAGCCGCCGCTTGGGCAGCAGCGAGGGCATCAGCGGCCCGGTCTGCATGGCCACCAGCCGGTTCTCCGCGTCCCACTCGTACGTCCAGCGGCCGTCGGAGAGCAGGTTGCCGTCGGCGTCGTAGGTGAACTGCTCCGGGGTCTTCGGGAGGAAGACCCAGCGGAACTCCCCGGTGCCGGGCTGGACGGAGACCGTCACCCGCTCGAAGCGCGCGGCGAGGAGGTTGGAGAAGCTCACGAGGCGATGGTAGAACTCCCCGAAGCGGTACGCCGCCTGCCCGCCCACCGTCACCGTCGAGGCCGCGGGGGCGTAGCCCATGATGTCAACGGCGTCGGCCACGCCGCGCTGGGTGTACTGGTTGAGGCTGTTGGAGCTGTAGCTCACCGGGCGGACGGGTAGGCCCTGGCCGTCCCTCCCGGCGGAGGTGGCGGTGCGGTTGCCGATCTCGTCGAAGCCGTACTCGAACTGCTGGCCGATCACCGGCGTGCCGTCGTGGAAGTGCCGCCCGCCCGAGATCACCTGGCCCAGACCGTCGTACGTGTAGATCCAGTGCGAGCCATCCGCCAGGTCGATGCGGGTCCGCTGGTTGGCGCTGTTGAGCGTGTAGGCGAAGGACTCGTCGGGGCCGGCGGCGGAGTCCCAGTCAAGCGAGGTGAGACGGTCGAGGCCGTCGTACGACCTCGTGCCGACCGCGAGCGTCGAGACGACCCCGCCGCCGTCGTGCTTGTAGGTCTGGGTCTGGATGAGGTTCGAGGCCGGGGCGTAGCCGTACTCGGCGATGTGGACGGCGTCCTTGGTGACGCTCCGCAGGCGCGAGGAGGCCGGCTCGTAGCCGAAGCCGATCTGGTTGCGGGCCACGCCGCCGACCCGGACCGTGTTGGACTCGCGGCGGAAGAGGCCGTCGAAGGCGTTGTCGATCCGGACGGCGTCGAGGGAGCCGGCGGTGAAGTCCTCCTGGAGCTGCCGGCTTGCGTCGTTGTAGGTGAACACCCGGGTGCCGACCCCGTCGACGACGCTCTGGAGCCGGCCGCGGCGGTCGTAGGCGTAGGTGACGTCGGGGGTGGCGTCGGAGTAGTCGATCCCCTCGGGCTCGCCCGCCGCCGTGTAGGTGTAGTCGGTGGTGATGCCGCGGGGCAGCGACCAGGTGCGGCGCTTGAGCCGGCCGCTGGGCCAGTACTGGTACGAGGGCCCCTTGCCATCGGCGTAGGCCTTGGAGGTCAGCCAGCCGCGCTGGGGGTCGTAGTTCCAGGTGGTGACCGCCGAGCCGGAGTTGCCGACCCCGTTGGCCTCGTCGAAGTCCTTCCAGGTGGTAAGGGTCTTCAGCCGGCCCTGGCTGTCGTAGGTGTACTCGGTGGGGTACTGCCGGGCGCCGTAGGTCCTCTTGACGGCGCCCGTGGGGTAGTACTCGGTGTGGACCAGGCCACCGTCGGGGAGCTCGCGCTGAATCACGCGGCCGAGGCCGTCGTAGGTCATCGTGGTGACCTGAGCGGCCGCACCGGATGCATGAGGGGGCGCCTGGACGGATACCACCCGGTCGTCGTTGTCGAACGTGTAGGTCGTGGTGCGGTCGTCGGCGGTGCCCGGGGTCGTTCGGGTGTCGGTGATGGTGTGGTTGCGGCCGAAGCTGTCGTAGCCGTAAACGGCCTCGGTGTGCGGGCTGGCGTCGCCAAAGAACGTCGCCGTAGAGACGAGCCGGCCGTGCTCGTAGGTCTGCACCTGCCCGGCGCCGTCCGGCCCGGTCGACGTGACCGTCCGCCGCCTGTTGGGGCGGTCGTACGCGGTGACGGAGGTGGAGCTGACGCCCAGGGAGGTCGACCACGAGCGGAGCCCGTCGACGCTCGACTCCCGCACCGCGATATCGAGCGTCGCGTCGTCATCGCCGCCGGTCGTCCAGATGGTGGTCGTCGTCCGGTGGACGTCCACGGTCTCGCCGCCGACCACCTTCTTCGCCACCTCGGTCCTGGTACGGGTGACGCGGTCGGTGCCGCCGAAGGCGATCTGGCCGTCCTGGTCCATATCGACCACGGTGAGCTGCCACCGGCCGCGCCAGTCCGCCGCCACGCCCGGCAGCGGGTTCAGGTCATCAAACTCATCGGAGGCGAAGTTCCAGCCCGAGAGGTAACGCGTCGAGACGCCGTCCGGATCGACCGTCCGGACCAGCTCGCCCAGCTTGTTGTAGTACGACCGCGACGAGGAGCCGTCGGCGAAGACGGTCTTGTACTGCCGGCCCAGCGGGTCGGTGTAGCTCTTCACCCACTCGGTCTCCTCGCCGCTGTCGCCGAGCATGATCTGCTTGGCAAAGCGCACGTGGGCGTTGACGAGGGGATCGGCGTCGAACTCCACGCCGTATTCGTAGCGCACCGGGTTGCCGGCCGTGCCGCCCGTCTCGCGGACCGAGCCGTCCGGGTAGCTGGTCGTGATGCGCGTCGGGGAG
The DNA here is from genome assembly GCA_044507535.1 of Planctomycetaceae bacterium. GTDB lineage: Bacteria > Planctomycetota > Phycisphaerae > Phycisphaerales > UBA1924 > CALAFV01. The sequence continues at coordinate 6,659 of JBIQJK010000102.1, read as the reverse complement.
GTCCCGCCCGGACCGGGCACCGGCAGCGTGGTCGTGCGGACCGTCCAGCCGGTGACCGGGTCGATCGCTTCGGCGTGCGTGGTCGCGTGCCCGAGCGGGGTGACTTCCAGGACCAGCCGGCCGGCGGCATCCCAGGTCCTGGTGCTGCCGCGGGGGATCGAGGCGGTCGGCGAGGTCTTGAGCGAAGTCTGCCGCAGCCTCCCCATGTGGTCGTAGATATATTCGAGCGTCTGCTCTGCAGCGGTGCCCGGATTCCCCGTCTCAGAAACGACCCGACGCAGCGCGTCGTACTCGAAGATGGTGACGTTACCCTCGCGATCGGTCCGGGACTCCAGGCCACAGCAGCCGTAGACCGACTCCGTGTAGGTACCGTCGAGGTACACCGTCTTCGTCGGGCGGCCGGTGTTGTCGAAATCGGTGGCCTCCGACTTGGCGATCAGGATGCCGGTGTTATACTGAAGAAAAGGGTTCACGGTGCCCTGGAGGTCGAAGGTCTCGCTCTTCACCGTCGCCCACGCCGGGGCCTGGCGCAGGGTCACGGTCATGGTGCCATCGACGGGGTGTGGGTCGATGCCGACCGGGCAGGCGGGCGAGGGGTCGGGGCCGACGGGACCTGAGACGGTGTAGGTCCTCCAGTCTCCGACTCCATCTATCTCGTAGGAATATAGCGTTGCAGTGCCGTCATCAGAGAGCTCGGCGTGCGGCCTGCCCGCCAACAACCGATCGGCCTTCGGGGACCACGCCGTCCGGTGGGTCACCATGTGGGGCGACCCGACCGGGTCGGCCACCGCCGCCTCGAGGAACAACTTCAGGTCCGCCGGCGCCCCGAGGGAGGCGCAGCGGATCTCGGACTCTTCTTGCCGGGGATTGTTGTTGTTCCCACTGGAGTGGCTCCAGTAGATCGAATAGCTCCGCGCGATCTCGTGGCCGTCGAGGGACTCGACGCGCTCGACGATAAACTCGGGCTCGGTGTCCGTGACTTGGCCCAACTCAATCGGCTGGGTTAGCAGGACAAGGCCGGTGTGGTAGGCGTAGGCGACGACACGGTTGTCTTCGGTGTCGTCGCGGTCGAGGAACTGCGACGTGATCGTCTGAATCCGGCCCGCGGCGTCGTAGGCGTAGGCCTCCCATCGGCCGCTTGGCTCAACCACCCGCTTAAGCCTTGTGTACGCGGCGCCATCGTTTGCCTTGGAATCGTAGTACTCCCAGGTTGTGGTCAGCTCCGCGCCCTCGGGGTCCAGCACGTGCTTGGTCCGCTCCTCACCCCAGTCGAACTGCTTGTACCAGGTCTTGTCGTGGTGCCACCGAAGGGTGGCGTCGGGGCCGACGGCCCGCTCGACCGTCCTTGCCCCCAGGGCCGCGTCCCAGCCGTTCTTGACCACCTCTCGCCTCACAGGCGACCCGCCTGGCTCGGTGTGCAGCAGCGACCACTCCACCGGCACTACCCACTGATCATCATTGGGCAGGTTGCCGCGGGGGATCATGACGTCCCCGTTGGCCTCGTCCTCTACCTCGACCTCCCAGTCGGTGATCAGGGCGTTCTCCTGGAACCGGGTGACCCGCCGCAGCGCAAGCTGATCTCCCTCGTACTCGGAGACCGACAGCTCGCCGGTCACAAGGTGCTGGTGGCCGACCACTGGTACGGCTGCCATGGTGTGGCTGACCGTGACCTGCTTGACCAGCTCGGCCGTGGCGGTCGGCGCCCAGAAGTCCCTTCCATCCTCGGCGTACAGGGTGAAGTCGGCGAACTCGCCGCGGTAGAACTTGATGTGGTAGGTGCCGTCGTAGCCGTTGTCGCCGGGCACGTCGTTCCCCCCGACGATGTCCACAAGTCCGAAGTCCCAGAGCCGGATCTGGCGGAGGTGATGCGCCTGATGTACTGTCTGCCGCTTGACCTCGGCTCCATTCGCCTCCAGCAGCCTGGGGACGATCCGAAGCGCCGAGCCCAAGCCCCGCGCACCGCTCCCGGCCTGGCCATTCTCCCAGATCTCGTTGCCGGCACCGACCACCGAGTCGCCGCGGATGATCAGGTAGCCGCGACCGCCGTACTCGCCTGCCCCCAGGTCGATCAAAACCTGCACGCCGTCGAGCATGGCACGGACCTCGCCGATCTGGCACGTGCTGCACCCGATGTCCCCGGCGTTCACCACACTATCCTGGTTGGTGTCGAACTGCGGCTTGAGGATTATGGCCTGCTCGAGGCCGCGCCATTCCCAGGTCCCTGGAGGCGGGAGGTCACCATTGCCACCGGTGCCGTTGCCGACCATCGGCCGATACCACTGTGTCGGCGTGTTGAGGGATCCATACTCACGCAGCTGGCCATCGGGCTCGATCGGAGGATGAAAGACGAGCGAGCCGTCCGCCGGCTCGCTCTCGGTTGCGCTGATGTACACCTTCCCTTGCCCATGGATGCGCGAGGTCGAGGCCCGCAGCGTTGCCTGGAAGCTGCGAACTCCGTAGGTTTCCCCCCAGCAGTATTCGCAACCTCCCTCCACCTGAGGGCCGCAAGTTCCTGGCTGGTACGCCAACATTATCTGCTGGCCGATTTCATTGAATTGGGCAGAGTGGGGGTACATAGCCCCCGCGAGCGCTGCCGCCAAGTTACCGATCGCCTGTTCGCAGGTTGGACAGCACGAGCAGCCGTTGGCCGGATTCCAATCCGGGTTGTCGATGATACAACCAGCCGCGCCGGTACCGGTGGTGATAAGGCCACTCAAGCCAGAGCCCTCGTCATTCACGTCCATCGTGTCTTCGACGTTGGACACCACTTGTAGATGGCTAAGCCGGCGGATCTGGTTGAGCAACGAGGCGAATTGGGTGCAGTAGTTCTCGACGTTGATGTCGGCCGCGATCGCGCCGATCTCGGTGCGTACGTCGTTGCCGATCGTGGCGTAATCCGGCCCCTTGTCGAGAATCTCGCCCATGCCGTTGATATCGCGGAACGCGGGATAGTTGACGCTCGGGAGCGGCTCCCCCGTATAAGAATCGATCCCAGGCTGCATCTGGTTCATGGCCCCCAGTACCTGGTCCGCCAACGCCTTGACGAGCTCGGAGGCACGCCGCGGATCGCACATCTCGTCGCCGTAGAACCCGTCGGGCGGGTAGGGTGGTGCCTTACGTGTCTGGCCGCTACCGTCGCACGCCTGCGCATCGGGCCACTTCGACCGGCCCTCGCTGAAGAGGGCGTTGCGCGCCTGCCACTCGCGCATTGCCTGTTCGATGGGAATTGGGCAGCCGCCACAGGGCAGCACCTGCTGCTGAGCGGACGTCAGCCGAGTCGGCAGCAGGGTTGCAAGTCCGATGCAGATGGCGGGGATTGCAGAGTAAAGCTTCATAGCCGGAGTCCCTAGGTGCAAATGACAGGTCAGTGAATCGCCATTCTCGTGCGCGAGACTAGGAGAATCGCTGAATCGACCTCTGGAAAAACCACTAATGGCCAAGAGTGTGCCCAGCTGCGGCCACGCTGTCAACCCGGGCGTCGGTTGTCGGAATACTGACCTCATCCCTGTGGACGCCGCCTCCTTCCCTGCCGACAGACGTCGATGAAACCAGCCGGATCAAGGGGTACCGGAACATTCGGATCCAAGCTAGCAATCACGTGCGTCTCGCCCCGCGGCCCGCTGTGGGTGTGCCCCCGCCTCCGACCCGGCCACTTGGGGCGGACCTGTACCACGGCCCGGCGCACAACAACCTCGGCGTGCTGCTGCTGGCCCGCGGCGAGCTCTACGCCGCGGCCGGGGAGTTCGAGTGGGCCCGCAAGCTCATGCCCGGCCACCCCGACCCGCGGATGAACCTGGCCCTGACCCTGGAGCGCGCCGGGAGGATCGACGAGGCGATCGCCGCCTACCGCACCGCCCTGGAGGTCTACCCCGGCCACATCGCCTCCATGCAGGCCCTGGCCAGCGTCCAGCTCCGCCACGGGAGGGCCGACGACGCGACCGCGGGGCTGCTCGAGGAGATCGCGCTCCGCGGCGAGGACGAGTCCTGGCGGGGCTGGGCCAGGAGGCAGGCGCTCAGGATGGATGGCGCCCGCTAGCCCGTACCCGCACATCGACCCAACCCCGTGGACAGAACTCGCCCACCATCATGGTCCGAGGATGCATCCTTGCCGGATCAACATCGGCGCGGTACCTTGTCACGTTCCACTAGCCTCCAGTACGTGCCCGGTCATGCCTGATGGCCCCCAGGGAGTTCGCATGAGTTCCGCCGTGCCAAGGTCCGATAGTTTGCCCCAAGTCTGGAGGATCGGCGTCGCGGCGGCTAGCTTGGCGGCGGCGCAGCTCGCCGTTGCACAAGTCAGCTTCACGCCGAATCCAGCTACACCCCTCGCGACGGGGTGGAGCACCAGTGACGCGACTCCGGACCTGCACGTTATGGTGGGCACCTACTTCCACAACTTCACCCAGGGCAACCGCGCTGCACACTGGACCGCGGCGGGCGAGTTCCTCCAGCTTCCTCTGGCCCAGGGCCATCAGTCCGGCCATGCGACTGGCGTGAGCAGCGAGGGCCATATTGTGATCGGCTGGGGAGGTTTGCAGGGCGGGGGTTCGGGCGCGTGGCGGTGGACGGAGTTAAGCGGGATGGAGCTGCTGCCCTTCGGTGAGGGATTTAGCTCGGCACAGCCGTGGGCAATCAGTCACGATGGCACGGTCATCGGCGGGTTCCGCGGCGCGGCTCTCTCGGAGCGGGCAGTCCTGTGGACACCTGACGGGATCACGGAGATCCCGCTCCCCAGCGGGTACAGCAGGGGATGGGTCGCGGCGCTGGACGCCTCCGGCGAGGCCGCGGCCGGGTACTACTCGACGCCCACGCAGCCGTTCCAGGCGTATCGCTGGACTCAGAGCGGCGGGGTCGAAACCTTGGCGAACGCCCCTGGGTGGAACGGCGCGATTGCTACGGAGATGAGCGACGACGGCACGGTGATCGCCGGACGGACGTTCAACAGCACGGAGTCCCGCCTCTTCCGTTGGACGCAGGCAGGCGGCATGCAGGTTCTCGGCGAGCTCGACGGTGCCACCGTGTCTGACCTGAGCGCCGACGGGTCTGTATTGGTGGGCCGGTATCAGCCAAGCGATGGAACGGACCGTGCGTTCTACTGGAGCGAGCAGACAGGCTTTATTGACGTCATGAACCATCTGACGTCCAGCGGAGTCGACTTGACAGGGTGGCGGCTACTCAATGCTCAGGCCGTGTCGGACGACGGCCTGACCATCGCGGGCAGCTCGCGGTATACCGATGCAAACGGGGTGACCAGCGCCAGGACCTGGACCGCGACGATCCCCTCGCCGCCGGGCGCGCTCCTGGCCTGCCTCGTCGGGGCGGGCTGCTTCCGGCGTCGCCGGGGAGCCGCGGCCGCGACCCTCGCCAGTCCGTAGAATCGGTACTCTCGGGCTAAGCGTCGTGCGGATCGGGGGCGTGCCTCAGGTACTGCACGACGTGAGCTGATCCCCCCAAGACGAACGTTCGGTGCGTACCTCACCACCGTAAAGTCAGCTTGGAACTCCGTAAAGGCAAAGTAGGGGCATGGCCTGGTGCCCGCACCCCGTGGACAGCGGCCGGGGGGCTTGGCGCATCGGCCCGGATCTGCGAGGATGCACCGATGACGAATCCCGTCAGCGGGTGGAGGATACTGCTGCGCCGCGGACCGTACCTGCGATGGCCGCGGCATCGCTGCGCCGCGATTCTCGCTCTCGCCATCGCCGCCTCGCTGGCAGGGCGGAGCCTTGGTCGCATGCCGCACGCGGTCTCGCCCTCGTCCACCCCGCCCCCTGAGGTGCAGCCCGCCGGCCAGATCGAGCTCCCCCGCCTCGTGGACCTGGCCGCCCAGCGTCTTGGCGTAAACCTCCAGTACGACGCGGCCGCGCTGCGGGGCAGCGTGACGCTGCGGCTGGGCGCCGGCATCAGCGACGAGGAGCTGTGGGCGCTGACCAACCGGGTGCTGGCCAGCCAGGGGTTCACCACCGTGCGGATGCACGGCGACGGCGACACGACCTACAGCGTGGTGCGGCTGGCGGACGCTCCCGGGCTGGCGCGGTTCGGCGTGGGGGGGTGGGAGAGGCAGGCGGCCCTGTACGTGGACGAGCCCAGCAGCGGAGCATCACGACGATGACGACGGCGACGACCGGATCGATCTCACCTGCCCTGCTGCTCGCGGCGATCACCGCAGCCATGCTCCCCGGCTGCGGCTCCGCATCCTCGGCCCACCGCAGCGGCCCCTACGCCCCGCTGAGCGAAGCCGGGCGCAACAGCGACCTGGCCCGCGGGCTCACCCAGCAGGCCGCGGAGGTGATGGACTCGGACCCGCAGAGGGCCGAGGCCCTGCTCCGCGAAGCGCTTGGGGCGGACCTGTACCACGGCCCGGCGCACAACAACCTCGGCGTGCTGCTGCTGGCCCGCGGCGAGCTCTACGCCGCGGCCGGGGAGTTCGAGTGGGCCCGCAAGCTCATGCCCGGCCACCCCGACCCGCGGATGAACCTGGCCCTGACCCTGGAGCGCGCCGGGAGGATCGACGAGGCGATCGCCGCCTACCGCACCGCCCTGGAGGTCTACCCCGGCCACATCGCCTCCATGCAGGCCCTGGCCAGCGTCCAGCTCCGCCACGGCCGGGCCGACGACGCCACCGCGGGGCTGCTCGAGGAGATCGCGATGCGGGGCGAGGA